>CAZOLN010000107.1:0-9394 GCA_964580565.1 uncultured Anaerolineales bacterium
CCTTCGACGTCGGTGTGGTGCGCAAGTACAGCAAAGGGCGGTATGGCCGGCACGGCGTCGATGGTTTGCCTACGCGTTACCGGGCCCCGCTCGATCACCCCTCGACCAAATCTATAAAGTATAAAGAGAGTGTCGCATAAATATCCAGGCGGGTAGAATGGCACTCCTCCCGGGCAGGGGTATACTGTGAGATGTCAAACACAGTGACCCAAAACCCAGGAGGAGCGCAGATCCAAGGTATCACTGGTTCCTTCGTCTGTCCAGTCGATCGAGCGCCAACGGAATGCAAACCTGTTCATCTTCTCACCTCAAAAAGGACCTGGATGCCGCCTGGCATTTCGCCAAGCGGTTCGGATACAAGGTCCATATGCTCATCTGCCGCGCCCCCCTTCTCCCGGTGATGTTCCTGGTCACGCGGGCCAACCGGAATGATGCCCCCTGGGCCATCCCGCTCCTGGAACTGTTCCGACGCTGCTTCGCCCTCCCCCGTCCGTGTCGTTCGGGCGGATGCTGCCTACTTCACCCGGCGCATCATCGCCTACATCTGCTTCGTCCTCCGCGCTCATCCGGTGATCGATATCAACCCCCGCCGCCGAGGCAAGAAAGCCCTGGCTACCCTTGCCTATTGTCATCTCTCGGGCTATACTGATCCATGCATTTTCACCCAAGCCGGGCCACTCGTTTTCATGCAAAAGGGCCCATGCCTTCTCACCCAAGATGGTCCACCTCTTTTCGGCCAAACTGGATCACCGGCGCGCCGGCGCAATTCCTTCACCTCGGCCATACTCCCCCTTCCACACCTTGCAGGAGGAGAAAAGATGCCCGGTAGGAGAACCACCACATGGATATTCGAGAGATGGTGCGCCGTCTGCGCAAGCGCCAGAGCCGTCGGGCCATCGCGAAGGCCTTGAACGTGAACCGCAAGACCGTCCGCCGGTACCGCGTCTGGGCCCAGGAGCACGGGCTGCTGGAGGGGAACCTCCCCTCCCTGCCCGACCTGCTGATCCTGGGCGACTTCGGCCTCAAGCCGCTGCAGTTTTGCCCGCACTGCCTGCGGCTCCGGCAACGAAGTGGCCCTGTTTCCAATTACGTATACGTAAGGGAGGTTGCTACCCCCCCTGTCGGCCAGAGGTGGGCATCCATGACCTCGAATCTCTCATCGGGATGTGCTCTACAGGAGGAGTGCCCAGAAGAACAGCGCCCCGTGCCGGCACGGGGCGCTGTCGGAGTGCTGACCATTCCGGGTGACAGTCCCTACTGAGGGACGTTCGATGTTCCTTTCGTCGGGGAGGTGGTGGGCTCGGGTTGCCAGGCCCCACCGTCGGGGCTCCGGTACCAGGAGACGTCGTAGTCGGTCGACCCGTAGGTGTGGGCATCCAGCACCGTAGTGGCGTCCTCTTTCAGGAACCGGACGTCGTCGCCGGTGTTGTTGAAGTACCGGCTTCGATCCAGCGTCCAGAAGCCCCCGGCGGGGATGATGGTGCCGGCCGGGATCTGGTAGGGGCTTCCCCCGCCATCGGCGACGTCGTCGATGTAGCAGTTCCCGATGTTGATGGGGCCATCGGTGGTGTTGTACAACTCGACCCACTCGTAGCCGCTGGAGGGGGCGGGTAGGATCTCGTTGATCACCACCTGCCCGGGTTCGACGTAGCAGCCATCGCAGTACTGGTAGAGCGGATCACAGCCGCCGTTCGGCGCGGGCGTCACCCCGGCGTCGCCGTCGTCCGGATCCACCTCGACGAAGTAGCCGTCCCCATCGGCATCGGTGCGCACCGGGTCGGTGGCCGTGTACCCCACGCCGTTGACGGTGTAGTACACCCCGTCCGAGGTCCGGATGACGATGTCACCGGCCACGACCGCGTCTCCGATGTCGACGTTCGGGTCGCCCCGCTCGGTCATGTAGACGTCGCTGGTCGCCAGCAGGAGGTCCATCACCGACTGGCGGGGGTGGCCGTAGGGGTTGTCGGCCCCCACCGAGATGACCGAGACCTCAGGATCGATCTGGTTGACGAAGACGGCGTTGCTGGAATGGTCGCTGCCGTGGTGGTTGACCAGATAGACGTCGACATCCCCCACCTCCGGGGCGACGCTCCACTCGATGTCGTGGTAGGCGTAGCCGTACTCGCTGACGTAGTATTGACCGTCCAGGTCCCCGCCGAGCCACTCGTCGAACGCGCCGTAGTGGAGCACCGCTCCGATGCTGTAGTCGTTCTCCGAAGGCGGGGATTCGTCGGCGCTGAAGTCGCCGGGGAGGATGGTGCCGTTCCCGTCCACGGTCACGATCTCGAAGACCACCCCACCCCCCAGGTCCACCTGACCGGTCCCTTCGACGGCGACGGTCGGGTTCAGTTTGTCCTTGCCCTCACCTTCGAGGTAGTCCCGCCAGTTCTGGAACGTGCCGCTGGTGGAGCCCAGGTAGGAATTGTAGTCCCGGTGGAGCATCTGACCCACGGTGAAGCCCTGCACCTCCACCAGGTGCCACAGCCCGCCGTAGCCCACGTAGCCGATGTGGTCGACGTGGAAGTGGGAGACCACCACGTAGTCGATATATTTGCAGCCCAGCACGGTTTCAATGTAGGGACCAATCTTCTCCGCGTCGGCGCTACTGTTCCAATAGGACTCGCCGACGTCGAAGAGGAGCGACTTGCCGGTCGGGCCGACGATCAGGGTGGCGTTCCCCTGACCGATGTTGATGTGGTGGATCTCCAGGTAGCCCGGCGTCCAGGTGCCCGTGCCGCACCCGTACCCCCCGTTCGACGCTCCCTTGGTGGGGGAGGATGTGGGCTCCGGCTGCCATGCGCCGCCATCGGGGCTCCGGTACCAAGAGACGTCGTAGTCGGTCGACCCGTAGGTATAGGAGTCCAGCACCGTCTCGGCGTCTTCTTTCAGGAACCGGACGTCGTCTCCGCCGTTGTTGAAGTAGGAGGTCCGATCCAGGGTCCAGAACCCTTTGGCGGGGATGATGGTGCCGGCCGGGATCTGGTAAGGTCTCCCCCCACCGTCGGCAATGTCGTCGATGTAGCAGTAACTGATGTCCAGGTCGGTATCGGTGGTGTTGTACAACTCCACCCACTCCGTCCCGTCGGAGGGGGCCGGCAGCACCTCGTTGATCACCACCTCGCCCGCGTCGACCTTGCACACCTTCTTCGCGGCGACTAAAGAGGAACGGAGGGCCGTCTCGGTGTTAAGAGAGGGCTTTCCTGCCAGGACGGTGGAGGAGAGGGAAAGCAACAGTCCGACAGCAACAATGGAGGTAAGCGCGGTTTTGAACGCACGCATAGTCTACATCTCCTACGTATCGTGGACGGTTCTCACACGCTCAACGTTGGGGGCACTTAACTGCTCTGAGGACTCCTTCCTGTCACACCGATACACACCTCCTTTCCGGACCAAGCCCATATCTTGAGGGTCGATTCCTGCCCGGTTTTATAGCACAACCGTCCCTCTGGCACAAACGGGACCTTCCGTGAAGGGTGATCGACCAGCGGCTGGGGTTACGCAACACGGCGGTGGTCAGAACGAGATGTCCGGGGAAAGGCCTGTCGGCCTGGGGTTTCTCCTACAGAGGCTACAAACAAGCAACTACCCACCCCGACGGACACGGGGGGGCGCCTCACGACCTTACGCCGCCCGTCGGTCGTTTCCCCCTCCGTCTCCAGGGCGGCGAGCGCGGCCTCCACCTCCACAACGGTGTAGAACTCGGTCTCGGTAGCCATCGCCTCCGCCAGCATGGCTATCTCCTGCTCGGCCTCCATCTCCTCTGGCCTTCGAAGATCTTTGACCTCACCATCGGTCATCGCTCACCTCCGCTCTGGACCAGGATCGGGTAAGCGACGGACGCGCGCAGGACACCAGCGAACCAGCACCGCTTCCCCTCGATTGATCCCGCCAACGGCCTGCCCTCTGCTTCTCAGTCCCTCCTGCGCGATTCATATCCCGGCGGGGGGGCCAGAGGCAGGGGCAGGTCGCCACTCCGAGCCGCCTCCGCGACCCATACATCGAACTTCCGTGGAGGAGATGGTCGCAACCGCCGCCGAAGATAGCGATTCTTGATCACGTGCATCATACCGAAAGTCGTCACGGCACAGAGACATTTCCATATAGATTTGCCGAGGGAGCCGACGAGAATGCCCCACGAGATACCATCCCACGAGAGCGGGACGGTCCGTGCACAACGGACGAAGGCGCGCAGGGACTCCCTACCCTCGGGTCCTTCCAGATACTCCAACACTTTAGCCTGGACATCATAGGCCTCAAGTACAATGGAAAGGCCAACCGACGGCCGACGATCCTCTCTCTGATGAACGTGCTGATCTCCTCTGCGAGCTCTTCCTTCAGGATCTTGCGTTTGCTCATCCTATCCCCCCAAACAGACCACACTTCACGTCTATTATACCGTAAGTCGCACTCTCGACGAGAACTTGAACGTTCAATTTTCCCATCAGCCGCCCGGTGTATGTTACACTTTTCCCGAGATCCCTTACCGCAGGAGTCGGATGATGGCCAGGGGAAGGCCCGGTCTAGGTCTCTCAGAAGCGCAGATCCGCGACTTCCAGTCCCGCTTCGGCAAATGGATGGAGAAGCAAGGCTACTCGGCCCGCGACGTCGCCGAACTCATCGGCTTCCGCCCCGAGTACATCAACCTCCTCCTTGGGAAGTACCAAGAGAAACTCCGGGCACCGTCAGCGAACGTCTTGGCCCGGCTGAAGAAAATCGGATTCGATTGGTCGCCACCTCCCGCGAGGGACGAGGACAAAACCACCCCGCCAAGCACACGCGATCGCCCAGCACGAACCACGAGGAATCGAAAGAAACGCAAAAACAAGGCGGACGTTATCACGAGACGGGATGTGGAGATCGTCCTCCTCCTGGCGCGCGTTGGGATCGCCGTACGCGATCAACTGCAGCGTCTCTTCTTCCCTTCTGTCGGCACTGCCGTCCGCCGCCTCCGACATCTGACCGACGTCCGCCTCCTGCAGCGGTTCCGCCCACCCGTAGGGACGGCGGGCCGACTGTACGGGTCGGCTCAGTACATCTACACGCTGGGCAGTCGGGGGGCTCAACTGGCAAGTGAGGCGCTGGGAAGACCTGTGCGGCCGGCCTTCCGCGGCAACCGCCCGCCTGCGGCACTGTTCCTGGAACATCGGCTACAAGTCACGGAGTTCATCGTCCGAGCCATCCAGGCAGCCGGCGACCGGCTGGTCGAATGGGAAACAGGAGCAGTGTTGGAAGACCGAGTCACCTGGAGAGGCCGACAGCGCCGCTTCGCTCCCGATGCGTATATTGCCCTCCGGCTGGCGGACGGCTCGCTGCGTCACGCGTTGGTGGAGGTAGACTGCGGCACGATGGGGCGGAAAGAGTGGCTTGTGAAAGCCCAGGTCTACCAGGCGTATTACCGCACAGGGGCCTATGCCCGTCGCTACGGAACGGACCGCCTGTTGCTGCTGGTGGTCGTGCCCAACGAGACGAGGAAATCTTGGGTCCGGGAGGTGATGCTCACCGTGAAGCCCATCGTGATGTGTTTTATCGCCACGTGGCCGGACATCGAGGCCCACTCGTTGGACGGTCCCGCTTGGACTCGATACGACACCGGAGAACGGTGCGATCTGTGGATCCCGCCACAAGGAGGAAAGCCAGAAGAGCGGAGATAACCCCAGCGCCAAGATTCTCCGAGGGACCCACTCTCCCTCAGCGCATCAAAACCACATAGGAGGCAGACGATGTCCATTCAACTACCTGATGGGAAAGAGGCTTGGCGACGGCGGCAGGCACACATGTGGATGGCGGTCTGCATCGTTGCCGGGCTGGCAAACGTGTACGTCTACGCGGCCGTGTTGCACTGGCTACCATCACTTCTGACGGGGATGTTCCTCCTCGCCATCCCCGCCGCGTACTACGGGCTGCCTGCGGCTTGGGCCCTACTCCAACGTCTTCTACTCCTCCTCCCAGCAGAGGGAGATGGAAGAGTAGACAGCGTGCTCATCGGCGTCACCGATGACGACCGCCGTCGCCCTCTATGCTGGTTGGACCGCCAGCGGGAGGCACCGACCCTCGTCCTGGGGGGCACTCGACGCGGCAAGAGCACCTTCCAGGCGTACATCACCAGCCAGGACATCCGGCGGGGGAAGACAGTGATCGTCGTCGACCCCCATCGCGACTTAGCATTGAACCTCCTGCCTGCTTGTCTCGAGACCCACCGCGAGGTGGTGTGGTTCGAACCCGGCGACCCGGAGCGGATCCCCGGCTACAATCCTTTGGAGGTCCGGGACGGATGGTCCCCGATGGCTCGTGCCAAAATGGTGGTGGATGCCGTCGTCCGCATCTGGTTCCCGTTCACCGCTGAGATTCCGATGCGCATCATCGACAGCCTAACTCACGTGCTTCACCTTCTCTCGGCTAACGGGTACACGTTGCTGGAGGTACCGCGCGTCCTCCTGCAGGACGGATTTCGCAACTTCCTCGCCGAGAAGGTGTTCGACACCGGCCTGCGCGAGTGGCTAGCGTGGTTCAACGGCCTCACCCCTCAACAACGATACGAACAGGTCACCTCAACGCTGATCCGCCTGAATCAGCTCATCCACCACCCGGACGCGGCCCTCGTCCTGGGCCAAGAGCGAAGTACATTTAGCCTCGCCGATGCCATCGCCGGGAGGCAGGTCTTCCTGGCCGCGCTGACCTCGGCCCGCCTGCAGTCCGCCGCTCACCTCCTGGGTGGTTTCCTGACCACAGAGTTGATCTACTTGCTGATGCGCCGCCTCACCGCCAGCTTTGAGAGCCGCCAGGCCGTCTACGTCGTCTTCGACGAGTTCGACCAGATCGTGCCCGAGGCGATCAAAGATTTCGTCAGCCAGGCGGGAAAGACCGGCTGCCGCCTCACCCTGATCGGCCAGTCGCCCCGAATGATCGACCCACGGATCCGCGACGCCGTCCTCGCTAACTGCACCAATCGCATCCTGTTCGGCCTGATCGGCCCGGAAGCGATGGAGTTGGCACAGCAGGTCTTCGAACCAGATCCACGTCTCGTCAAGGAAGTGATCGCAGATGTGCGGCCAGTCTACTACACGCCCCAGGAACAGTGGGCATTTTGGGCAGCACGGCTGCAGGAGCTACCTCCACACACGTATTTCGTTGTCACGCAGAACAGCAGCGGAGCACGGCGGCTCCGCCTGCCGCGCTTTGAGCCACATCCTGCGGAAGAACTGGAAATGCTGCGTCGAGATGTCCTGGAACGAGCCACCCGGCCGCGGGCGGAGGTCGTCGAGGAAATCCAGAGGCGGCGGAGGGAACTGGACCGGCGATTCGGCCCCCTCGATGAGGGCCTCCCGCTGCCGCCCGGGGAGGAGCCCCCGGGGCCCCGGGTGCACGCTCCGTTCTAACAACGGCCTCCGATCTCATCGGGGGCACGCCCCGTCGAAGGTGCAGGATGAAGAAAGACAAGCAACGCGAGGCGCGGACGAAGCGGATAACCTATTGGTACTGCATCCATCGCCCCAGCGACGGAGGACCGGAGAAGAGGATCTACCTGGACGATTACGTCGAACGCGGCGAGGAAGGCCACCGCACCCTGCGGGCGATGTCCGACCGCCGCGAACTCCTTTGCGCCGACTGCGGCGAGGTGATGGTGCTGCACTGGTCGAGCCGCGATCCTCCCAGGGAAACCCCCCATTTCCAACACCTGCGACCGGTGGGCCCTGACCACCCGGTCCCCCGGCCTCAGAGTAAGTTACACCGACGCGCGCAGAGGTTCATCCGCCGCCTCCTCGAAACCCAACTTCCCGGCGTCCTGATCGAAGAGGAGCATACCCTCCCCAGCGGCCGACGGGCAGACCTCTACGCAGGGCTGGCCGCCGCGTCGGGCGGGAAATTGCTGGACCTCGACTTAGAGATCCAGCGGTCCCCCGATCCGACTCTCGAAGAGCGGACCCGCGACCTCGAGAGCGACGGTGTCCGGGTCGTCTGGATCTTCGGCGTTCCCAGCCTGGAGTATCTGACATCCCGAAAGGGGATCTCAAAAATGGAGATGTTCCCCTGCGCCCTCTGCGAGCCGCTGCCAGGCTCCTCGAAGCCCGGCTCTCGACTGTACATTATATTGAGCGATAAGGAACCGATCGCGCTGGTGCGCAGCGACGACGAGGGGAAGCACAAAGTGTTGTCTGAGCCGATCCTCGATCCCGCCCGCGGCGTGTTTTTGGACGCTGCGGAGGTAGCGGCCTATCAGCGCCAGGCCCGGGACCAGCCGGATGGCTTCTCCGACCCGGCCGAGTGGGCCCGGCTGCTTACCGCCCCCGCGCTGGCCGAACTAGAGGCAGCCACAGAGAGGCTGGCGTCGTGCTACGATCTGTGGCCGGCAGCCGAGATGCCCGATCGGCAGGAATTGCAATCGGCCCGCCGCCGGGCCTGGAAGACCTTCCAGCAGTGCCGGCAGCTGAAGAAGAAGATCAAGGACCATCTAGAAACAAAGGTGGTAGAAAGCCCACTCTGCCAAGAGGACATCGAACCCGCGTACTTGAGCGACTGGTGCAGGGCGCATCACCGCTGCGCTCTGGCCCGCCACTGGCTCCGCTTCCCCAGCCTAGAGCCCTGGCCCACGCCCTGCGCGCCGAGGTCTCCCGCTGGTGAGCCTCTCTGCACACACGCGGAGATCGATTTCCCTACCGTCTACCAAGAGGCGGCTCGCCTCTTGGGGAAAGCACGCCAGCGGTCGCTCGACCTCATCTACAGGGCCAAGCAGAGAGCCGTGAGGGCGGGATGGCAAGAGTTCGTCGATGAGTTGCGTTACCAGTGGCCGGGGTGTGCTGCCGCCCTCGGAGCCTGTCAGGTAACGAACATCACCAACGACACACTGACGCTTTCTACCCCCTTCCCCGGCGTCCGTCAGGTTCTGAATCAGGACGGATGCTTCCACCAGATCGCCCTGCGTTTGATCACCAATGGAATCCCCGGCGTGAAGAAGCTACGGATCGACCACCGGTCCACAGAGCGGCCACTCCCCCAATACCCGGAGGATCTCGAGGCATTCCTCACAGGCGTGCTGGGGATAGGAGACCTGGAGAAGGCCTACGGGAGGCTGGCTGAGGCCTATCCGAAACTCCCCTTCCCCGTCGCCGGGCCTCCGATCCTCATTCGCCTCGCCATCCTGGTGTGCCTGCTGACCGGAGAGGGCAAGCCATTCGGCATGGCGCTGGTGAAAAACCTCTTCCACGCGTGGAGCCTGCCCATCGACGATAAGACTATGGGCACGGCATCTGTGTTCTTAGACCGGGCCCGGTACACGGACCTGGCGGTCAAGCGGGGGCGAGGACTGTGGGAGGGAAGAGCCCGTTTGGAAGTTCTGAGGGATATAATGAAAGGCACCTTGCACCTGAGCTGATGGCAACGAAGATGGGAAAAGAGA
>CAZOLN010000108.1:0-9369 GCA_964580565.1 uncultured Anaerolineales bacterium
CCCCCTCCCCCACCGCCACCCCCACCCCCAGCCCGACCCCCACCCCCGCCTGGCCCGTACGGGTGGGGTGTGGGGCCTCGGTCCCCGAACCGGCTTGTGCGATCGTGAAGGAAGCGGTGACGGCCGATCCGGCCCACTTCATCTGGTCGGACGACCCTGCCCTCGCCGATGTCCAACTGGGAGGAGCGGCCCTCCCCAACGCGGTCCCCGCCGGAGCATGGATCTACGCCGCCGCCGCGCCGTTCTATACGCTGGAGGAGGAGGTCGCCTCGGCGGACCTGCAGGCGGTCTGGGTTGGCGACCCATCCGCGCCGTCCGGCCGCCCCCTGCTGGTCACGACCGACACGATGAGAGCCCTCACCGGCCTTTGGGGCCCGCCTACGGGAGAGGCGGTCCACACCGTCGCTCCAACCAGCCTGCTCAGCGAAGCGATCCGGCTCGACGGCTGGGCGGTCCTCCCCTTCGACCACCTGGAGCCTCGCTGGAAGGTGCTCCGGGTCGACGGCCTCTCCGTGCTGGAGAAGGGCCTCGACCTCGAATCCTACCCCCTCGCCCTCCACCTGTACCTGGGGAGCGAAGGCCGTCCGGACGCGGTCCGATTGCTGCCTCAGGGGATCACCAACCGGGACGAGTCGCGGATGGCGGTCGTGGTGATGACCGGGGTGACGGCGTTGACGCGGGGGACGGCGCGGATGATGGAAGAGAAGGGGATCACCTACCCGGCCCAGGACATCGGCCCGTGGCTCCGGGAGGCCGACCTGACCCACATCAGCAACGAGGTCTCCTTCACCCCGGACTGCCCCGTCCCACCCCCCGCCGGGACGATGACCTTCTGCTCCCACGATCGGTACATCGAGTTGCTGGAGGCCGTGGGGACCGATGTAGTGGAACTGACCGGCAACCACAACAACGATTACGGTGTCGGGCCGGACCTGCACACGCTGGACCTGTTCCGCGAGCGAGGATGGCGGTGGTTCGGCGGCGGGGCGAACCTGGCCGAGGCGACCCGCCCGCTGACGGTGACGCTGGGACCGAACCGGCTCGCCTTCCTGGGGTGCAACCAGGTCGGCCCGACCTACGCCTGGGCCACGGCGGACTCCCCCGGCGCGGCCCCCTGCGGCGACTGGGAGTGGCTCAAAACGCAGATCGCAGCCCTCCGGGCCGACGGCTGGCTCCCCATCGTCACCGTGCAGGCCTACGAGACCTACGAGTACTTCCCCACGCCGGAGCAGGTGGAAACGTTCCGCGCGCTGGCGGAGGCGGGGGCGGTGATCGTCCAGGGCAGTCAGGCCCACCAGCCCCAGGGGTTCGACTTCCACGCCGGGGCCTTCATCCACTACGGCCTGGGCAACCTGTTCTTCGACCAAATGTGGTCGCTGGGGACCCGGCAGGAGTTCATCGACCGGCACGTCTTCTACGACGGTCGGCACATCGGCGTGGAACTGCTGACGGCGATGCTGGAGGAGTACGGACGCCCCCGGCCGATGACGTCGGAGGAGCGTCGGGCGCTGCTGGAGGCCACCTTCGCGGTGAGCGAGTGGTGACCTAGGAACCTTCCGCAGGTCGCGACCCGCGGGAGGTTCGGATCAGGAGGGAGAGGATGAGCGAGGTTCTGGACTTGATCAAGAAGCGACGGAGCATCCGAAAGTACACGGACGATCCGATCTCCGACGAGGAGATCCGAACGATGCTGGAGGCGGCGATGGCGGCCCCCTCTGCGGACAACCTGCGGCCCTGGGAGTTCATCGTCGTGCGGGACGGGGGCCTCCGCCGCCAACTGGCCCAGACCCACCCCTGGAGCCGGATGTGCGCCGGGGCCCCCCTGGTCTTCGTCGTCTGTGGACACGAGGGCCACTCCAGCCACTGGGTGGAGGACACCAGCGCGGCGACGGAGAACCTGCTTCTGGCCGCGGCCGGGCTCGACCTGGGGGCGGTGTGGGTGGGTGTGTACCCCGACCGAGGGGCCGAAGCCCACGTCCGCAAAGTGCTGGGCATCCCCGAGGGCCTGCGGGTCCTCTGCCTGGTGCCGGTGGGGCACCCGGCCGAGTCGAAGCCGCCCCGGACCCAGTACGATCCCCGGAAGGTCCACTACGACGGGTACTAAACCGCTTCGAAAGGAGCCTCCCGCAGGTTCCCCGCGCGCATCCGAGGGTGCCATGAAGGGTGTCCTGACGGGCCACTTACGCTATCCGGCCGTGCGTTAACCTGCGGGAGGCTGGCAAAAGAGGTTTCTCTGCGCCCTCCGTGTCTCCGTGGTGAAACTGCGTAACTCCTGTAAATAACGAAGGGGGTAAAAAGTATATGCGAATCCGCATCACGGCCGGGGAGGTCTCCCTCCTGGCCGAACTCAACCAGAGCCCCACGGCCCGGATGATCGGGGAAGCGCTTCCCTTTGAGGGGACGGCCAACACCTGGGGGGACGAGGTGTACTTCGAGATCCCGGTGGAGGCCGACCTGGAGCCGGATGCTCGGGCCGAGGTCGAGGTAGGCGAACTGGGGTACTGGCCCGTGGGCAGGGCGCTCTGCATCTTCTTCGGGCCGACCCCCGCCAGCACCGACGACCGCCCCAGGGCCTACAGCCCGGTCAACATCGTGGGGCGGGTGCTGGGCGACGCCACCGCTGCCCGCGCCATCCGGGACGGGATGCGCGTGCGCGTCGAACGGGCGTGAGGGAGCTTATTTCACCACAGAGACACGGAGAACACGGAGTTTTCTCCGTATATTTGGAGATTCCTCTGCGCCCTCTGTGTCTCCGTGGTTATCTCAACATCTCGGCGAAGCCGAACAGGCCGGGGATTCCCCCCGTGTGCCAGAAGAGGACCCGCTCCTGAGGGCCGAACGCGCCCTGCCGGATCAGGTCCAGCAGCCCGCCGAACGCCCGGCCCGTGTAGACGGGATCGAGCAGGATACCCTCGACGCGGGCCAGGGTGCGGATCGCCTCCCGCTCCAGGTCGCCGATCACGGCGTATCCGCCGCCCAGGTAGCGGTCCTCCACGTCGAAGTCCTCCGGAGCGAAGGTGAACCCCAACCCCAGCCGGTCCGCCGTCGCCGTCGCCAGATCCGCCAGGGTCTGCCGCAGCCGGTCGGCGGTGGGGTCGACGCTGATGCCGAGGATGCGCCCTTCGTACCCCAGCGCCCGCGCCCCCACCATCAGCCCGGCCTGGGTGCCGCCGCTGGAGGAGGCCAGGACGATGTGGTCGAAGTGGAGATCCCGCTCCGCGCACTGGGCCAGCAACTCCTCCATCGCGGCGACGTAGCCGCTCGCACCCAGCGGGTTGCTTCCCCCATAGGGGACGACGTAGGGACGGCGGCCCTGGGCCCGCAGGTCGTCAGCCACCGCCTCCATCCGCTCCACCAGCGGCTCGTCGCCCGCCCAGACCACCTCCGCGCCGAGCAACCGGTCGAGGAGAAGGTTCCCCTGGGCCTGCGACGGCTCCTCCCCGCGCAGAACCAGGGTACAGGCCATCCCGAACTTGGCCGCGGCGGCCGCCGTCTGGCGGGCGTGGTTCGACTGGGTCGCGCCACAGCTGATGAGTGTATCCGCCTCCTGGGCCAGCGCGTCCGCCACCAGGAACTCCAGTTTCCGCGTCTTGTTCCCACCGGTCGCCAACCCCGTCTGGTCGTCCCGCTTGATCCACAGTTCCGGCCCGCCCAGCATCGCGCTCAGCCGGTGCAGCGGCTCCAGCGGGGTCGGCAGATGGCCGATAGAGACCCGGTACAGCCGCTCAGTCAGCAAACTCCACCTCCAGCCGTTCTAGGAAAGCCACGACCTCCGGAATTGCCAGCAGCCGTCCTCGGAAAAACTCGTTGACCAAGTCCTCCACCTTCTGTCGGGACGCAACGATGGTCTCCTCCCACCCGGCCCCCAGGTCGTCCCATCCGGTCACGTCGTCCCGCAACCGGAGAAGCGCCATCACGATCTCCTGCTCCTGGGGTCCCTCGACGGTGGCGATCACGTCCTGAATCAACTGGTCGATCTGACGCACCACCGTCGTGCGGTCCAGCGACGAACCCTCGCAACAGGCGTCGTCGATCGTGTCGAGGAGGGACCAGACCTGGTAGAGGAGCGCGGCCGGCTCGTCGAACAGTTCCCGGATCAGGGCCGCCGCCTCATGCCGACCGGTGAGGCGGAAGATGTTGTACATCCGCTTGGCTGCCTTGCCGTAGTTGACGTGCTTGTGGGTGTACTTCCACACCTCACCGCTCAGTTGACGGACGTACTCCTCCAGCGATTGGGGGGAGATGTGCTTGGCCAGTTTGGCGAACAGCGGCACCGACTCCGCCTCCAGGTAGACCTCTTGGAAGTAGGGATCCAGGAAGCCGTCCAACGGCACGATCTCCCCGTCGGGCGTCTCCCAGGTCACGTCCAGCATGTTGCTGGCGTTGACCACCCGCCCCCGCCCCGGCTCGGCGATCACCCAGTCCATCTTGCACCAGCCGGGGTCCAGGCAGCCGTACTCCCACTCCACCGTCCAGGGCTCCCCGTCGGCCCGGAGCACCTCCATCCGGCCCGCCTTCACCTCCTCCGGCTCCCACGAGATGGGCGACCCCGCCTTGATCCGCTTCCCCCCCTTCACCACGTCGGTCTTCCAGGTGCCGAACTTGACCTCGATCAGCCGGTAGTCCGGCCCCTCGAAGAAGGCCAACGCCTTCTCCCGCATCAGATCGGCGAGGATGCGGCAGGCCTCCTCGCGGGTCTCCGCCTTGATGTTGACCCGCTCGAAGTAGTCGCAGTCGCCTGGGTACCGCTGGATCCGTCCCTGGGCCGCGCTGCCGGACAGGCTGATCGCCGTCTCCACGTTGGGCTTATCGGGCAATTGGACGATGTCGGCGATGCGGCGGTACCGCTCCAGGGTAGCCGGGTCGAAGTCGAGCAGGGTGATCTTATGCCCGTAGATCCCGGCCTCCTCGTCCACCACCAGGTCCCCCTCCATCGCCTCCGCCGCCGCCATCGCCGTCAGCCACTGGGCCACGTCCGTCTCGTCCACCTCCACGCCCAGCAACCGCGCCGCGCTGATGATCCGCTCCACCCTCTCCCGCGCATCCTGCTGCTGTTCCGACATCACTCCCTCCTTTCCAAAAACCCGAACAACCGCACGGCGCGTTCCCACCCCGGCGGCCGATCCGTACTTTCCTCCCATAACGACAAAGGGTCGCCAACCCAACCGTCTCCGTCGGCGACCCCCTCCCCCACACCTCGCCTGAGGTTTGGGCTAAGCGACCATCTTCTCCAGGATGTAGCGGACGGCGTCGCCCACCGTCTTGATCTGCTGCGCTTCCTCATCGGAGATCGTCCCGCCGAACTCCTCCTCAAAGGCCATCACCAGTTCGACCAGGTCCAGCGAGTCTGCCCCCAGGTCCTCCCGGAAACTGGCCTCCATCGTGACGCTCTCTGGCTCCACCGCCAGCACCTCGACGATGATTTCCTTCACCTTTTCGAAGACTTCCTGTTCGGACATCCCACACCTCCTCTGATTTTCTGATTTTCACCACAGAGGCGCAGAGAGAGAAGGTAAACGCCAGGAGGAAACTCCGTGTCCTCTGCGTCTCTGTGGTGTTCTCTACCGTGACCCCTGCTATTGTATTGTTCAAGGAGGCTTTGTCAAGCACCCCCAGCCATCCACGAATGATCACGAATGCACGAATGGCTGGGCACTATTCGCGCATTCGTGTATTCGTGTTCCATTCGTGGACAGTGGGTTTGACAAACTCCCCCTCCGCAAGTATGATGCCGTTAACAAGAACACCTCTTATCCGGGAAAGTTACGAACCGATGCACTCCCAAAACCAGGAACGGAAATCGGAGCATCTCCGCATCAGCCTGGAGGAAGACGTCTCCTTCCACACGTTGACCGCGGGCTTCGAGCGATACCGCTTCGAGCACTGCGCCCTCCCGGAACTCGATCTGGCGGCGGTCGATCTGAGCATCCACCTATTAGGCAAGCGGCTGAACGCTCCTCTGCTGATCTCCTCGATGACCGGAGGGACGGCGGAGGCCCGGGATCTGAACCGACGGCTGGCTCAGGCCGCCCAGCAGGCGGGGATCGGGATGGGACTGGGATCGCTGCGGGCTGCGCTGGAGGACCCCTCCCTCCTCGCCACCTACCAGGTGCGGGACATCGCGCCCGACATCCTCCTCTTCTCCAACCTGGGGGCGGTCCAACTGAACTACGGCTACACCGCAGACCACTGCAGGCGGGCGGTGGAGATGGTGGAGGCGGACGGCCTGATCCTCCACCTCAACCCACTCCAGGAGGCGCTACAGCCGGAGGGGCAGACCGATTTCTCCGACCTCCTGCGCAAGATCGAATCGGTCTGCCGGGCGCTGGAGGTCCCCGTGGTGGTCAAAGAGGTAGGCTGGGGGCTCTCCGCCGACGTGGCCCGCCGTCTGGCCGACGCCGGGGTGGCCGCGCTGGACGTGGCTGGGGCCGGAGGGACCTCGTGGAGTCAGGTGGAGATGCATCGGGCGCGCAGCGGCCTGGAGCGGGAAGCGGCCGCCGCTTTCCGGGATTGGGGCATCCCCACCGCCGAGGCGGTCCGGCAGGTGCACCAGGCCGTCCCCCATCTCCCCCTCATCGCCAGCGGCGGCATCCGGGACGGCATTCAGGTGGCGAAGGCGATCGCGATGGGCGCCGCGGCCTGCGGCATCGCCCACCCCTTCCTCCTCGCCGCCGCGCGGTCGGCCGAAGCGGTGGTGGAAGCCATCGAGGTCATCGTCACGCAACTGCGGGTGGCGATGTTCGCCGTCGGTGCGCGGGATCTGGCGGCCCTGGCCCGCGTTCCCCTGATCGAGGTGCCTCGGCGTACGGAGGAGGAACGATGAGCCTTCCAGCCTTCGCAAGCCGCTACCTCCCCGCCCTGGAGGCGGAGATGCAGGCGGTGGTCTCCGCCCCGGCCCCCGAGGTGCACGACCTGTACGGGTACCTCCGCTATCACCTGGGCTGGGCCGACGAACGTCTCCAGCCCCACCGGGGGCGGACGGGGAAACGACTTCGGCCTGTGCTCTGCCTCCTGGCCTGCGAGGCCTGCGGTGGGGACTGGGAGCAGGCCCTCCCGGCCGCCGCTGCCCTCGAACTGCTGCACAACTTCTCGCTGATCCACGACGACATTGAGGACCACGACGCCACCCGCCGGGGCCGGCCCACCGTCTGGGCGCTCTGGGGTGTGCCGCAGGCGATCAACGCCGGCGACGCCCTCTTCGTCCTCGCCCACCTGGCCCTCCTGCGGCTGAGCGACCGGGGGGTTCCGGCGGAGACCGTCGCTAAAGCCTTCCATATCTTCGACCACGCCTGCCTCCGGCTGACCGAGGGGCAGTTCCTGGACATCCGGTTCGAGCAAGAAGAGGAGGTCAGCCTGGAGGAATATCTCTCAATGATCGAGGGAAAGACCGCCGCGTTGCTCTCCGCGGCGTGCGAACTGGGCGCGCTGGTGGCCGGGGTCCCCGCCGACCAGCGGGCACGGCTGCGCACCTTCGGCCGCCACCTGGGGCTGGCCTTCCAGATCCAGGACGACATCCTGGGCATCTGGGGGGATCCGGAAAAGACGGGGAAGCCGGTGGGATCGGACCTGCGCTCCCGGAAGAAGACCTTGCCCATCCTCCACGGCCTCCGGCGCGACCCGGCGCTCCGTGCGCTGCTGGCCCAGCCGACGCTGGGCGAAGAAGAAATCGGACGAGCGATCCAATTGCTGGAGGCCGCCGGCAGCCGCGCCTTCGCCGAGGAGCAGGCGCGTCGCCACATCGACCAGGCCCTCGCCGTCCTGGAGGACGCCGATCTGCAGCCGCCCGCCGCCTCCGCCCTCCGCGACCTGACGTCGAGCCTGGTGGGTCGAGCCCGGTAAGGTGAGATGGCCCTCCGTCGATCCGTGCCCCCGTCCAGAGCACTCCCGGCGATCTTCCTCCTTTCCCTCCTAGTCTACCTTCTGGCCCTGGTCCTCCCCTACAACCTCTTCTCCTACGCCCACCGGGCCCCCATCAGTCTGGGGGAGATCGCCCAGCGCCGCCCCCTTCCTGCCGCGACCTTCCTCCTGGCCTTCGCCGCCCTCTTCTGGCTGTACAGCCTGGCCTATCGGACCTGCGTTCGGAACCCCCACGGGGACCTGGCTCTGCCGATCCTCCTCTCCGGCCTCGCCATGGCCCTAACGCTCAGCCTCACCTATCCCATCGGCGCAGGGGACGTGGTGGACTATGTGAGCCACGGCGAGGAACTGGCCTACTTCGGGTTGAACCCCCTGGCGGTCCCACCTGGCCATGTCCCGGGGACCGCCTTCGCCCGTTACTCCGCCTTCCGCCTGGCCCCCTCCAACTACGGTCCCCTCTGGACCTGGATCAGCGGACTGGTGGTGTGGATACTGGGGCGGGGAAGCCTTGCGCTGAACCTCCTGGGTTTCAAAGCGGTAGCGATCGGCGCTTACCTTGGACAAGCCATAGCGATCTACGCGATCCTTCGGCGACGGTCCCCCCGCTACGCCCCAGCGGGCCTCCTTTTCTTCGCCTGGAACCCCCTGGTCCTCTACGAGTTCGCCGTCAACGGACACAACGACGCGGCGATGATGTTCTTCGCCCTGCTGGGGGTATTGTTCTGGGAGTGGGGGCGGCCGTTGGCGATGGCAGCCGCCTTCACCCTCTCCTTTCTCATCAAGATCCCCACCATCCTTTTCCTTCCCCTCTTTCTCCTCGCCAGCGTCCGGCAGTGGGGCTGGAGGGTCGGCCTTCAGGGCGGAGCGCTGGCCCTCGGGCTGACCGGGCTGGCGTACCTCTCCCTCCCCGATCCCCTGGCCGCGCTGACGAACCTCTCCAGCCGCTCCGGCCTCCTTACCCACTCGTTGCCAGCGGTGGTCAGCATGGGACTGCGCCAGGCCGGCATGCCAGAGGCGACGGCACGGGCGCTCGTCCAGACGGCAGCCCTCCTTGCCCTAGGAGGCTGGTATCTCTCCCGGCTCCGGCAGGTGTGGCGGTCCCCCTCCCACGCGCTGCCCGCCGCTTACGACGTGGTTCTCTTCCTGCTCCTCTTCACCACTCCCTGGTTCCAACCCTGGTACGTGACCTGGCTGGTCGCCCTGGCCGGACTCCGCCCCCACCGATTCGCCCCCTTCCAGGCCGGCCTCTTCAGCCTCACCGTGACCATCTCCTACATCGTCTACGGCTTCCTGTGGTTCTGGATCGCCCCGGTCGCCAATTGGGGAGAGGGCCTCGGGATCAACCTCATCGCCGTTGGGACCACCTATCTGCTTCCCTGGGCCTACACCGTCTGGGTTTGGACCAGAGGAAAACGGGGAACAACGACGAATCGGGACACCCCCTTTTCGAGACTTGCGACGACTATATGGTTAAAGCAAAATAGGTCCTAAACAAGTGGCCACTTTTAGCTT
>CAZOLN010000109.1:0-9223 GCA_964580565.1 uncultured Anaerolineales bacterium
GTGGAAGGGCCGTGGCTTACCGGATAAAAGCTACCCCGGGGATAACAGGCTAGTCGGGCCCAAGAGTTCACATCGACGGCCCGGCTCGGCACCTCGATGTCGGCTCGTCGCATCCTGGGGCTGGACAAGGTCCCAAGGGTTGGGCTGTTCGCCCATTAAAGCGGTACGTGAGCTGGGTTCAGACCGTCGTGAGACAGGTCGGTCTCTATCCGCTGCGGGCGTAGGGGACTTGAGGGGAGCTGCCCTCAGTACGAGAGGACCAGGGTGGACAGACCTCTGGTGTGCCAGCTGTCCCGCCAGGGGCATCGCTGGGTAGCCAAGTCTGGCAGCGATAACCGCTGAAAGCATCTAAGCGGGAAGCGCGCCCCAAGATGAGGTCCCCCACCGGGCTAACCGGGTAAGACCGCCGGGAGACTACCGGTTTGATAGGCCGCGGGTGTAAGCGCAGCAATGCGTTGAGCCGAGCGGTACTAACGGTCGAGGGCTTGTCCGTGACGCGGAGAAATCGGGGCTTTCACCCTATTCGGTTGATATGGTGTGTTGATTCAGGTCTCCTGGTGACTCAAGCGGCGGGGAAACACCCGGTCCCATCCCGAACCCGGCAGTTAAGCCCGCCAGCGCCGATGGTACTTGGGGGGAAGCCCCCTGGGAGAGTAGGTCGTTGCCAGGAGACCTTTTTTATTTTCCCGCCTGCTCTCCCCTAACCACCCGGCCCATCATCGTGACGGAGAAGATGCGGGTGAGCACGATCTCCAGGGTCAGGGTGCTCATGCTGACCAGGAGGATGCCTAGGAGGTGACGTCGTCGTAGCATCGTGTCCTCTCTTGTTGGGGTGTTCGTCAGGTAGTCGGTGGGGGGACCAGGACCCGCAGGGCGGCGGGGATCACCTCGTAGGTGATGTGGGTGGCGGACCGGTCGAACAGTTCGCCGTCGGCCTGGATGGGGGTGGGGGGATCGCACTCGATGGTCAGGCGGGTGGTGCGGGCGTAGTAGACCTCCGGTTGGTCGACGTGGCTTCCATCGAAGGTGGTGGGGAGGAGGCGGAGCAACCTCAACCGGCTCATCCCGCCAGCGAAGACGAAGTCGAGGAAGCCGTCGTCCGGCTCAGCGCGAGGGGTCATATAAAACGCCCCGCCGGTCCGACGCATGTTGCCCACGGAGACCAGCGTGGTCTCCCCTTCGTACTCCCCGCTGTCCCAGACCAGGCGCATCCGCCAGAGGCGATGGGCGAGGATGGTGCGCACGGCGGCAAGGATGTATCGGAGGGTGCCATGTACGCGCTGCATCTTCTCCTGGGTGACGGTGACCATCGGTTCGAGCCCCACGGCGGAGTTGTTGTCGAAGTAGCGACCGTTCACCCGGCCCAGGTCGATCAGCCGCTCGCACCCCTCGAGGATGACGCGGCAGGCGGCGACGATGTCCTTGGGCAGCCCCAACTGGTCGGCCAGGTCGTCGGCGGAGCCGAGGGGGATGATGCCCAGGGGGACCTCCGGCCGCTGGCCGCCGGTGGCGGCGAGCATCCCGTTGACGACCTCGCTGATGGAGCCATCTCCCCCAGCGGCGACGATGGGGCTGTAACCGGCGAGGAGGGCCTCCCGGGCCAGTTCGACCCCGTGGCCTGGCTCCTCGGTGACGACCAGTTCGTAATCCAGGCCGAGTTCCTCACACGCCCGTTCCACGTCGGAGATGGCTGCCTTCGCCTTCCATCGGCCGGCGTAGGGGTTCAGGATGATCTTCGCTGTCATCTTGCCTCCTCATATCGGGAGAGGACCCGTCTCAACCGATCCGGGTGGTTGGTGATGATCCCATCGACCCCCATGGCGATGAGACGGCGCATTTCCTCCGGCTCGTCCACCGTCCACGCGATCACGCGGCGGCCGCGGGCGTGGGCGCGTCGGACCGTCGAGGGGCGGATCAACCGCCAGTGGGGATGGATCGCCTGGGGCTGGAGGTCGGGCATCGCCCAGGCCAGCAGCCGGGCGAGCCGGGAGAGGGGAGCGGTTTCGTAGAGGAACCCCACGGGGATGTGGGGGGACAGGCGGCGGGCGCGGCGGAGGGCGAAGGGATCGAAGGAGGAGAGGAGCACGCGGTCCGTCAGGCCGTGCCGCGCTACCAGCCGAACCACCGCCGCCTCGAGCCCCCGCCCCCTCCCCGGTTCAGGTTTGAGTTCCACGTTGATGAGGAGCGACTTCCCTATCTCTTCGAATACTTCTTCCAGGGTGGGGATCCGCTCACCGGCGAAGGTTGGGTCGAACCACGATCCCGCGTCCAGTTCCTTCAGGGCGGCCAGGGGGAGATCGGCCACCCGTCCGGTCCCGTCGGTGGTGCGGTCCACCGTGCTGTCGTGGATCACCACCGGGACGAGGTCGGCCGAGAGGTGGACGTCCAGTTCCACTCCATCGGCCCCCAGTTCCGCCGCGCGGCGGAAGGCAGCGAGGGTGTTCTGGGGGGCTACCGCGCTTGCCCCCCGGTGGGCGATGTTAAGGGTTCTCCCCTCGGTCGGCCATACCGAGTCCACAGGGGCCTCCGGCATAGATAAGAACCCCTTCGCCTTGGAGACGAAGGGGCCTTCTGTTTAGGACCTAGAGGCCATGCCGCTTGGCCTCTCCAGGTGGACCCGGAGGGACTCGAACCCTCGACCTTCTCAATGCCATTGAGACGCGCTCCCAACTGCGCCACGGGCCCACGTTCTGGTGGAGCTGAGGGGACTCGAACCCCTGACCTCTACAGTGCGATTGTAGCGCTCTCCCAACTGAGCTACAGCCCCACACGCGCGGTAATTCTACCGCAGATTGGCCGAATGTCAAGGGTTGTCCCTGGAAGATCTCAGTCGGCGTTGGCCCTGTCCTCTTCGGTGGAGGCGCGGCTCAGTTGCGCCTCCAGCGCTGCGATCTCCCGTTCCAACCGGCGCTGCCGCGTCCAGATCGAGACGACCAGCACGAAGGTCAACCCCCAGAAAACGGCGTATGCGGCTACCAGGTAGATCGGCATTGTCCACTCCTCCTCAAGACGGGTCTCGGCGCCGTGGGGCCTGCGAGATCTGCAGGCGGAGCCGATACACTGCATCGGATGCCCGCTCCAGGCGGATCCGACTGCGCAGCAGGGTCGCGTACAGCAGGGTGAAGGCGGCCAGAGAGGTCAACAGGGTGTGAAGCATGCGGGGGGTGACGGACATCTCCCCGCCGCCCGTCAGGATGTCCGGATGGATGGTCCGCCACCAGCGGATGGCGAACCAGGAGAGGGGCACCGTGACGAAGGCGGCGATGCCGTAGACGGCGGCGAACCGGGCCCGACGCTTCGGCGAGTCGATCGCTGACCGCAGCATCACGTAGGCCACGTAGATGAGCAACTGCAGCGCCGAGATCGTCAGGCGCGGCTCCCAGGTCCAGAAGGTCCCCCACACCGGCCGGGCCCACAGCGAGCCGGTGAGGACGGCCATCGTGATGAAGGTCAGCCCTACCTCCACGGAGGAGGTGGCCAGGATGTCCCATCGTCGCTCCCCTCGAAGCAGGTAGGCGATCCCGGCCAGGAAGGTGATGAAGAAGGCGAAGAACCCGACCCACGCAGAGGCGACGTGGAAGTAGAAGATCCGTTGGACGTCCCCCATCGTCGCTTCGCGGGGGGCGTAGAGGAAGGCCATCCCCAACGCGGTGAGGACGGCGGCTGCGGTGAGGATGATCAGGATGAGTCCCCCCGTGTCTCTCTTTTCCATGCGTTCACTCCTCCACCACGTAGTCGAAGGTGAGCACGGAGACGGCTAACACCACCAGGTCGTAGACAACAAGGAGCCGGATCCAGGATGAGACCTCTGCCAAGGTGCTCCCCTCGATGAGCCCGCCCATCGCCTGGACGGCGGCGATGAGAGCGGGGAAGGCCAGGGGCAGCAGGAGGACCGGCAGCATCACCTCCCGCGCCCGGGTGTTGACCGCGATGGCTGCCAGCAGCGTGCCGACGGCCGCGTACCCGATCGTCCCCAGCGCCGTCACCAGGAAGATCTCCGGGCGGAGCAGCGGCGCGTCGAACAGGGCGGCGAAGAGCGGCAGGAGCACGGCCTCCACGAGGACGATGAACAGGAGGTTCCCCAGCGCCTTGCCCAGGAAGATGGCGCTCCGGTCCACGGGGGCCAGCAGCAGCCCCTCGATGCACCCCGTCTGCTGCTCCCGAGCCAGGGACCGGCTCAACCCCAGCGTCCCGGCGAAGGCGGCGGTGGCCCAGAGGACGCCGGGAGCGGCGGCCCGCGCCATCGGTCCCCGCAGGTCGAGCGTGAAACTGAAGACGAACAACGCCAGCAGGGAGAAGACGAGCATCGCGCTGAGGATCTCCCGAGTATGCAGTTCCGCCGCCGCGTCCTTCCAGGCGACCGTCAACATGACCTGCAGAAATCGCAAACCGACCTCCTCTGTGGGTTAGAGAACGATCAGATCTCGGGGAAAGGTGGTCAGGCTCTCCGCGCCGGTGGGGGTGATGAGGACGTCGTCCTCGATCCGCACCCCTCCTTTCCCTGGGAGGTAGATCCCCGGCTCGACGGTGAACGTCATCCCGGGCTGTAGGGGCTCCTGGTTGCCCGCCACGATGTACGGGGGCTCGTGCACCTCCAGGCCCAGGCCGTGCCCGGTGCGGTGGATGAAGAACTCCCCATAGCCCGCCGCCTCGATCACCGCGCGGGCCGCCCGATCCACCTCCTCCGCCGCCACGCCGGGCCCTGCCCTCTCCCGCCCCGCCGCGTTGGCCTCTCTCACCACCTCGTAGACCCGGACCATCTCCTCCGGCAGGTTCTCCAGGGCGACGGTGCGGGTGATGTCGGACGCGTACCCGCCCACCACTGCCCCGCAGTCGATGACGATCGTCTCGCCGGCGCGGATGGGCCGGTCGGAGGGCCGAGCGTGGGGAGAGGCGGCGTTGGGGCCGGCGACGACGATCGGCTCGAAGGGGACCCCCTCTCCACCGGCGTGGAGGATCTCGGCCATCAGGACACCCGCCACCTCCCGCTCCGTCATCCCGATCTCGATCTGGTCCAGCGTGGCGCGGAGCGCCGTTTCTACCACGTCCACCGCCCGGCGCATCTGATCGACCTCCCGCGCGTCCTTGCGGGCCCGCAGGTCGGAGAGCACGTCGTCGGCCGAGACCAGTTCACAGCCGGGGGCGTACCGCTCCAGGTAGCGGGCTTCCATCAACCGCATCCGCAGCCCCTCTACGCCGATCCGGGCTTCGGCCAGTTCCAGCGCCACGCTGGCCTGGTGGAAGGCGAGCGCGGGCCCTTCCTCGTCGGTGTAGGGGAAGGGGTCGAGGGCGCAGAGGGCCGTCTCCAGTTTCGGCACTTCCAGCGCCGGGAGGAGGATGGCGGGTGGAGCGTCCACAGGGAAGAACGCCACCACCGGCCGCTCGCTGAGGTGGAACGAGAGGCCGGTGAGGTATAGAAGGTTCGCCCCGGGCACCAGCGCTACGCAGTCGAGGCCGTCCCGGGCCGCCCTTTCCTGCAGCCGTTGAAGACGCTCCACGGTCATCGAGTCGATTATATCCGGTTTCTGCCCACGAGCAAGGTGGGCGGTCATTTTGCCACCGCACCCACGTCCGGATCTCGGGCGCAGCCGCCTGGGCAGGGATGTGACCTCGGAAGTGACCTTTGGGACTCCCGGATATGACCCTTTTCGAGGTAATCTTATGGTGCCGGACACCTTCCGGTAGACCAACAGAAGGAGGAGTGAAATGGAAAAAGGCATCGATCGTAGTCATCTGACGGCCGGTATCGGCCTGATCGTCATCGGCCTGCTGACCCTAGCAGCCCAGTTCGTCCGATCCGACTGGATGGGCCTGCTCTTCCTGCCAGCGCTGGGCCTCGTCTTTCTGGTGTGGGGGAGCGTTGCCCGGAATGTGGGGCTGTTGATCCCCGGAGGCATTCTGAGCGGGATTGGCCTGGGCGTGTTCCTCAACGAGGTGGTCTTTCCCGGCCTCGAAGGCGCGGGGACGGGGGGCGTCTTTCTCACTTCCTTTGGCCTGGGATGGGGCCTTATCACCCTGCTTTCGGCGATCTTCACGGACCAGGTCCATTGGTGGCCGCTGATCCCCGGCGGCATCCTGGGCCTCATCGGTGGGCTGCTGCTGATGGGCGGTGCCGGGCTGGCGGTGCTGGAGATCGTCGGCAGGTGGTGGCCTCTGGGGCTGATCGGCCTGGGTCTCTGGTTGCTCCTTCGTCGCGGCGGCCGTGAGAGCCCGCAGTGATCCTGCATCCTGCCGAAGGAACGGCGCAAAGGCAAATTCTTGCCGTGATTTTCCCACCGCAGAGTCGCAGAGGGCGCAGAGTTTGAAGTTTTTCCTTCCAACCTCTGCGTTCTCTGCGCCTCGGCGGTAAGGTGTGGGCAATCACCACGTCCGATCTCGGTTGAAGCATGCCCCAAAACCTGTATAATGACCTTGTGTCCGAAAAGCACCATGCCCGACAGAAGGACCTCTCGCTAAAACTGGTGGGCTACGTCACGTGGGCGGCCGTCGTCGTTCTGGGGCTGACCGTCCTTGCACGGAGCGATGGGCGATGGCACGTCGCAGCCCTCCTCCTCGCAGCCTTCGGCCTGCTGATGGGCATCGGTCCAGATGACCGCGCCGTTCCCTGGAAGCGGCATCTCTATCTGCTGGCACAGGCAGGGCTCGTGGCTGGGTTGCTCTTTCTCCACTCCATCGGCTGGTCTTTCTTCGCCATCCTCTTCTTTATCCTCAGCGCCCAGGCGATGACACTCTTTCCGCCACGTGTCGGTGCCTTCTGGATCGGCCTGTTTGCGGTGGTCACCGCCGGAGCGTCCGTTCACGCCTCTGGCTGGTTCAACGGGCTTCTCGTCCTTCTCCCCTACGTGGGCGGCTACCTGTTCTTCGCCGCCTTCGCCCGCGCCCTGGCCCGTGTCGAGATGGCCCACCGAGAAAGCCAGGCACTGCTTGCCGAATTGCGGAAGGCCCACCAGCAGTTGCAGGAGTACGCCGCCCGGGTCAAGGAACTCGCCGTCGCAGAAGAGCGGAACCGGCTGGCCCGGGAGTTGCACGACACCCTGGGCCACCGGCTGACTGTAGCGGCGGTTCAGTTGGAAGGAGCCCAGCGCTTGATCCCCCGCGATCCCGAACGGGCGGCAGCGATGGTGGGTACGGTGCGACAACAGGTGCGCCAGGCGCTCTCGGAACTGCGCGCTGCCGTGGCCGCCCTGCGGAGCCCACTGGAGGCCAACCTGCCCGTGCCGGACGCCCTGACCCGATTGGCGACGCGCTTCGAAGAAGCCACCGGCATCGAGGTCCACTTCGCCGTGCCTGCCGACCTGCCGGCCCTTCCAGAAGCCCATCGGCTGACCCTCTACCGCGCGGCCCAGGAGGCGTTGACCAACGTTCAGCGGCACGCGGACGCCCACCGGGTGTGGATCGCGGTTGAGACGACGGAAGGACAGATCACGCTCACGGTGAGCGACGACGGGCGGGGGCTTCCCCCGGAGGCAGAGGAGCGCGGCTTCGGATTGCGCGGACTGCGGGAGCGGGCGATTCAACTCGGTGGTATGCTGACGTTGGGCGGGCGACCGGGCGGAGGAACTCAGATCCACATCTCGTTACCCCTTTCGGAGACAAGCGATGGGTGAGCCGATCCGCGTTCTCTTGGTGGACGATCAGCGGCTGATGCGGGAAGGGCTGCGGACCCTTCTGGAACTGGAGCCGGACCTAGAGGTGGTGGGAGAGGCGGGAGACGGTGAGGCCTCCCTGGAGGCCTACGCCGCGCTCCGACCCGATGTGGTGCTGATGGACATCCGGATGCCCGGGATGGACGGCGTGGAAGCGACCCGTCGCCTGCGGGAGCGGTGGCCCGAGGCGCGGGTGATCATCCTCACCACCTTCGACGACGACGCCTATGTGTTCGAAGGGCTGCGGGCGGGGGCGCTGGGATACCTGCTCAAAGACGTTTCCGGAGAGGAACTGGCGGAGGCGGTACGGAGAGTGGCGGCCGGTGGCGCTCTTATCCAACCCTCGGTGGCCCGCAAGGTAGTGGCAGAGTTTGCCCGCCTCGCCCCTCCGGCCCGCCCGGCGGGGGAGGGGCTGCCTGAGCCTCTTTCGGAACGGGAGCAGGAGATCCTGCAACTGCTGGCACGCGGGCTCACCAATCGCGAGATCGCGACCCGGCTTCACCTGGCCGAGGGAACGGTGAAAAACTACGTGACCTCCATCCTGCAGAAACTGGGGGTGCGGGATCGGACCCAGGCTGCCCTTCGGGCCAGGGAGTTAGGGCTGATCTAACCCTCTGTGCCCCGATCGGAGCGACTACCGCTGATCACCTGCTACGAGGGGCAGAAACAGGCGGTGCGGCCACGGCAGGATCTCCCGGTCGATCCGGAGCGCGGGGTCGCCGAGCAGGATGAAGGTGTCCAGCAGGTCCAGGTTGTGGCCGGTGGCGGCCAGGTGCAGTTTCCCCGCCAGCGTTGCCTCACCGACCGTCCCCACCTCGTCGACGAAGAGGGCGCGGAAGAAACCGTCGGAGAGGCGGCTATGGCCCGTGCCCACCCCCAACCCCGTCGGCCCCCAGGCGGCAACGGCCCCTCCCTCGTCCAGGAGGACCAACTCCTCGTCCAGCGTCGGCTCGGGCCGGTGGAAGGCCCCCGTGAAGCAGGTCATCTCCGCAACGATCGGCCAGCGGCGGCCGTTGCGCAGCGAGGGGAGGTCGTCCAAGTGGAAGAACCGCTCGGCGGCCCACTGCTGCCAGGAGGAGTGGCCGGTGAACTGGATGACCGACGCGCCGTGGTTCCAGTCGGCGAGAAGCGCGTCGTGGAGGGCGTCGGCCTCTTCCGTTGGACAATCGCTGAGGTAGGGGTCGGGGCCGGAGCAGTACCGGCGGGTGACGGTGAAGGGATCGGCCACGTAGACGGCGGCGTGGTCGTCGGAGGCGGCGGCGAAGTCGCCCGCCGCGTCCGCGTCGTCGGCCACGAGGACCACGTCCGCGTTCCAGCCGCCGGGGAGGGGGTCGGTCTCGTAGGCGACGGTCTTCTCCACCAGGGCACGGGCCTCCTCCAGCGAGCCCACCGGCAGCCGCCCCAGGAGCAGGTCGGGCAGGTTGTCGTCCCCGTCCACGCAGACGTACCGGTTGTCGGCCGCCGTCTCCCCGCCCCAGGGGTCCACATCGGCCAGGTACGGCGGGATGAAGGTAGGGGGCGAATCGGGCCGGTACTGTTTGGGATCGAAGGAGCCGTCGCCCACCAGGAGGACGTAG
>CAZOLN010000110.1:0-9172 GCA_964580565.1 uncultured Anaerolineales bacterium
AGGGAGAACTGCTGCGGCATGTAGCCGATGCGCTTCTTGATCTCCTCCGGCTCCCGGACCGTGTCGAAGCCGGCGACGCGCGCGCTTCCCTCGGTGGGGTCCATAATCGCGCACAGCATCCGGATCGTCGTCGTCTTGCCGGCGCCGTCCGGCCCCAGGAGGCCGAAGATCTCCCCCCGACGGATGCGCAACTCCAGCCCGTCCACCGCGGTGACGTGCTTGAACCGCTTGGTCAGGTTGTCGGTTTCGATGACGTATTCGCTCACACGCGGTCCACTCCCGTCGTCTGACATCTGACGCTTGACGTTTGACGCTTGACGTTTGACGGATGACGCCAGACGTCAAGCGTCAAACGTCACCGTTACTCCAGCCGCTTCCTGAACCGGGTTGCGGCGAAGACCATGATGACGATACCAAAGATCAGGAGGGCCCCCACCTGGTCGGCCAGGGCGTTGAGCCCCACCCCCTTGAGGATGACGCCTCGGATGATGACCAGCATGTACCGCAGCGGGATGACATAACTGATCGCCTGGAGGAAGCCCGGCATCGCCTCCAGGGGGAAGAAGAAGCCGGAGAGGAAGAGGGCCGGCAGGAGGATCATCCACACCGTCAGCATTGCCTCCTGCTGGGTGTTGGCGATGCTGGAGATGAAGATGCCGATCCCCAGTGAGGTTATCAGAAAGACCGCCGCCAGGGCCAGAAGCAGCCCCAGGCTGCCGTGGATGGGCACCCCGAACCAGTAAACGCCGATGGCCAGCACCTCCAGCACGTCGAAGAAGGCGACGAGCACGTAGGGCATCACCTTGCCGACGATCAGTTCAAAGGGGCGGATCGGCGTGACCATCAGTTGCTCCACCGTCCCCTGCTCCCGCTCGCGCACGATGGAGAGGGCGGTCAGCATAATGGTGAGGGTGAAGAGGATCGTCGCGATCAGGCCCGGGATCATGAAGTTGACGCTCTTCATCTCCGGGTTGTACCAGACCCGAGGCTGCACCTCCACGGCGACCATTTCGTCGGGCGAGATCCCCAGCCGCCGCTCGATGATCTTCAGTCCCTCGGCCTGCCCCACCTGTTGCGAGGCGCTGAGGACGGTGTTGGCCACGTTGGGGTCGGAGCCGTCGATGACGAAGGCGACGCTGGCCTTCCGCCCGGCGAGCACGTCCGCCCCGTAGCCGGCCGGGATGATCAGCCCCGCCCGGACCTCCCCCCGGTCCACCAGCCGGGCCAGTTCCTCCTCGTCGGCCACGTAGGCCACGACGTCGAAGTAATTGGACGCCCGGTAGGCCTCCACCAGTTCCCGGCTCTGAGAGGTACGGTCGGCGTCCAGCACCGCCGTCCGCAGGTGCTCGATGTCGGTGGTGGCGGCGTAGCCCAGGAGGAAGAGCTGGATCACCGGGATGAGGAACATCACCGCCAGCGTCCGCCGGTCCCGCAGGATGTGGAGCAGTTCCTTGCGGGCGATGGTGAGGATGCGGCCTATCATGCTGTGTTCCCCTCCGGGCGGGGCTGGAGACCGTAGAGGTAGAGCTGGGTCAGCTCCTCCACCAGTTCGTCGTCGGAGATGGAGGGGAGGAGCTGCCCTGGGGCCAGCGCGCGCAAGGTGGCCAGGATGATGATGGACCCGGCCACGGCGGGGATGACGACCTCCACCCGGCAGGGGCGCAGCCTTCCCGCCTCCACCTGCATCTGCAGGTAGCGGGCCCCGCTGGCGAAGATGGGGCCGACGATCTGGGTGAAGAACCGCTCCTGGAGTTCCGGATCGGTCCAGATCTCAGGTATCAGGGCTTGAAGGAAGTCGCTGTTCTGGCGGGCGAAGCGGATGCGGTTCCGCATGATGGCGGCGATGTAGCCCTCCGCGTCCAGACGGGCCGCCTGAGCCAGCGCTTCGTCCACCGGCTGGGCGATCAGCCGGTCGGCGATGGCCAGGAGGAGGTCCCGCTTGCTCTTGAAGTAGAGGTAGATGGTGCCGGGGGCGACCCCTGCGCGGGCGGCGATTTCCTTTATCGTGGCCCGCTGGTATCCCTTCTCGGCGAAGACGCTGGCGGCGGCTTCCAGGATCTGGGCCCGCCGCACCTCACCGGGGTCCCTCGGTGTCTCTTTCTCTCCCATCGGCGCTCCCTCGGTTGCTGAATGAACGTTCATTCAGTGGGATTGTACCACCGATGGGTTCCGTTGTCAAGGTGCTGTGGGTCGACGCGCCAACCCCTCGGGGTGCGGCGCGGAGTTATAGTGGTTAAATGCTTGACAATCGAACAAAATTATTGTATACTTCAATCGTAAACGAACGTCAGGGGCGGGGTCCGTGAACGCAGCGCAGCGAAGAAGGAAGATCGTCGAGATCGTCCTCGAGAGAGGCGAGATCACGATTGCCGAGATCTGCGAGATCTTCAATGTCTCGGAGATGACCGCGAGGCGTGATCTCAACGATCTCGATCGGCAGGGGCTGCTTCGGCGCATCCACGGCGGCGCGATCGCCAGCTTCGGGCGTAGCTACGAGCCACCCTTCCAGATCCGTGCTACCAAGCGCAGGGCGGCCAAGGCGGCCATCGGCCGGAAGGCGGCCGAATTGGTGCGGGACGGGGAGAGCATCGCTCTGGACGTCGGCACCACCACGCTGGAGATCGTCCGTGGGCTTCGGGAAAAGCACAACCTCACCATCGTCACCTCCTGTTTGCAGATCGCCAATCTGGTGGCCAACACCCTCTCCCTGGGCACCAGTGCCCGGCTCATCGTGACGGGGGGGATCGTTCGGCCGCGGGAGTTGTCCATGATCGGGCCCATCCCCGAGCAGGTGTATCGGGACTACCATGTGGACAAGGCGTTCATCGGCGTGGGGGGCATCAGCCTAGAGGAAGGGTTCACGGAGTACAACGTCGAGGATACGCAGGTCAAGAAGGCCCTGATTCGGAGCGCGCAGGAGAAGATCGTCGTCGCCGACGGCAGCAAGTTCGGCGTGACCACCTTCGCTGCCATCGCCCCGCTCACCGCCGTGGACAAGATCATCACCGATCGCACCGCGCCTCCGGACATGGTCGAGGAGATCCGCAAACTGGGGATCGAGGTCCTCATCGCTGACTAGGTGTGGCTTTGCTCTCAGCGTCCTATGTGAAGTGAGGTACTGCCAATGAACCTAGAGACAGAAGGCTCTTCCAGGGTGCAGCCCGAGCATACGGAGACCTATGTAGCCTTCCGCAGCGCGATTCCCAAGCCTCCGAGCGAGGAGACGCATCTCCGGCACATTCTGCGCTTCTATATCGCCCGGGCCTTGCAGAAACGTGGCCCGGGCGATATTTACGTCCTGCCCGAGATAGACGTCGGCGATCGGAGGGTGTCGGTCGATGTCGTGGCCGCGCTGCCTGAGGGACGGTACATCGTCGCCATATGCGAGCCGGAATCGGTGACGCAGGAGACGGAGGATCTGCTGGAACTCTTCAAGGATATGGACGACGTGGAGGTCATCGTCGTCTATTCGCAGTACGGCGAGCCGGGCAGCGTTATGGAACGGTTCCAGCAGCAGTTGGAGAGCGGGAAGTTCCATCTGCTGACCGTCGTTCCGCCTCCGTTTGACGATGTGTACGAGTACGACATCTGGATGTTCGAAACCACTTTCCGCAACATCTTTGAGAGAGAGTGAGCCGTGCAAGAGGAAGGGCCTACCGAGAGACCGTATAAGATCGTCGTCGCCTGCGGCACCGCGATAGCCACCTCCACCCACGTTGCCCTCAAGGTGAAAGAGCTGCTCGAGGAACGCGGGCTCTGCGTCCAGACCATCCAGTGTCGCATCCCCGAGATCCCCGGCCTGGCGCCGGATGCCGACGTGGTCGTCGCGACTGCGCAGGTCCCTTACGATTTACCGATCCCCGTCGTCAGCGGTATACCTTTCCTGACAGGTGTTGGAGTAAAGGAGGTGGTCGATCGGATTGAGGAGATCCTGCGGGCAAAGTAAGTCGAGCGATCCAGGGCTTCCACAATTAGACCAGGAGGGGAAAAAATGGAAGTTATCAAATCGATATTCGACTTTCTGACCGGTCTGGGTTCACCGGTCATGCTGCCGATCGTGATCTTCATATTGGGGCTCATCCTTCGGCAGAAGCTCAGTCGGGCCTTCGTCTCGGCCGTGACGGTGGGGGTCGGCTTCATCGGCCTGGGCCTCGTCATCGGCCTGCTGTTCGAGGCCCTTGGGCCCGCCACCGACGCCCTGGTCCAGGCGACCGGGCTCCAACTTCGTTCTCTTGACGTGGGCTGGGGGGTGGCCGCTGCCATCGCCTTCGGTACCTCTGTCGGTGCGCTGGTGTTCGTCGTAGGGCTCGCGGTCAACATCATCATGCTTCTGCTGAACTGGACGAAGACCCTCAACGTCGACCTGTGGAACTTCTGGCACTACGCCTTCACCGGCTCCCTGGTGTATCTTGTCTCCGGCCGCAACTTGGTCCTCGGTCTGATCGCGGCCGCCATCCACGCCGTCGTTGCCCTCTTGATCGCCGACTGGACCGCCAAGGACGTGCAGGGCTTCTTTAACCTGCCGGGCGTTTCGATCCCCCAGGGGTGGGCGATCACCAGCGTGCCGATCATCAAGGTCCTGAACTGGGTGGTGGAGAAGATCCCCGGCCTGCGGGACATTTACTGGGACTCGGAGTCGATTCGGAAGCGGCTCGGGGTGTTCGGCCAGCCGATCATCATGGGGGCTATCCTGGGGGTGCTCTTCGGTATCCTCGCGTACGCTATCAACCCGGGGGATATGACCGCCACCGAGGTGCTGGGCAAGGTGCTGATGCTGGGCGTGCAGATGGCCGCGGTGATGCTCCTGATTCCGCGCATCATCGCCATCTTCATGGAGGGGCTGACTCCGCTTTCAGAGGCCGCCCGCTCCTTCCTGCAGCAGCGGTTCGCCGACCGCGAGTTCTACATCGGCCTGGACTCGGCCATCCTCATCGGTCACCCCATCACCATCGCCGCCGGCATCATCCTGATCCCCATCACGTTGTTGCTGGCCGCGATCCTGCCGGGGAACACCACGCTGCCGGCCGCGGACCTCGCTGCGACGGCGTTCTTTGTGGCGATGGTCCCCCCGCTGACCCGCGGCAACCTGTTCCGCTCCATTTTGTACGGCACGATCATCATGGCGATCGTGCTCTACATCTCGAGCGCCTTCGCCCCGCTGCTGACCCAGATCGCCGCGGACATCGGTTACGCGATCCCGGAGGGCGCGGTGCAGATCACCGGCCTCTCCGGCGGCAACTGGATCGCCTGGGTGTTGACGACCATCGCGCGGCTGATCTTCGGCGGGTAGGTTGCACCACGGCTGATCAAGGGAGGGGGCCCTGCCCCCTCCCTTGTATCCGCCCATTCCGGAAGGGAGTTCCTGATGGAGTGTGATTGGGATCTGCTCGAGCAGTTGTGTGGGATCCATGCCCTCTCCGGGCGTGAGGACGGGATGGTGGCGTACGTGCGCGACTTCATCCGCCCGCTCGTCGATGAGGTCGATGTGGACAACCTGGGCAACGTGGTGGGTATCCTGAGGGGGGCTCAGTACCCCGAACACCGTCTGATGCTCCAGGCGCATATGGACGAGTTGGGGCTCATCGTGCGCAACATCACCGAGGACGGCTTCCTGCTCGTCGAGCGGGTGGGCGGGGTGCCGGAAAAGAGCCTGTTGGGTCAGCCCGTCGTCGTCCTCACGGAGGAGGGCCGCCTCGTGCCCGGATATGTCGGCACCAAATCGCACCACATAACCCGCCCGGAGGAGAAGTACCGGGTCCCCCGGATCCACGAGATGTTCATCGACATCGGGGTGAGCAGCCGCGAGGCGGCGGAGGCGGTCGGCGTTCGGGTTGGGGACCCGGTGACCTATGCTCCCAACTTCCGCCGCTTCGGGGATGGGATGATCTGCTCCAAGGCGCTGGACAACCGCGTCGGCGTCTTCATCCTGCTTGAGGTGCTGAAGGACCTCGCCAGGGCTCGCCCGCCGTGCACCGTCGTCTTCGCCTTCACCGTCCTTGAGGAGTTCAGCATCCGTGGCTCGCTGCCCACCGTTGTGGCTACCCAGCCCCATGCTATAATCTCCCTGGATATCACAATCGCGACCGACACGCCTGTGGACGAGCCGCTGCACCCCGTTGCGCTTCGCAAGGGCCCGGCCGTCAAGATGATGGACTTCCACGGGCGTGGCACGCTGGGGGGGCTTTTCTCTTCGCCCAAGCTGCGCCGGTTCATCGAGTCAATCGCCCGGGCGGAGGGCATACCTCTGCAGCGCGAGGTGATCGTGGGGGTGATCACCGACCCCGCCTTCCAGCTGTACCTGGGGGATAAGGGGTTTGTGATCGCCGCCCTTTCCGTTCCCCAGCGCTACAGCCACGCGGCGATCCAGATGTGTCACGAGAGCGATGTCGAAAGGACCGTCCGGCTGGTAAGCGCGGTCGCGCGGGCCTTCACCCCCGAGGTCGATCTGAGCCGCGGGTAGACTCTTTCCAACCCGAGAGGTGTTTTATGAAAGATTGGGTAAAGCAACTGTTCGGCGTCTCCAAGCCTATCATAGGGATGTGTCATCTCCGTGCCCTGCCCGGCGATGTCGATTACGACCGGGAGAAGGGGCTGGAGTGGGTGTACGACTGCGCTAGGAAGGACATCCGCGCCCTCCAGGCGGGCGGAGTCGATGCGGTGCTGTTCTCCAACGAGTTCAGCCTGCCCTACCTGACCCGCGTCGAGACGGTGACGGTGGCCTGTATGGCGAGTATCATCGCCCAGCTCAAAGGGGACCTGAGGGTGCCCTTCGGCGTCGACGTGCTGTGGGATCCCAAGGCCGCCATCGACCTGGCGATGGCGACGGGGGCCCAGTTCGTTCGGGAGGTGTTCACGGGGGTCTACGGCAGCGATATGGGGCTCTGGAACACGAACTGCGGCGAGGTGATCCGACATCAGCACGCGATCGGCGCCCAGCACGTGCGTCTCTTCTTCAACATCGTGCCGGAGTCGGCGGCCTACCTGGCCCCGCGCCAGATCGCCGACATCGCCCGCTCGACCGTTTTCAACACCCGCCCCGACGCTCTGTGTGTCTCCGGCCTGATGCCCGGCGTCGCCGCCTCCTCCCAGGTCCTGAAGGTGGTCAAGGAGGCCGTCCCGGAGGTGCCCGTTTTCGCCAACACGGGTGTCCGGTTGGAAAACATAGCCGAGCAACTGGCCACCGCGGACGGCGCGATCATCGGGACGGCGTTCAAGGAGCAGGGGGACACCTGGAACCCGGTGGACGTCGATCGGGTGAAGGCCATCATGGAGCGGGTGAGGGAGATTAGAGAGGGTCTCTGATCTATGGCTGTCCGGATTGCCCCTTCTCTGGCCTCCGCCCCGCTTGGTTCGCTCAGGCAGGTGGTGGCGGAACTCGAGGCGGCTCGGGTAGACTACCTGCACTTCGATCTTGAGGACGGCTGTTTCGTTCCGGTGATGACGCTGGGCACGAAGGTCATCGCAGACCTCCGGTCGGAGACGCGCCTCCCCTTCGACGTTCACCTGATGATGGTCAACCCCGAGTGGATCCTGCCGGACCTGGTCCAGATGGGCGCGGACCGCATCTCGGTTCACTACGAGGCCTGTCCCTATCCGCGGCGTGTCCTCCGCCGGATCGTCTCCCTTGGCGCCCAGGCCGGCATCGCCTTCAACCCCGCGACCCCGCTGCCCGATCTCACGTACCTGCGGCCGTACCTCTCCTTCGTGCTCATCCTGACGACGGAGCCGGAGGTGCCCGACTGCCCCTTCCTGCCGGAGGTGCTGGAAAAGGTCCGTGTCGGCAAGCGGACGCCTGGCCTGGAGCGGGTCGAGTGGGTGGTGGATGGCGGGATCAACCCGGATAACCTGCCCGACGTGGTGGACGCCGGCGCGGACACGGTGGTGGTGGGGCGCGCTGTTTTCGAGGGCGGGGATGTCGCCCGGAATGTGCAGGCGTTGCGCGACGCTTTGGATCGGTGACGATGCAGTACGAACTCCTGGATCTTGTCAGACCGGAACACGTTTTGATCGATCTCAAGGTATCGGACGCTCGAGAGGCTATTCAGGCGATGTGCGACGTGCTCGCGCGCAGCGGCTATGTCCAGCCCGAGTTCGCCGAGGACGTCTGGGAGCGCGAGCAGGAGTTTCCGACCGGCTTGCCGACGAGCCCCCTCGCCGTGGCGATCCCTCACGCCGACCCCACCCACGTCGTCCGCACCGCCCTCTGCATCGGCATACTGAGGGACCCCGTGGAGTTCGCGCAGATGGGGTCTGACGGATCGGTGAAGCTGGAGGTGCGCCTGCTCTTTCTCCTGGCGATCAAGGAGCGCGAGAAGCAGGTGAAGATGATCCAGCAACTGATGGAGATCATCCAGAGGCCCAACCTGCTCGAGAGACTGGCGATGGCGCGAGAGGCGGCGGAGGTCATAGAGTGGATCCGCGGGGTGGTTTCCTGACGCAGCGCGCGGAGGACGGAGGGCTTTGAGCATGCAGCGGATGGTCATCAGGGTGATGAACCGGGTGGGGTTGCACGCCCGCCCGGCCGCCGAATTCGTGAAGCAGGCGGGCCAGTTTTCATCCACTATCCGAATCCGCAACCGGACCCAGGAGAGCGCCTGGGTAGATGCCAAGAGCATCCTCGGCGTCCTCACTCTGGGCGTGGAAAAGGGCCACGAGATCGAGTTGACCGTCGAGGGTGAGGATGAGGAAGAGGCTGTGCAGGCCCTGCGCAGCCTGATCGAATCGGACCACGGGGAGGGAGCGGACCCCTAGACGTCCGCCCTTCCCTGAACTCCCCCGCATCGCCTCCTCACCAGCCATCTGTTCCCCGTGGAAGGTGGACAGCGCCGTCCTGCTCGGAGGCGCGTCGCCCCTGTTCGCCCCCGCATAGAAGTGCACCCTCCAACTTGTTGTTGACGCCCCTCCCCCGAATCTGTAACGGTTTTGTAGGTCGTAACGCCCCCGGCGGCTGAAAGCCGCGGCTACGAGTGGCGAAGCCGCCCTTCGGCGGCTCTTACCTCGTTTTGGGGACAAGGGAAGCCCGGCGAAGGCCGGGCTTTGCCATTGGGTAGCCTGCGACTTGAGTCGCCAGGCACCTACCAATTGTTACAGGTTCCCTTCCCCCTCGCCCCGTTGGGCCGGGTGGGACATTTGGTGTATAATAAACACGCAGCATCTGGCGGCTTTGCAGGAA
>CAZOLN010000111.1:0-1359 GCA_964580565.1 uncultured Anaerolineales bacterium
GGCGTGGGGGTGGAGGACGGGGAGAAGGGGTCGCCCACAGCGGGGTAGGCGAGGGCGACGGCGACGGTCAGCGACCCCACCAGCACCATCGCGGCAGCGATGAACCACCCGTTTCGTCCTCTTTCCCCCATTCCTCCTCCGATCGACTCACCACAGAGGCACAGAGGACACAGAGGTTTTCCCTAAATTTTGAGCCTCTGTGCCCTCCGTGTCTCCGTGGTTATCTCCCCATCAACCGTGCCGCCTCACGAACCGGTACATCCGCTCCAGCGCTTCCTCGATCTGCTCGTAGGCGGTGGCGTAGGAGCAGCGGACGTACCCCTTCCCGGCCTCGCCGAACGCGCTGCCCGGGACGACGGCCACGTGCTCCTCCTGAAGCAGCCGCTCGGCGAACTCGTTCTCGTCCATCCCGGTGACGGCGATGGAGGGGAAGGCGTAGAAGGCCCCCTGGGGCTCGGTGCAGGTCAGCCCGATCTCGTTGAGGCCGGAGACGATGAGGCGACGCCGCCGGTCGTACTCGGCCCGCATCTCCTGCACGTAGGGCTCCCCTTCCCTCAACGCCGCCAACGCGGCGTACTGGGCGACGGTGGGGGCGCACATGATCGTGTACTGATGGACCTTGCGCATCATCCCCAGGATCTCCGCCGGGGCGGCGGCATAGCCGATCCGCCAGCCGGTCATCGCGTAGGCCTTGGAGAAGCCCATCAGGAGGATGGTGCGGCTGTACATCCCCGGCAGGCTGGGGAAGCAGACGTGCTCGGCGTCGTAGACCAGCCGGTCGTACAGTTCGTCGGAGATGACCAGCAGGTTGTGTCGCTTGACGACGGCGGCGATCTCGTTGAGCCGCTCCCGGCTCATCACCGCCCCGGTCGGGTTGTTGGGGTACCCTAGGAGGATGGCCTTGGTCCGCTCGGTGACCGCCTCCTCGATCGCCTCCGCCGTCACCTGCCAGCCGTCCTCCGCCCGGGTCGGCACCATCACCGGCACACCCCCGGCGAAGGTGACCTCCGGCGCGTAGGAGACGAAGCAGGGCTCGGGGATGATCACCTCGTCGCCCGGATCGAGGATCGCTGCGCAGGCCAGGTAGAGGGCCTCGGAGACCCCCACGGTGATCAGGATCTCGCTGGCGGGGTTGTAGGTCTGACCGTACAGCCGATCCAGGTGCTCGGCGATCGCCCGACGGAGTTCCATCAGGCCGGAGTTGGAGGTGTAGTGGGTCTCCCCCCGCTTCAGGGCCTCGATGCCGGCCTGCACGATCGGCTCCGGCGTGGTGAAGTCCGGCTCGCCGATGCCCAGGCTGATGACGTCCTCCATCGTCGCCGCGATGTCGAAGAAGCGGCGGATGCCGGAGGGAGGGAC
>CAZOLN010000111.1:1459-9127 GCA_964580565.1 uncultured Anaerolineales bacterium
CGCAGGCTGACCTCGATGCAGGCCTTCAGGTGGCGCAGGGGGTCGCCCGCGGGGAGCCACAGGCCGTCGATGGGCTGGGCGACCACCTTGGAGCGGCGGGCCAGTTGGTCGATCCCGTCGGCCAGCCAGAGTTCGCCCCCCTTCCCCGTCTCCAGCGTCTCCAGCACCTCGAACAGTTCCGGCGTGAAGATGAACTGGCCGATCTGGACCCAGTTGGAGGGGGCGGTGCCCGGCGCGGGCTTCTCGACGATGCGGTCGATCTGGTGGTCGGAGCCCGGCTTGAAGGCGATGGAGCCGTAGAGGTGGATCTCCTCGTCGGGCACCCAGCGGGTGGCGACGACAGCGGCGGGCTGGTGCTCGCGGAAGGCCGCCAGGAGTTGCTGCGGCGCGGACGGGTCGGCCAGGATGATGTCGTCGCCAAACATATAGTAGAACGGCTCGCCGGGGGTGAGCCAGGGACGGGCGGCGAGGGCCGGGGAGGCGTTGCCGTAGGGGAGGGTATCCGGCTGTCGGACGAAGACGATGTCCGCCAGCCGGGAGATGCGCCGGACCTCCTCCAGCAGCGCGCGCTTCCCCTGGGCCTCCAGATGGTGCTCCAGGTCCGGCGCGGGGGCGAAGTGGCGCTGGACCACCTCGCTGGTGCCCCGCACGACGACGATGATCTCGTCGATGCCCGCCGCCGCCAGCATCTCCACGTGATACTGGATCAGGGGGATCCCGGCGATGGGGAACATCTCCTTGGGGACCGCTTTGGACGCGGGTAGAAAGCGGGTTCCGTATCCGGCGATGGTGATGATGCCTTTCATCTCCGCTCCTCATCGTATGGTTTTTTACCGCCGAGACGCGGAGGGCGCAGAGGAACTACAAGTTCTGCCCTCGGCGTCCTCCGCGTCTCGGCGGTTTTATAAGCCGCATCTCCTCTTATGCCACTCGGTCGCCTGCTCGTAGGCGTAGGCCACGCGCAGCACCGTCTCCTCCCCGAAGGCGGGGCCGATGACCTGCATCCCGATGGGGAGCCCCTCCCGGTCGAACCCGCAGGGGAGGCTGATGCCGCAGATCCCTGCCAGGTTTATCGACAGGGTGAAGACGTCCGACAGGTACATCTGGAGCGGGTCGTCCACCTTCTCGCCGAGCCGGAAGGCGGTGGTCGGCGTGGTGGGGGCGACGATGACGTCCACCCGCTCGAAGGCGCGGTCGAAGTCCTCTTTGATCAGCGTGCGCACCTTCTGGGCCTTGAGGTAGTAGGCGTCGTAGTAGCCCGCGCTCAGCGCGTAGGTGCCCAGCATGATCCGCCGCTTCACCTCCGGACCGAACCCCTGACCGCGGGTGGCCTTGTAGGTCTCCTCCAGGTCGGTTCCCTGCACGCGCAGGCCGTACCGGACCCCGTCGTAGCGGGCCAGGTTGGCGCTGGCCTCCGCCGGAGCGATGAGGTAGTAGACCGGCAGGGCGTAGTCGGTGTGGGGGAGGCTGACCTCGACGACCTCCGCCCCCAGGTCGGCCAGTTGGTCGACGGCGGCGCGGACGGCCTCCTCCACCTCCGGCTGCATCCCCTCGATGAAGTACTCCTTCGGCACGCCGACCCGCATCCCTCGGATGTCGCCGGTGAGGGTAGCGGTGTAATCCGGGACGGGAGCGTCCACCGACGTGGAGTCCATCGGATCGTGCCCGGCGATGACCCCCAGCATGATCGCTGCATCGGTGACGTCCTTGGTCAGCACGCCCACCTGGTCCAGCGAGGAGGCGAAGGCCACCAGGCCGTACCGGCTGACGCGGCCGTAGGTGGGCTTCAGGCCGACGACGCCGCAGAGGGCGGCTGGCTGGCGGACGGAGCCGCCGGTGTCGGTGCCCAGCGCGCCCAGGCACTCCCCGGCGGCGACGGCGGCCGCGCTCCCCCCGCTCGACCCCCCGGGCACGCGGCTCAGGTCCCACGGGTTGTGGGTGGGGAAGAAGGCGGAGTTCTCCGTCGAGGAGCCCATCGCGAACTCATCGGTGTTGGTTTTGCCGAGGATGATCGCCCCGGCCGCCTTCAGCCGGGCGACGACGGTGGCGTCGTAGGGGGGGATGAAGTTCTCCAGGATGCGGGAGCCGCAGGTGGTGGGCACCCCGGCGGTGCAGAGGACGTCCTTGATGGCGAGGGGGATGCCTCGCAGGGACGCGGGGGGCGCGGGTAGGGGTGCAATTAATTGCACCCCTACCCGCGCCCCTGACCCTCCTCCCGCATCGATCGCCCGCGCCTGCTCCAGCGCCTCCTCCGGTGTCAGGGCGATGTAGGCCTGGACGTCGTTGTCGACCTCCAGGATGCGCTCTAGGACCGCCTCGGTCAGTTCCTCCGCCGAGATCTCCCCTGCGTCCAGCAGCCGACGAGCCTCGTGGATGGTCAGGTCGTAGAGGTTCACGGCTCCACCTCCGGCTCCGGCTCCACGCCCCACACCGCCTGGACGAGGAAGCAGCCCTCCTCAGCGGCGGGCGCGTTGGCGAGGATGTCCTCCCTGGGCGTGGGGGGACGGGGCTCATCGGGCCGCATCACGTTGCGCAGGGGGAGCACGGTGGCCGTGGGGGGGATGGCCTCCGTGTCCAGTTCCTGCAGGCGGGCGGCGTACTCCAGAACGGCGGAGAGTTGCTCAGCGAACCGTTCTTTCTCCTCCTCGGTGAGAGCCAGTTTCGCCAATTCGGCGATGTGGTCGACTTCCTCTCGGGTCAGACGCATAACCACCTCCCGGGGGAATTATAGCAAGGATTGGGAAAAACACGAACAGGATGCAGGAGGCAGGAAGCGAGATGCAGGAAGCAGGATGCAGGAGGTAGGGTGCGAGGTTAGACGATGCGGGTTTCCACGCCGGTCTCCTCCTCGATCTCGCGGGCGATGGATTCCAGGTCTGTCTGGCGGAACGTGCTCTCCTCCTCGCCAGGACGGCCCAGGATCACCAGATCGGCTCCCTCCTCGCGGGCGGCGGCCTTCAGTTCCTCCAGCACCTCCCCACGGCGGATGCGCACCTCGGCCTGGACCCCCTGAGCCTGGGCGCGTTCCTGGGCCATCGTCAAGAGGAACTGTCCCATGCGGGCCATCTCCTCCGCTACCACGTCGGGCCGGACCGCCCGCTCCGTCCGGTCGAGGAAGTGGGTATCCACCACATAGAGGAAGATGAGGGAATCCCCCCGCTCCCGCGCCAGAGCGATGGCCGCGTCCTGGGTGCGGTAACTGGCCTCCCCTCCCCGCGTCGCGCACAGGATCTTTCCCATCCAGCACCCCCTAGAAGTGGATAAAAAGCCAGGCCGTGCCCACGGCCACGGTGATCGCCATCGCTGGCAGGCCGATCTTCAGGAAGGTCCGGTACGTGATCGGGTAGCCCGCCCGCTCGGCGATCCCGGCGGTCACGATGTTGGCCGACGCGCCGATCAGCGAACTGTTCCCCCCCATCGCCGCGCCGATGGAGAGGCTGTAGAACAGGACCTTGTTGGCGGCCCCGGGGAGGCTCCGGGTCAGGAATCCCACCACCGGCAGCATCGCGGCGGTGAAGGGGATGTTGGCGATCACGCCGGAGAGGATCGCCCCCGCCCACACCACCACCAGGGTCGCCGCCATCAGGCTGTCTCCCACCAGGAGCCGGATCCCGGCGGCGATGTAACTGATCAGCCCTACCTCCTGGACCGCCCCGACCACGATGAAGAGGGCGATGAAGAACATCAGCGTGGTCCAATCGACCACGCGGAGCATCTGCTCGATGTCCGCCCGGACCACCAGCAGCATCGCCACCGCGCCGAGGATGGCGGTGACGGCGGGGACCAGGTGGAACTGTTCGCCGAGGATGAAGAGGACGATGATGCCAAGGAAGACGGAACCCGCCTTGCGCAGTTTGTCCGGCTGGGTGATGCGGGCGTTCTCCTCCAACTGGGCCAGCAGGGCCGGGGAGGCGGCCGCGCTGGCGGCCCGGTACTGCTTTCGGTAGATGAGGAGCACGTAGACGGTCAACGCAGCCTGGGCCAGGAGCACGCCGGGGGTCAGGTTGACCAGGAAGTCGTTGAAGGTGATGTCGGCGTAGGAGCCGATGAGGATGTTGGTCGGCGTGCCGATGAGGGTGCTGATGCCGCCCACGTTGGAGGCCAGCACCTCCGGCATCAGCAGCGCCAGCGGGTCGATCCCCAGCGTGAGGGCGATCTGGAGGGTGATGGGAGCCACCAGCAGCATCGTCGTCACGTTGTCCAGCAGCGCGGACGCCACCGAGGTCAGCAGCATCAGGGAGGCCACCAGCAGCCAGACGCGGCCCTGGGAGAGGCGGTAGGCCTGGTAAGCCATCCACTGGAAGATGCCGGTCTCCTCAATGACGCCGATGACGATCATCATCCCCATCACCAGGAAGACGACGTTGAAGTCCACGTACTCGATGGCCTGGTCGAAATCGATGATAAACAGTTGCTCGTTGATCGGCCGACCCACGAGGCTGATCCCCAGGATGATCGCCATCCCCAGGAGGGCGGCCATCGTGCTGTGCAGTCGCTCCGTGGCGATGAAGAAGAGGACACCGGCGAAGGTCAGCGTGGCGATCCAGAACCCCACCGTCAGTTGGCGCTCAAGAACGATGTCCGGGAGGCGGACAGCGGAGCCGTCGTTGAGCCGCTCCAGGTCCGCCCACGTCGCCTCCCAGGTGGTGGTCCGAAAGTGGGGATGGCTGATCTCCAGCCGCACCCTGTCCACCGGCCCGTCGGGGAGGTCCAGGACGAACGTCCCGTTCCCTTGGCTTTCCCCCTCAGCGTAGGGTTCGTCCTCCCCGTTGAGGTAGAGGATGACCCGTGCTCTCCTCACCGGTTGCTGCTGAAAGTCGATCACCCGACCGGCGAGGGCAGCCCCCTTCTCGGCACGCGTGGGCCGAGGGACGGTCCCCAGCAGCAGCACCGTCACCATCGCCAGCAGGAACAACGGGCCAATCACCCTGCGCAATCGTCCGCCGTTCGATCTCCTCACCATACCCTCACCATACGCCTACGTTCCCGGCTTCTTGATCATCCTCCGCAGCCAGGAGACGGCTGCCGGTTCGTACTTCCGCACCATCAGCACCGAGCAGGGTGCCCCCTCCGCCACCTGGTCCGGAATGGAGCCGAAGAGCAGGGTTCGCAGGAACCACTCTTCCGACGCGCCGATGATGACCAGGTCGTGCTCTCCCTCCGTCGCCTCCGTCAGGATGCCCTGGACGACGGACGGGGCCCGCCTCAACCGGCAGGCGACCCTCTGACCGGCCTCCCCCAGCACGTCCTCGACCGTTTGGCGGAGGACCTCCATTTCCACTTCCATATCCACATCTTCCTCCTCCGGCAGGACCCGGAGGGCGGTGAGGGCCCCTCCTTCGACGCGGCTGACGTCCCTCGCCAGCCGGAGGGCCAGGCGGGCGTGGGGGCCGCCGCCCACCGGCACGAGCACCCGCTGGATGGGCCGTTCGCCGATCCCGCGGTCGCGCAGCACGGCCACGTCGCAGTGGGCGCCGGAGACCACGTCCTTGACCACGCTTCCCGCCACCCGGTGGGTGGAGAGTTGGCCGCGCCAGCCCATCAGGATCAGCCCCACACCGGGCCGTGCCTCGGCCACCCCCAGGATACCCGAGGAGATAGAGCGGGCCGCGCGCAGGAGCGTGCGGATCGGCACCCCCTGCTCGTGGGCGTAGTCCGCCGCCTGCCGCAGCAGGGCCTTGCGTCCGTTCTCCTCCCTTTCCAACACCTCCTGGGCCAGTTCCAGCGGGGTCGTGACGGGGATTCTGGCCACCGAGAGCGCGACCAGCGTGGCCGACTCCCGCGCGTGCCCCAGGATGACGGCCAGGCGGAGCAACCCCCTGGCGCTGAGGGGGTTGGCGAGGGGGACCAGGACCTCGTGCCGGGCGGTCTCTATCGTCTGCACGGCGACCTCCACCGCGCGTCCTACCGGTCGGCGGAGTTGGTAGACGGCCAACCCCACGCCGATCAGCGCGACCCCCACGATCAGGGCGTGCAGTTCGGTGAATGCCTCGACCACGATGATGCCCAGGCAGCCCAGGATCGGGGTGATGGGGTACCAGGGGGTGCGGAAAGGCCGTTCGTGGTCGGGGTACTTGCGCCGGAGGAGGATGACCGAGACGTTGGTGGAGAAGACGAGGAGCATGAAGCCGAAGTTGGTGATATAACTCAGGAAGACCTCGTCGGCTGGGGCGGCGGAGATGCCGGTGATGAAGCCGGTGATCAGGATGGCCGGGAGCGGGGTCTTGAGGCGGGGATGGATGCGGGCGAAGAAGGACGGCAGGTAGCCATCCCGTCCCAGGGCCAGCGCCACGCGCGCCGCGCCGAGCAACGCCGTGTTCAGCGAGGTCACGCTGGCGACGATCCCCGCCAGCCCCAGTCCCAGCGCCCCCCACCGCCCCAGGAAGTGGGCGGCGGCGTCGGAGAGGGGGGTGGAGGAGGAGCCCAACGCCTCCACCGGGAGGATCCCCAGGGCGACGAAGCCGACGGCCACGTAGACCAGGGCGCAGAGGAAAATGGTCGCCGCGATCGCCCGGGGGATGTTCTTCTCCGGCGATTTGGCCTCCTCGGCGACCTGGGCGATCACCTCATAGCCGACGAAGAGGACGTTGACCATCGTGACCGTCTGGAACAGCCGCATCATGTTTTCCAGCCAGCCATCGTAGATGAAAAATCCGCCCGCGCTGTTGAAGGTGGCCCAGGAGAAACCGCCGGGGAGGGCCAGGCCCAGGACGACGAAGAGGAGCAGCGAGCCGAGGAGGAAGCCGGTCAGCAACACCTGCGTGCGGCCGACCTCCTGGCTGCCTCGGATGCTGATGAGGGTGAAGATCACGATCAGGGCCACCGCCGTTAGAGGAACCGGCAGGAGGGGGAAGAAGACCTGGAGGGAGTAGGCAGCGCCGAGCGCAGCCAGGGCGGCGTAGAACATGTTGCTGAACCAACTGACCCATCCCACGCCGAACGGCACCACCCCGGTGGTCGCCAGGCTGACGTAGGCGTACCCGCCGCCCGCGATGGGGAAACTGGAGGCCAGTTCGGCGTAGGAGAGGGAGTTCGGGAGCGACTGGAGCCCGGCCAGCAGGAAGGCCAGGATCACCGCCGGACCCACGAGCCCGGCCGCGTGGCCGGTGAGGACGAACACGCCCGCCCCCATCGTCCCGCCGATGCCCAGCATCAGGATGGGGGCGAACCCCAGCGTGCGTACCAACTGTTTTGGACTCATTTGGTTGCCTACCTTCCCCACGCGTTGATGGTCGGGAGGACGGTCACCGCCAGGTTCACCGGCCTCTCCAGCCGCTCGCTCAGCACGTCCGCCAGATCCTCCACCGCCGCTCGGTCGAGGGGATGGGTGGCGCGAAGGGTGACCTCCACCGCCAGCCCCGTGCTCTCCTGCCGGGTCGATACATCCACTACCTGGACCTCGTTCGGTGAGAATCGCTCCGCCAGGACCTGGCGGATGGCCTGCTCCTGTGCCGCGTCCTGCAGGGTGCCGGCCATCAGGAGGCAGAGGGGCACGGCGATGGCCGCCAGAAGCAGGCTGGAGACGACCAGCCGCTTGCGCAGCCTGCGCCGTGATTCCGGCCCCCAGATGCGGGGGCGGACGCCCAGCAGCAGGAAGAGGATGCCGCCGGCCAGGCCGATGGCGGCGATGTTGGTGACGAAGAGGAGGAAGGCACCACCGGCCACCCC
>CAZOLN010000112.1:0-9096 GCA_964580565.1 uncultured Anaerolineales bacterium
TGGAGATCTTAGACTTGACCACGGATAGGGTAGAAGGAGGGGCCGGGCGACAACATACTTTCACCGTACCGTTCTACAGAGCCGCGGAACCTCTACACGCTTGCGAAAGAGAGAGACTGTGGTAGAATATGCGTGCTCAGAAAGAAGCCGGATGTTCTTTCTGTCTATAGGCCGAGGTAGCTCAGCCTGGTAGAGCACCTGACTGAAAATCAGGGAGTCGCCAGTTCAAATCTGGCCCTCGGCACAGCCCTATGCACAGCCAGCCCAGCGTGTTCGCTGGGCTGGCTCCGTTTTGGTGCCGGTCGAGGCTGCCTCTCAGCCCTCGGGCCGGGCCTTGGGGCCGGCGGAACTGCGTGGGGGCTTCTCCCCCCCACCCAGCACCGCGATCCCCTCCGCCTGGAGGCTCCCGTCCTCGTTCCATTGGCCCCGCGCGCCGACCACGTCTCCCGGGTGGATGTCGGCCAAGGAGGGGTTTTCCACCCCCGGCACGCGGATGGTCGTCCCTTCACCAACGATGACCGTCACCGGGCCGCGGGGGGTGCCCACCGTCAGCCGATCGCCGCCGACGGAGAGGACGCGGCCGCGGATGGTGCCCGTTCGCCCCGCGCCAGGCTGCCCCCGTCGCACCACCACCAGCGACGCGTGGAACGTCCCCTCGTCCTCCCACGTCCCGCCGCAACCGACCCGATCGCCCACGCGAACGTCCGCCAGCGAGGGGTTCTCCACCCCGGGTATGCGGAAGACGGTGCTGCCGTCGGTCAGGACCCGAACCCGCCCGTGCGGGGTGTCCAGAACGATGGTCCTCCCTTCAATAGCGGCGACCTCTCCCGCCAGCCGGGCGGGCTGCTGGGGCCAGACGGCCACCCTCGCCGCGTAGAGCACGCCCTCCCGCAGCTTCACCTCCGCCGTCACCCGATCGCCGACGTGGACGTCGGACAGCGTGGCCTCCTCTACGCCGGGCACGTGGAAGGTGGTCTCCCCGTCGGTGAGGAGCCGCACCTGGCGGCCTCCCTGTGTCTGGAGGACCAGGGTGGTTCCCTCGATCCCCACCACCTCACCGGTCACCCGGCCCTTCCGCTCCGCCGCGCGGGGGACGACGACGACGGAGGCGTGGAACACGCCGTCCTCCTCCCGCTCCCCCGCCGCGCCGATCAGGGAACCGACCTCGATGTCGTCCGGCCCGGGATCCTCAACGCCGGGGATGCGGAAGACGGTGTCGTCGTCGGTGCGGATAAGGACCGATTCCCCGGCGGGGGTGCTGATCGTGATGTCGTTGCCGTCCACGGAGAGCACCTGCCCACCGACCCGATCCAGCCGGCCCTCAGGGTTCACCACCGCCACGACCACGGCGCGGAAACCCTCCACCCCCCGCCGTCCGACGCAGACCACGTGGTCGCCCACCTGGACGTCCTCCAGCGATGGGTTCTCCACCCCTGGGACGCGGAAGCGGGTCCCCTCCCCCGTCGTCACGACGACAGGGCCATCGCCCGTCTGCACCACCAGCGTGGGCGGCGTGACGGCGATCACCTCCCCCCGAACCACCCTGCGATGCCCTTCCGGTCGGTCCGGTGGCGACGCCGCGAGCGCGCTGGAGGGGATCGCCAGGAGAAACGCGACCAGCAGCCCCCCTATGATCCAGACCTTTCCTTTCATCCTCATCTCAAACACCTCCTTGCCACATTTTCAGCACTTCCTTCGTCCGCCCTATGATCCGGCGGCGATGTTGTCGGAGGATGGCAGGGATGTTAGAAATGCGTTAAAAATGGAGGAAGGGGAATTGTGCAGAAAGGGGAGGTGGTGTATAATAAGGCTGCTTCAAGAGCGAGGAGGTGAGGCTTATGCCGCTATACGCATACGAGTGCGAGGTCTGCGGGGTGCGGTTCGAACGAAGACAGAGTTTCTCCGACGAACCGATACGGACCTGCCCGGAGTGCGGCGGGCCGGTGCATCGACTGGTCCAACCGGTCGGGATCATTTTCAAAGGACCCGGCTTCTACGTGACAGACAACCGATCCTCCTCCACCAAGCGGCGAAGCAAGAAGTCGAGCGAATCCAAGAACTCCTCCTCATCCTCCAGCGACACCTCCGACTAAAAGGGGCCTTATCAACGCAAAGGGCCTGGCAGTTCGCCAGGCCCTTTTTCGTTCCCCCTCGTCCCCGCCTACAACTGGTATCCTCCGTCGGCGGGGATGATCTTCTGCTGGTAATCGGTGACGTACTCCAGCAGCCGTTCCTTCAACCGCCGCCACTGCTCCGAGGCCAGGATCTTGCGCATCGTCTCCAGATCGCTGGCGACGGTCCCGGTGATGATCTGCGGCCAGTCCCCGTACGCGGTGTACCAAACGTCGGTCGTCTGGAGCCCCAGGTCGGCCAGACCCGGTTCGAACTCCTGGACGACGAAGTCGAAGTATTCGTTCTCTCGGCCGGGGACGATGTTCCACCCCATCAACAATTTCACCACGACTCATTCCTCCTCTTCTGAATCCCGTCCCCGGCGATGGCGAAGGCGACGGGCGGTCCAGGCGATCACACCAAAGGCCGCCCCCACCCCGACGGCGGTCAGCCCGTATCCGGTCACCGGCAGGAGCGTCGGACCGGTGGTGGGCAACGTCTGAGGCGTGGCGACGGGGGTGCTGGCGGAGGAGGAAACGGCGGGAGCCGGCGTGGGAGAGGAGACTGCAGAAGCGGGAACCCCGCCCACCCTCACCTGGGCCACCGTCTGCGCGGCGGCGTGCTCCCGGTAGATCAGGCTGACCGGCACCTGGATCGTGCCCGCGGGGACCTCCCCGCCGACGTCGGCGACGAAGTGGACAGCCGCTTCCCTCCCGACCGGCAGGTTCCCAAGGACGCCCGCTCCGTACGCTCCGACCTGCCGTCCCTCCCCCTGACTGGGTATCACGCCCACCAGGGCAAGCCCCTCCGGCATCAGGGTGGTGACCATCACCCCGGAGATGTCGAACGTGAGGTCGTTCCTCACCTGGACGGTGACCGTCACCCGGCCTCCGGGACGGACCCAGGTGGGTTGGACCGAGGCCGTGGGGACCAGCGGGGGAGCGGTCGGCTGCTCCCGGTACACCCCCAGGTTGACCACGATCGACCAGGCGTGGATCGGGGCCACCGGGATGCCGGACGTGACCGGATGCAGGCCCCCATCCTCCGGCACCACCAGGTCCAGCAACCCCACCTCGTCGCCCAGCAGGCCGAAGCTGTACCACCCATAGGCGTCGGTGGCCCGGTCCTCCGACCAGCCCGACCCGGCGAAACGGACCGTCTGACCAGAGAGGTTGACGTTCGCCTCCAGGTCGATCACCTGGCCGCAAAGCGAGCCGCACTCGGTGGACGGAGCCGGAGCGGCGGGGGGCGCGGACGGCGTGGGGGTCAGGGTCGGACGGGGCTGGGCGGCCGCCGGTCGAGGAGAGACACCCAGGCCCGCCATCAGGCAGAGGAGCAACGAGACGACCAGAGCGATCGCCCCCCCTCGGATCACCCGCCTTGAAAACTCCTCGAACCTACCCATTGGGAACTCCTTCCCTGGGTGAACACCTGCCCTTCAGACAGCATCACCAGCCGGCAGAGCCTAAAAAGACACCGCCGCGTGGTCTCAGTGTACTGCAAATTCCTTTTTGTGGCAAGTGGAGGGCCTGGGCTGGTCTTTTGAAACCCCGTGTGCTAGAATGGGGGCCGAGGGAGCGACGATGACGGCGGAAGAGATCGAACAGATTCGAGCGGCCATCGCCGCCCTGGAAGCCCAGCGGGCCGTGCTGGGCGACGCGGTTGTCGACGCAGCCCTCGCCCCCCTCCGCGAGCGGCTGCTCGCCCTCACCCGCGCCGCCCCTGCCACCGAGGAGCGGAAACGGGTGACGGTCCTCTTCTCCGACCTGGCCGGCTTCACCGCGATGTCCGAGAAAATGGACCCGGAGGACGTGAGCGCCATCATGGACGCCTACTTCCAGCGGATGAACCCGGCCATCCTCCGGTACGGCGGAACCATCGAGAAGTACATCGGCGATGCGATCCTCGCCATCTTCGGCGCGCCCGAGGCGCTGGAGAACCACGAGGAGATGGCCGTACGGGCCGCCCTGGCGATGCAGGAGGCCCTGGAAACGTTCAACGAAGAGGTGGAGAGAGAATGGGGCTTCCGCCTCTCAATGCGCATCGGGATCAACACCGGCCTGGTGATGTACGGAGCGATGGAGGGCCGCACCGGTGAGGACTTCGCCCTCGTGGGGGATACGGTCAACCTGGCCTCCCGCCTGGAGTCGGCCTGCCCCGCCGGGCGGGTGATGATCAGCGCGGAGACCGCCCGCCCGCTCCACGGCCTCTTCGACTTCGAGCCACCCCAGCAGATCCGGGTCAAGGGCAAGACGGAGCCCATCACCGTGTACCTGGTCGTCGGTGAAAAGGCGCGGCGGGGCCGGGTACGCGGCATCCCCGGCCTCCAGGCCCCGATGATCGGCCGGGATCGGGAACTGGAGTCGCTGAAGGACGCCTTCCACCAGGTGCTCTCCAAGGGAACCTGGCAGGCGGTCTCCGTCGTCGGCGAGGCCGGCATCGGCAAGACCCGGCTGCGGCGGGAGTTCGTGGCCTGGTTGGACCAGACCTACCCGATGGCGCGGACGCTGATCGGCCAGTGCTTCACCCACACCCAGAACACCCCCTACGCGATGGTCGTGGACCTCCTCAGCGGCCTGTTCGACGTGGGAGGGGAGCCCGCCGCCGCCGTCGAGCGCGTGGAGGAGGGGCTGCGGGCGCTGGACCCGGAGGTGGGGGAGGAGGAACTGCGCTACCGGCTCGGCTCGATCGCCGGGGTGCTGGGCCTCCCGCTGGACCCCGACCCCCTGGCCTCGCTGGACCCCGAGCAGCGGCGGGATCGGACGTTCCTCTCGCTGGAACGGGTCCTGCACGCCGCCTCGCGGGAGGTCCCCCTGGTGATGGCGGTGGAGGACCTCCACTGGGCGGACGATCTCTCGCTCTCCTTCCTCAACTGGCTGACGGCCCGAGCGGAACGGGAGTGGCCCGCGGGCCACAAGATGCTGCTGCTCGTCCTCAGCCGCCCCGCCGAGGCGGGGGACACCGCCCTGGCCCGCCTGCTGGACCGCCTGGCCGCTCCCCCGCATCGAGCGCTGCTGCTCCAGCCGTTGGACGCCGACCTGTCGGGCACGCTGGTCGCCGACCTGCTGGACGGAACCACACTGCCGTCGGAACTGCTGGGCCTGCTGCTCGACCGCGCTCAGGGCAACCCGTTCTACCTCGAAGAGATCCTCCGCTCGCTGATCGAGGCCGGCGTGCTGGTCCGCGATCCGACGACGGGCCGGTGGCAGGCGACCCGGTCCGTGGCCGAGATCGAGGTCCCCGGCACGGTCCAGGGGGTGATCGCAGCCCGCATCGACCGCCTCCCCGCCACCGACAAGCACGTCCTCCAGCGGGCCGCCATCGCCGGGCGGACGTTCTGGCAGGGGCTGTTGACGACGATCACCGGCGACGCCGACCGGCCCCTCCCGGAGGCGACGGTGGACGAGGCCCTGAACCACCTGGAGGAAGGACGCTGGATCTACCAGCCGGGGGAGTCCCAGATCGCTTCGGAGAGGGAATGGCACTTCCGCCACAAGTTGGCGCAGGAGGTGGCCTACGAAACCGTCCCCAAGCGGGTCCGGCGGCCCGTCCACGCGCGGGTGGCCGAGTGGCTGGAGCAGCATACAGAAGAGAGGGCCGCTCCCTTCCTCTCGCTGATCGCCGATCACTACGAGCGGGGCGGCGTGCCGGAGAAGGCGGTGGTCTACCTGCGCCGGGCCGGGGAGCAGGCGGCGGCTCAGTTCGCCAACGCCGACGCCATCGCCTACTTCACCCGCGCGCTGCGCCTGCTGGAAAAGACGGATCGGGAGCCCGCCTGGCGGCGGGAACAGCGGTACGGCCTCCTCCTGGGCCGGGAGGGGGTCTACCGGCTCACGGGAGAGCGGGAAGCGCAAACGGCCGACCTGCAGGAACTGACGGCGCTGGCGGAGGAGGCGGGCGACCCCCGCTGGCGGGCGGAGGTGGCCCTCCGCTGGGCCGCCTACTACGAGGCGGTCAGCGAGTTCCCCGCCGCCCTCTCCGCCGCCCAGGAGACGGTCCGGCTGGCGGAGGAGGCAGCCGACACCCACCGGAAGATCGAAGGGCTCATCGCGGGCGGACGGGCGCTCTGGCGACAGGGGGCCTTCGAAGAGGCCCAGGAGTGGCTGGAGCAGGCCCTTGCACTGGCGCGGGAACACGGCGACCGGCCGGGGGAGGCCACCAGCCTCCACAACCTGGGCACGGTCCTCTACTTCCTGGGCAACTACGAGGGGGCCCGCTCCCACCTCGAAAAGGCGCTGGCGGCCCGGCGCGCCCTGGGCGATCGGCGGGGGGAGGCGATCACGCTGGGCAACCTGGCCGGGGTGTACCACGCCCTCGGCGACTTCTCCCGCTGCAAGGAGTTGGGCGAGCAGGTGCTGGCGGTCTACCAGGCCCTCGGCGACCGCCGCAACGAGGCCCAGGCCCTGAGCAACCTGGGGAGCGCCTACCACTCTCTGGGCGAACTGAAGGTCGCTCAGAGGTACTACCAGCAGGCGATGGCCCTCTTCCGGACGATCGACGACCGGCGAGGGGAGGCCTTAACCGCCGAGAACCTGGGGCTGGTCCTGCACGACCTGGGCGACGACGGGGCGGCCCGTCGCTACTGCGAACAGGCCCTCGCCATCGAGCGGGAGATCGGCGACCGGCAGGGGGAGGCCTACGCCCTCACCTACCTCGGGCTGGCGCTGGAGGGCCTGGGGGAGTTGGGGGCCGCCGCCGAGGCCTACCGAGAGGCCGCAGCGATCCGCACCGAGATCGGCCAGGAGGGCCCCGCCTTCTACGACCGGGTCGGGTTGGCCCGCATCGCCGCGAAACAGGGGCGCGTCGAGGAGGCCGTGGCCCAGGTCGAGGCGGCCCTGGCGTGGATGGAGGAGCACGGCGCAGCCTCCGTCGAGTACCCCTTCCACGTCTACCTCTCCGCCGCGGAGATCTACACCGCCGCGGGCCAGCCGGAGAGAGCCCAGGAGGTCATCTCCACCGCCCACGCCCTGCTGATGGAACGGGCGGGCCGCATCAGCGACGAGAAAGCCCGGCGCACCTTCCTGGAGGACGTGCCGGTGCACCGGGCGATCCGCGAATGGACAGCCCACCCGTAGGGGCGGACGGCCGTCCGCCCCTACGGATAATTCCGCAGGACGAGGGGAAGGTAGATGTATCTCCTCTCCTCTTCGGTGCCCATCCCCATCATCCCCCACCGGCTCAGATGACAGATGGCGAGTTCGAGCCGGTTCTCCTGCGTGTAGAGGTGGTAGGTGGAGGTAGGGATGCAGGTGGTCGCCCCGTCCACCCATTGACTTTGACTGCCGTCCCAGAAGTAGAGCCGGAGGGTGTTCTCGTCCAGCCCCAGGATGTCGCTGTCGGTGTAATTGACCGTGATGGTCAGGGGCTGGCTGAACACGAAGCCCTGGAGGGGGAGGCCGTTCGAGAGGACCTCCAGGTCGAAGGCGTGGTCGCCGAAACCCCAGTCCTGGGGAAGGGTGTAGGCGTAGGTGACCTGCGGCACATACCGGAGGGTCAGGCTCTGGGTGACCGCACCGGCCGGGGCGTAGAGGGTGGTCGTCAACCCCCAGGGGTCGGTGTAGATCAGGGTGACCTCCGCCGTGGGGTAGAGGGTCGTCGTGAGGTCGGTGCGGATGGTGATGGTCGTCGTCGTGATGGCGCTGCCGGTGGCGTTCTGGGCGGTGAGGGTGATCACGTAGGTACCGGTGGTCGCCCAGGTGTAGGTGACCCAGGCCGTCCCCTGCCCACCGTCGGGCGTCGGCGACCAGGTGTAGGTGATGGGCGGGGCGGCGTCGTATGGAAGGGCCAGGCCGGTGAAGAAGTTCGGGAAATTGGGGAAGCCGATGTCCGATCCGAGGATCAGAACGCCACTCACCGGCGTCGGCCACCACTCGTCCGCCCCCAGGTCCGGTTTCGTGCCGTAGGGCCGGTCCTGGCCGTCGATATCCTCGCTCACCCCCGCGCTCACGCCCCTGTTCAATGCAGCCGAGGAGGAGAGGATGTGGTAGCCGTCGATGGCGAAGGCGGGGGTGCCGGTGATCTCGTTCTGAACGGAGATCGTCCCTAATCCCCCCCTGTTCTGCCCGTTGCCGTACCAGAGGACGCCGTTGATGGTGACATCGCTGTTACTGCCAGCGACGACGCCCTTTGCCTGACTGACGATGATGGAGTTGGTGAGAACCGCCGTGCCATTGCTACCGACGTAGACACCGCTTCCGTCGCCGCCGGTGTTGTTGGCGATGGTGGTGTGAAGCAGTCGGGGAGAGGCAAGACCTGCCACGTAGATGCCAGCCCCCGAATCGGTCGGAGAAGAGCTCAACACGTTGTCGATCAGGACATTGTTGACCAGCGCAGGCTGAGCACCTGCGTCTATGTAAATTCCACCGCCGTAACTCCCACCGCCACCGGCGACGTTCACCTCGATGCGGTTCCGCTTGAGGGTGGGGCTCCCGCTGGCGATGTAGATCCCGCCGCCGCTGCCAGGGCCAGCGGTGGGGCTCGCCCCATTGGCAGCGTTACTGTGGATGTAGTTTCCCTCCAGGGTCACGATCCCGCCCGAGATGGCGATTCCCCCGCCATAGCCGGTGGAGGAACCGCTCTCACTGGCGACGTTGGACAGCAGTTCGTTGTTGACGACGGTGGCGGTGGCGTTCCACAGGTAGATCCCCCCGCCGCTGCCCGAGTCGCTGCTGCTGGCCACGTTGCCGTCGAAGGTGCAGTCGCTGATGGTGACGGTGGCGTCTACCACATAGAGCCCCCCGCCGACGCCGTCATAGCCACCAACCCCACCGCCTAGGCCAGTGGCATCGCCTCCAGCGATGTACAACCCCTCGATGTGGACAGTAATGGAGCCACTGATGACCATCACCCGACCAGACGTCTGCGCGTCCACCCACGTCATGTTGACCAGTGGGTCCGGATCGATCCAGTTAGTGAGGGTATAACCCCCACGGATGGTGAGGCTCTTGGTGATGTAGACCACCTGGGTGATGCCGCCCCGCTGCT
>CAZOLN010000113.1:0-8994 GCA_964580565.1 uncultured Anaerolineales bacterium
GCCGCCTCGGCCAGCACCTCGCTCAGCGTGGGATGTGCGTGGACGGAGCGGGCGATCATCTCCGGCAGCAACTCCGCGTTGCGGGCCAGCACCAGTTCCGGCAGCAGTTCCGTCACCTCTGGACCGACCAGATGGGCGCCGAGGAGCCATCCCGAGACCCCGTCGACGACCAGTTTGACGAAGCCGGACCGTTCTCCCAGGGCCAACGCCTTCCCGTTGGCGAGGAAGGGGAACCGCCCCACCCGCACGTCGTACCCCTGCTCCCGGGCCTCCGCCTCGGTGAGGCCGAAACTGGCCACCTGCGGATGGCAGTAGGTGCAGCGGGGCATCGCCCCGTAGTCGAGCGGGGCGGGGGACTCGCCCGCGATGTCCTCCGCGGCGACGATCCCCTGGGCGGAGGCGACGTGCGCCAGCGGCAGCTTCCCCGTCACGTCGCCGATGGCCCAGATGCCGGGGACGGACGTCCGCATCCGCTCGTCCACCACCACCCATCCCCGGTCCATCTCCACCCCTGCCTCCTCCAACCCCAGTCCCTCGCTGTTGGGCCGGATGCCGATGGCGATCAGCGCCCGCTCCGCCTCCAGAACCTCCTCCTCGTCCCCCCTCCGTACGCGGACCCGCACCCCGTCGGCCGTGGCCTCGATCCCTTCGACCCGGGTGGAGGTCAACACCCGCACCTTCCGCCGCTGGAAGGCCCGTTCGACCTCCCGGGCCACCTCCTCGTCCTCCAGGGGGAGGATGTGGTCCATCATCTCCACCAGCGTGACCTCCGCCCCGTAGGTCCGCCAGAGGTGGGCGAACTCCACCCCGATGGCTCCCGCACCGACGATCACCACCGAGCCCGGCAGGTCCCGCATCCCCAGCGCGTCCCGGGCCACCATCACCCGCTCCCCGTCCACCTCCACCCCGGGGATCGTCCGCGCCCGCCCGCCGGTGGCAACGACGACCGCATCCGCCTCCAGGGTGGTCTCCCCCCCGTCGTTGAGGGCCACCACCACCCGGTTGGGGCCAGCCAGCCGCCCCGTGCCCTCCACCACCCGGATGGAATTCTTCCCCATCAGCGCTGCCACTCCCTTCACCAGGCGCGCTGCCACCTTCCGGCTCCGCTCCACCGCCGCACCGTAGTCCGCCCGGAAGCCTTCCACGGTGAAACCGAAGGTTTTCCCCTGACCCAGCAGGGAGATGACCTCGGCGTTGCGCAGGAGGGACTTGGTGGGGATGCACCCCCAGTTGAGGCAGACGCCGCCCAGATGCTCCTTCTCCACAAGGGTCACCTGGAGGCCCAACTGGGCGGCACGGATGGCGGCCACGTACCCACCTGGGCCGCCGCCGATGATCACCACGCTGGAGATTTCCCTTCCCTTCATACCATCCCTCCGAAAGACGAATTGTGTGGGCCCTGTATATCACGGGGGGGACCGGTTGTCAATCCGTCGTTCTGGGAGGATAAGAGTGCGACGCACCTTCAAGGTGCGTCGCATTTGCCGGATCGGGGATGCCAAAAGCCCCCGCAGCGGTGCGGGGGCTCAACTCTACTCCTGCAGGCCCACCTGTCCGGACCCGGCGGGAGCGGTCGCGGTGGCGTGACGCGGGGTTGGCTGCTCCTCCTGTCGAGGGCGGCGGTAGATGAACCAGTAGACCGTGGCCACCATGAACGCCCCGCCGAAGATGTTCCCGGTCGTCACCGGCAGGAGGTTGCGCAGGAACCCGAGGACGTTCAGGTTCGCCAGGTCGGCAACGGTCTTGCCCGCCGCCGCCAGCACCGCAGGCTCGCCCTTCAGCACCAGTCCCATCGGGATGAAGTACATGTTGGCGATGCTGTGCTCGAAGCCGGAGGCGACGAAGGCGGTGATGGGGAAGACGATGGCGAAGATCTTGTCCACCACGCTCCGCGCGCTCATACACAGCCAGACGGCCAGACAGACCAGCGCGTTGCAGAGGATGCCCCGCGCCAGCGCCGCGGTGAAGGAGAGGTTCACCTTGGCGACCGCGATGTTCAGCGCCGTCGCCCCTACGTGGTAATCGGCGAAGGTCCACTGCCGGGTCAGATACATCAGGAGGACGGTGCCCAGGGAGCCGACCAGGTTCCCGAAGTAGACGATGACCCAGTTGCGCATCACCTGGGCCAGCGTCAGTTTGCCGCTGACCCACGCCATCACGATCAGGTTGTTGCCGGTGAACAGTTCCGCCCCGGCGATGACCACCAGGATGAGCCCCAGGCTGAACACCAGCCCGCCGATCAGTTTCTTCATCCCGAAGCCCAGGCCGCTGTCGGTGATGACCAGGGTGAAGAACTCAGCTCCCAGGCCGATAAAGGCACCGGCCAGGACGGCCAGGGCGAACATGCTCCAGAAGTCCAGGCTGGCCTTCTTGACGCCGACGTTCTCCATCCGCTCCGCCATCTCCGGCGGAGGGAACGCGTCGATGGAAAAGGGAGCAGATGCCATCGGTCCTCTCCGCGTCCCGGATGCTCAGGCCGTCTCGCTCAGCCCGCCCGCTGGGGGGAGCGCCGCGGGGCCACCTGTCGGGTGGGCAGCCGCACCCTGCGGGCCGTGTCTTGGATCAGGTGATACAGGCCGACAACCAGGAACGCCCAGACGGCGAGGGAGACCACGGCACTGACGACGATTCCGACCACCGACATCTTCACACCTCCGATCAGAGATCTAGAAATCCGCCTTCACCACAGGCGCGGAGGACACGCGGTTCCCCGGAGGTCCTCCGCCCTCAACCCAGGCCGACAGGGGGGACGCCCCTCTTTGCCGGGTCACCAGACCTCTTGCTGAAGCCGACACGCCAGCCAGGTGCTCAGCCGCGCGTCCAGCGGGCCGACCATCCTCTCGATCCAGCGCAGGTCGCCGCTCAGCAGCGCCGCTCGCTCCTCAGCGGTCAGCCGATACCCCGCCAGGGCCTCCTCGGGCCGTTCGGTCAGCGCAGCGACGAAGCGCGGATCCTCCGCCGCCCTCTCCAGCACCCGCAACAGGTCGTCGGCCCCCTCTGACTCCACCCCTGCGTAGGTCAGAGGCCCGACGAGCGTGTCCATCCCAACCGTCTCCTGCAACACGGCCGTTCCTCGTTCCATATCGCAACTCCTCTCAACGGATATACTCGGTCTCCTTCTAACCAGTATACGACCCTCGACGACCGTTGTCATCGTACAAGGGGCTTGTCCTCGATCCCGAAAAACACCGATCTTCCTGCGAGGATAACTCCGCCAGACCGCGTACCGCGAGATTTCGCCCTTTCCCGCTCTAGGGCCGGGGGTGGTAAGCGTTTTGGCGTAGTACAAAATCGGCCAAAATGCGCAGGAGAACTGCCCTATTCACGTTTGCCTTGTCGGCCCGAGGCGCCTATAATCGGGCTCGTGGAATTACGGCAGGCCATTGGAGAGGTTGAATGAAGAAGATCCGTGTGATGCTGGTCGAAGACCACGTCCTGGTGCGCGAGGGGACGCGGGAACTGTTGGATCGGGAGGAGGACCTGGAGGTGGTGGCGGAGGCCGGGGACGGGGAGGAGGCCGTCCGACTGGCCGCCCTCCACCGGCCCGACGTGGTCGTTATGGATATGGCGATGCCCCGCCTCAACGGGATCGAGGCGACCCGACGGATCAAAGCGGACAATCCTGGGACCGCCGTGCTGGTGCTGACGGCCTACGACGACGATCAGTACATCTTCGCCTTCCTGGAGGCGGGGGCGGCGGGGTACCTGCTCAAGGACGTCTCGACCCAGGACCTGATCCGGGCCATCCGCGCTGTCCACTCCGGAGAGTCGGTGCTCCACCCGACCGTCGCCCGCAAGGTGGTCGACTACTTCTCCCGCAAGGCGCAGGGGACGCCGCCCGGCGAGGCCGCAGAAACGCTCACCGCCCGCGAGATGGAGGTCCTTCGCCTCGCCGCGAAGGGGATGACCAACCGGGAGATCGCCGACCGGCTCCACATCAGCGTCCGCACCGTCCAGGTCCACCTCAGCAACATCTTCGGCAAACTGGGGGTCGGCTCCCGGACCGAGGCGGTGCTCTACGCCCTCCGCAGGGGTTGGTTGACCCTTGAGGATACCTGTTGAACCTTACGCACTTGAGGATGTTCCACCGACAGTCTCCCCTCCGACAGCCCTCGTTCTGGCTCGCCCTTCTGGGGTTGGTCGTGCTCACCCTCTTCCACTATCGGCCTCCCTCCGGCCTGGCCATCGACCCTTCCACGGCGGTGCGCATCCTCTACCTGGCCCCGGTCGCTGCCGCGGCCTTCGCCCTCGGAGCGCCCGGCGGTCTGGCTGCGTTGGCCCTCTCCATAGCCCTGATGCTGCCTCGCGCGGCTCAGGCCCCGGAGCCGGTCGGCGCCCTGTCGGAGGTGGCGGTCGTGGGCGCGGTCGGCCTGCTCCTCGTCGGGATGCTCTCCGCCCAGGACAGGGAGAAGGTGGCCCGGCAGCGGGCCCTCGCCCGCCTGCGGGTCCTCAACGCGGTCACCACCATCGTGACCGAGTCGCTGGACCTGGAGCAGGTCCTCAACAGCGCGCTGGACAAAACCCTTGAAGTATTGGATATGGACGCGGGGCTGGTGTTCCTCGTCGACCGGTCCGCCCGCGAACTGGCCCTGGTCGCCTATCGGGGCATCTCCCCCGACTCGGCCGCTGGGGTGGACCGGCTGAAGATGGGCGAGGGGTTCTGTGGGCGGGTCGCCCTGCAGGGGGATCTGATGGTCATCCCCGATTCCTCCACCGACCCCCGGCTCACCCGTATGGCCGTGCGGGAGGAGGGGCTCCGCACCCAGGCCATCGTTCCCCTGAAATCCAAGGGCACGGTGCAGGGGGTGCTGGCGGTGGCGTCGCGGGATCGGCGGCCGTTCTCCCGAGAGGACCTGGACCTGCTCCGCGCCCTGGGCAACCACATCGGCGTGGCGATCGAGAACGCCCGCCTCCATCAAGGCGTGGAGCAGCGGCTCCGCATCCAGCGCCGGCTCAACGAGGTGGCGGAGCAGATCACCTCCGAGTTGGAGTTGGACCAGATCCTGCCCAAGGTGCTTCAGATCGTCGAGGAACTGACCGGGGCCCATGCGGGGGTCATCGCCCTGCTCGACCCGGAGAGCGGGGAGATCCACTATCCCTATCTGCACAACCTTCCCCCTGTGCTGACCCAGGTGGTGGTGAGCAAGGAGAGGGGGCTGGCGGGGGCGGTGATCCACACCGGCCAGTCGGTGGTGATCCAGGACTACCGGGCCTATCCCCGGGCCATCCCCCAGTTCGTCGAGGCCGGGGTGGTCAGCGTCGCGGCCGTGCCCCTGGTGAGCGGAGCGCGGATCCTGGGGATGCTGGCCGTGAGCAGCCTCCACGAGCCCCGCCTGTTCACCCCGCAGGACGTGGAGATCCTGACCGGCATCGGACGTCAGGCGGGCATCGCCATTGAGAACGCCCGCCTCTACGAGAATATGCGCTTCTACGCCCGGCAGATCATCCACGCCCAGGAGGAGGAGCGAAAGCGGATCGCGCGGGAGGCCCACGATGAGACCGCTCAGATCCTGGTCGCTCTCTCCCGACGGCTGGAGGCGCTGGCCGCCGACGAGGGGCTCCCTCAGGGGTTCCTGGACCGGCTGGAGGGAGTGCGGAGGCTGGCGACCAACGCCCTCCAAAGCGTCCGCCGCTTCAGCCGCGACCTCCGCCCGCCGGTGTTGGACGACCTGGGGCTCGTGCCCGCCGTGGAGGGGCTGGTGGCGGCCCTGCGGGAGGAAGGGATCGACGCCCAACTGGAGGTCGACGGCGCCCCTCGACGGCTGGAGGCGGAGGAGGAATTGTGCCTGTTCCGGATTGCCCAGGAGGCGCTGAACAACGTCCGACGGCATGCCCAGGCCTCCCGGGTCGCCCTGCGACTGGGGTTCTACCCCGCCTGCGTCCGGATGAGCATCCAGGACGACGGCCGGGGCTTCGAGGCTCCCGACTCGGTGGTCGAACTGGCCCGGTCCGGCAAACTGGGGCTGATCGGGATGCACGAGCGGGCGCGGATCCTGGGCGGCACCCTGCGGATCGACTCCCGCCCCGGACAGGGCACCACCCTCACCGTCGAGGTGCCCGTCCACCCGGCCCCGGGGTGAGGGGGTACGTCTCCGCCACGGAGGCACGGAGGACGCTGAATTTGGGGTTGTCCCTGTGCACTCTGGGAAACTTCCGGATCGGTCCCCTCGCCCGCTGTGGCGAATTGGGTTATAATTCAGCCATCCATTCATGCGAGGAGCGGATATGGAACGACCTCTCTTGGGAGAGAACCTCACCGTCGCCCGTCTGCGGGAGCAGTTGATCGACCTGATGGCGGTGGAACGGGTGGAGGTGCAGCGCGGGCCGGACAGGGTGATCGCTTTCTACGGCCCGCTGTACGCCGATTCGGACCTCGTTTTCGACCGCGCTTCCGAGCGGCTCAACCGCCTGGGCTACACGGCGATGCTTTCCAAGGTGGACGGAAGGACCTACCGGTTGATCGCCGTCCGAGGGGTAGCCCGCCCTCAACCCACCCGTCTGGGGCTCCATATCCTCCTCTTCATCCTCACCTTCCTCTCGGCGATGCTGGCGGGGCTCTCCCCGGCGGTGGATCTGGAGGACCCCCGGTGGTATCTCTCCGGGCTGCCCTTCGCCCTGGCCCTGATGGGGATCCTCCTGGCGCACGAACTGGCCCACTACTTCGTCGCCCGGCGGTACGGCTCGCCGGTCAGCCTCCCCTACTTCGTCCCGATGCCTATGAGCATCCTGGGCACGATGGGGGCTGTCATCTTCCAGCGGGCCCCGATGCGGGACCGGAAGGCGTTGTTCGACATCGGCATCGCCGGGCCGTTGGCCGGGCTGGCGGTGGCGATCCCCCTGCTGATCGTCGGCCTCCTGTTCACGGAGGTCGGCCATCCCGCGGAGATGATGAACCTCGATTCGGTCCAGCAGCGGCTTGCGGTCCAGTGCCAGAACCCCCAGGGGGTCCGCGCCTTCTTCTGCGCCGCGTTTAGCGGGCAGGAGACGGTGGTCTTTCAGGAGGGGAACTCCCTGATCTACCTGGCGGCCAAACTGGTGACCAAGGGGCGGATCCTGCCGGACGCCAACGGGGAGGACGTGTTGCTCTCCTACCCGCCCAGCCCCGGCGGTCCCATCGCCTTCGCCGCCTGGGCGGGGCTGTTGGTGACGGCGCTGAACCTGCTGCCCATCGGTCAGTTGGACGGGGGGCACGTGGCCTACGCGCTGCTGGGCCGGCGAGCCTGGACCCTCTCCTTCGTGGTGATCGGTCTGCTGGGGGCGCTGGGGGGATACTTGTTCCTGATCGGCAATCCGGCCTGGCCCACGTGGATCATCTGGGCGGTGCTTGCCCTCCTTCTGGGCCCTCGCCATCCCCCGCCTTTGAACGAGGCCTCCCCTCTGGGGCCCGGCCGAACGGCGCTGGGTATCTTCCTGCTGTTGGTCTTCCTCGCCACCTTCGTGCCGGTGCCGCTGGTGGTCACACCGGGGTTGTAGGTTGTGTAGGGGCGACCTGTACTGTAGGTCGCCCCTACCGATCAGCGCAGCGACTCGGCGAAGCGGGCGCCGAAGGCCTCCGCCTCCTTGAGGTCCTCCGGGGTGGGGCCGCCGCGGAACTCGAGGGTCTCCACCACCTCCCACCGGAGCGACTCGGCCAGCCGCGCGAACTCCCGCCGTGCTCCCCCACCCCAGCCGTAACTGCCGAAGTAGGCCGCCTTCCGGTTGAAGATCCGCTTACGGGCCGCGATGTCCAGCACGTGGACCATCGGCGGGAAGAGGCCGCCCTCGTAGGTGGGCGCGCCGACGATGACGCCCCGCCGCACCCACAGCGAGGGGAGGATGTAACTGACGTGGGTGCGGGCCACGTCGAAGATCTCCACCGGCACCCCGGCTGCGGAGATCCCCTTGGCGACACCGTTCATCACCTGCTCGGTGTTGCCGTACATCGACCCGTAGAGCAGGGTGACCCCCAACTCCGCCTCGCCGGTGGCGTACCCGGCCCACTTCTGGTACAGTTCCACGATCCGGGCCGGGTTCTTCCGCCAGACCAGGCCGTGGGAGGGGGCGATGACCTCCACGGGCAGGTCCTTCAATCGGCCGATGGCCTTCAGCACCGGTCGGCTGAACACGGCGACGATGTTGACGTAGTAGCGGAGGGACTCCTGCTCGTAGAACCGGGGATCGTCGCACTGGTCGTCGAAGATCGCTCCGTGGAGCGCGCCGTACCCGCCGAACCCGTCGCAGGAGAAGAGCACCTTCTGGGTCGTCTCGTAGGTCATCATCGTCTCCGGCCAGTGGACGAAGGGGGTGTGGAAGAACTGGAGGGTGTGGGTGCCCAGGGAGAGTGTCTCCCCGTCCTCGACGACGTGGATCCCCTCCTCGACCTGGTAGAAGGCGGCCAGCATCTCTTTGGTCTTCTGGGTGCCCAGGATGGTCGCCTTGGGGGCGATCCGGCGGATCGTCCTCAGGATGCCGGTGTGGTCCGGCTCCATGTGGTTGATGACGATGTAATCCAGTTTCGCCGGGTCCACCACCTCGGCGATCTGGTCCAGGAACTCGTCCGTCTTGAGCCCTTTCGCCAGATCGATGACCGCTTTCTGTTTTCCGTCCACCAGGTAGGCGTTGTAAGAGACCCCTTCTTGGGTGATGGGCCAGAGCCCTTCGAAGAGGTCGGTCGTGCGGTCGTTGACGCCAATCCAGTAGATGCCGGGGCGAATCTCGACCGTAGGCATTGTCCTCACCTCCCCCGTTGATCTGAAACGTCCTGCTCGGCCATGGGTGACGGAGAGAGTGCCTCCAACGTCCTTGGCGCTGTGCATTCATTCTATCACAGAACGGCGGCGAGGGACAGTGACCCGGGATCTGTGGTTTGCCGCCTGCAGCCGGTTCGCCGGGGCTTCCGCGCCTCGCCGGTCGCAGCAGTGAAGAAGCCCCCGAAGGCTGATTCTCCTTCGGGGGCCTCCTTCTGCTCCCGATGTGCTTACGGGTTGTAGAAGATCTGGCGTCGAGTGCTCCTAG
>CAZOLN010000114.1:0-8845 GCA_964580565.1 uncultured Anaerolineales bacterium
GCGCGGCCAACGAGATGATCCGCAACTTCGCCTACTGGGCCGACATCCCGGTGCTGAACATGGAGGACGACAAGTACCATCCCTTCCAGGCCCTGGCGGACATCCTGACCGTCTACGAGAAGTTCGGCACCTTCAAGGGGGTCAAGTTCGTGATGTCCTGGGCCTATTCCCCCAGCGTCCACAAGCCGCGGGCGGTCCCGCAGAGCGCGATCATCGCCGCGACGAAGATGGGGATGGACGTGGTGCTGGCCCGGCCGCCGGAGATGGCCCTCGACCCCGAGGTCATCGCCGCGTGCAAGAAGTACGCCGAGGAGACCGGCGGCTCCTTCACGATCTCCGAGGACTTCGAGGAGGCGGCGAAGGGAGCGCACGTCCTCTACCCCAAGGCCTGGGCACCGGTCCAGATGTTCAAGCCGCCCGTGGGTGAGGACAACCCCGAACTGGCTCAGGAGATCTTCGACCGGTACAAGGACTGGAAGGCGACGCCGGAGTACATGGCGCTCGCCGAGCCCAACGCCATCTACATGCACTGCCTGCCGGCCGACCGGGGTTGGGAGGTCGAGGATTCCGTCATCGACAACACCGATCCCGACTCCGGCTGGCGCTCCGTCGTCTACGACGAGGCGGAGAACCGGCTCCACGTGCAGAAGGCGGTGATGAGCCTGGTGATGCGGTAGTTGTTCGGTACGCCGAACACAGAACTCTGAACAGAGAAGGAGTCTGGCTATGGATCTCTATGGACGCGACCTGATCTGCACGCAGGAGTGGTCCTTCGATGAGTTGATGGCGGCGCTGGACCTGGCGGCGAAGATGAAGCGGGAGCGGTTCTCCGACCGCTGGGCGGACGTCCTGAAGAACAAGACGTTCATCATGTTCTTCTACAACCCCTCGGTGCGGACCCGGCTCTCGTTCGAGGCGGCGGCCACGGAGTTGGGCGGGCACGCCCAGTTTATGACCCCCTCCGCGGGTCGCTTCAAGACGGAGAAGAAGGCCGGGGAGACGATCGAGGACGCGGCCAAGGTGATGGCCCGCTACGCCGCCGGGATCGGCATCCGCATCTTGGAGGACAAGGTCCCGTATTACGGCGCGGGCGACGAGATGTTGCGGGAGTTCGCCAAGTGGGCGGACGTCCCCATCATCAACATGGCCGACGACCGGTTCCACCCCTGCCAGGGCCTGGCCGATATTATGGGGTGGGCCGAGTGGTACGGCGAGGGGCCGGGCCGGCCGGACTACGAGGCGCTGCAGGGCAAGAAGTTCGTCCTCACCTGGGCCACCGGTGCCCTGGCCCGCTCCTGGTGCTCGGTCCAGGAGGCCCTTCTCATCGCCTCCCGCTTCGGGATGCACGTCACGCTGGCCTACCCGGAGGGGTACGACCTGGACCCGGAGGTCATCGAGTGGACCAAGCAGAACTGCGCCGAGCACGGGACCGAGTTCGAGGTGGTGCACGACCCCAACGAGGGGTACGAGGGCGCCCATATCGTCTACGCCCGTAACTGGATGAGCCCCAACGCCTACCGGGACGGCGTGTTCCACAAAGAGGAGGAGATCCAGAAGGCGCTTCAGTACCCCGACTGGACCCTCACCGCGGAGAAGATGGCCCGGACGGACAACGCGATCTTCACCCACCCGATGCCGGTGGACCGGGGGAACGAGGTGACGGACGAGGTGGCCTCCGGCCCGCGTTCGGCCATCTACGACATCGCCGAGAACCGGCTGCACGTGCAGAAGGCGATTATGGCATTGACGATGGGGAATCTGTGACGATGGGACAGGGGGGCAGGGAGGTTGATCTCCCTGTCTCCCCTGTCACCTTGTCTCAACTCAAACGAGGAAGGGGGAAATGGCAGAGAAGAAACTGGCAGTCATTGCGATCGGGGGGAACTCTCTGATCAAGGACAAGACCAAGGTCACCGTGCAGGACCAGTACCAGGCGGCGAAGGAGACCTGTTACCACATCGCCGAGATGATCGAGCAGGGCTGGGACGTCGCCATCGGCCACGGGAACGGCCCGCAGGTCGGCTTCATCCTGCGCCGTTCGGAGATCGCCGCCAAGGTGGCCGGGATGCACGAGGTCCCGCTGGACTTCTGCGGTGCCGACACCCAGGGGGCCATCGGCTACACGCTCCAGCAGAACCTCTACAACGAGTTCAAGCGGCGGGGGATGAATAAGAAGGCCGCCACGGTGGTCACCCAGGTGTTGGTGGACCGGAACGACCCGGCTTTCCAGAACCCCACCAAGCCCATCGGCTCCTTCATGAGCGAGGAGGAGGCCCGTAAGCGGGCGGAGGAGGACGGCTGGGTCGTGGTGGAGGACGCCGGGCGTGGCTGGCGCCGGGTGGTCCCCTCGCCCATCCCGCAGGAGATCATCGAACTGGACGCGGTCAAGGAGTTGCTGGAAGCGGGGATCATCACCATCACCGTCGGCGGCGGGGGCATCCCGGTGGTCCGCAACGAGGACGGCTCCCTGGAGGGCGTGGCGGCGGTCATCGACAAGGACTACGCTTCCTCCCTCCTGGCCCGCTCTATCGGTGCCGACCTGTTCCTCATCTCCACCGCTGTCGAGAAAGTGTACCTCAACTTCGGCAAGCCAGATCAGAAGCCCATCGACCGGATGACCGTCTCCGAGGCGAAAAAGTATATGGAGGAAGGTCACTTCGCTAAGGGGAGCATGCTGCCCAAGATCCAGGCCATCATCTGGTTCCTGGAGGCGGGTGGCAAGCAGGCCATCATCACCAGCCCGGAGAGCATCGCCCGGGCGTTGGCTGGGGAGACGGGCACGCTCATCGTGCCGGACTAGTTCGCCGGGGCGTGGGAAAGGGAAAGGACCGGAGGGATCGAAGGCCCTGTGTTCCCCAGGGCTGGAGAGGTGAGATGACGAAAGGAGGTGATGCTCGCGGGAGGCTTCGGGAGGTTCGCAGGTGCTGGTTCGGCGATGTTCCTGCGTCGAACCCAGGATCTGGCTAGTCCACTGACCTGATCTACAGACAAGGAGGAGTAGAGATGAGGAAGCGAATCGGTATTCTTCTGGCTCTGGTAGTCGTGCTGAGCCTGGTGCTGGCGGGGTGCAAGCAGGCAGCGCCGGCGACAGAGGAGGCCACCGAGGTTCCCACGGAGGAGATGCCCGCTGAGGAGCCGCTGAAGGTCGCCTTCATCTACATCGGCCAGCCGGGCGACCTGGGCTGGACCTACGAGCATGACCGGGGCCGGAAGATGCTGGAGGAGGAACTGGGCGACCAGGTGGAGACCATCGTCGTGATGGACGTGCCCGAGGGCCCCGACGCCGAGAAGGCGATCCGCGATGTGGTCCAGCAGGGGGCCAAGGTGGTCTTCGCCACCAGCTTCGGCTATATGGACCCGATGCTGACCGTCGCTCAGGAGTTCCCCGACGTCTACTTCGAGCACTGCTCCGGCTACAAGACCGCCGACAACATGGCGACTTACTTCGGCCGGATGTATCAGCCTCGGTATCTCTCCGGCCTGGTGGCGGGCAGCATGACCGAGGACAACTTCATCGGCTACGTCGCCGCCCACCCGATCCCCGAGGTCATCCGGGGCATCAACGCCTTCACCCTGGGCGTCCGCCAGGTCAACCCCGACGCCGAGGTCCACGTGGTCTGGACCAACACCTGGTACGACCCGGTGAAGGAGCGGGAGGCGGCGGAGGCGCTGCTGGATGAGGGAGCCGACATCATCGCCCAGCACCAGGACACCACCGAGCCGCAGAAGGCCGCCCAGGAGCGGGGGAAGTTGAGCATCGGCTACGACTCCGACATGGCCCAGTTCGTCGGCGACACGGTGCTCACCAGCCCGGTGTGGAACTGGGGCGTCTACTACGTCAAGACCGTCCAGGATGTGCTCAACGGCACCTGGGTGACCCACCAGTACTGGGGCGGCATGGCCGATGGTGTGGTGACCCTGGCCGACCTCAGCCCTCGCGTCCCCGACGATGTGAAGCAGTTGGTCGAGCAGGAGAAGGACAAGATCCTCTCCGGTGAATGGGACGTCTTCTGCGGCCCCATCTACGACCAGAACGGCGAACTCAGGGTCCCCGAAGGGGAGTGCATGAGCGACGCTGACATGCTCGGCATGGACTGGTTCGTCCAGGGGGTCGTGGGGACGATCCCCACCCAGTAGGCTCACCTTGCGCGCGAAGGCTCCCCTCCCCGGAGCGGTCCACTGGGGAGGGGAGCCACCTAAAGCGAGGAGGAACCTCGACGATGACCATCGAATCCCCTCCGTCCCCTGCGGTTCAGATGCGGGGGATCACCAAGCGGTTCCCCGGCGTGCTGGCGAACGACCACGTGGACCTGGAGGTCTATCCCGGCGAGGTGATGTCCCTCCTGGGGGAGAACGGCGCCGGGAAGAGCACGTTGATGAACATCCTCTCCGGGCTCTACCGGCCCGACGAGGGGGAGATCCTCATCCACGGTTGGCCGGTCCATCTCCACTCCCCCCGCGACGCCATCGCCCACGGCATCGGGATGGTCCATCAACACTTTATGCTGGTCGAAACCCTCACGGTGGCGGAGAACGTCATCCTGGGGCTGGGCACGGTGGGGTGGGTGCCACGGATGGAGGAGGTCCACCGTCGGATCAGGAGCCTCTCTGAACAATATAGCCTGCGGGTGGACCCCGCCGCCTACATCTGGCAACTCTCTGTGGGTGAGCAGCAGCGGGTGGAGATCCTCAAACTTCTCTATCGAGGGGCCGATATTCTCATCCTGGACGAGCCCACCGCGGTGCTGACCCCCCAGGAGTCGGCCGAACTTTCCAAGACGCTCCGCCGGATGGCCGATGAGGGGAAGGCGGTCATCTTCATCACCCACAAACTGGACGAGGTGATGGCCTTCGCCGACCGGGTGACGGTGTTGCGGGCTGGCAAGGTGGTCGCCACGCTCCGCACGGCCGAGACGAACAAGGCCGAACTGGCCCGGTTGATGGTCGGGCGGGAGGTCCTCTTCCGGCTGGAGAAGCGGGTCTGTCGGCCGGGGGAGGTCGCTCTGGAGGTGGAGAACCTCCAGGCGTTGAACGACAAGGGGCTGCCCGCCCTGCGCGGCGTCTCCTTCCAGATCTGCGCCGGGGAGATCCTGGGGATCGCCGGGGTAGCCGGGAACGGGCAGCGGGAACTGGCCGAGGTCATCACCGGGCTCCGCCGCGCTACCGGCGGGTCCGTCCGGGTGTATGGGCGGGACATCACCAATCGCCCACCCCGCGAGGTGATCGAGGCCGGCGTCAGCCACATCCCCGGCGACCGGGTGGGCGTGGGGCTCGTGCCCAACCTCCCCATTTCCGACAACCTGGCGATGAAGGCCTACCGCCACCCGCCGCTGGCGCGAGGGCCGTTGCTGGACCGAGGCGCGATGCGCGATTTCGCTCGGAGGCTGATCGAGGCCTTCCGCATCGCCACCCCCAGCCCTCAGACCCCTGTCCGTCTTCTCTCCGGGGGCAACCAGCAGCGGGTGGTCTTGGCCAGGGAGATCACGGCCAGCAAGGGGGTCCTCGTCGCTGTGTACCCCACCCGTGGGCTGGACGTGGGGGCTACCGAGGCAGTCCGTCGGTCGCTTCTGGATGAGCGAGACCGGGGAGCGGCGATTCTCTTGATCTCCGAGGACCTGGATGAGTTGATGCAGCTCTCCGACCGGATCGCCGTCATCTATGAGGGTGAGATCATGGGCGTCGTCGTGCCGGAGGAGACGACGCCGGAGGCCATTGGGCTGCTGATGGCCGGGCAACGGGCAGAGGAGAAGGCGCTATGACCGTCATCTTCGAGAAGCGATTGACCCGCTCCCGACGGGCGGTGTTCCTCGTTCCCATCTTCTCCTTCGTCCTGGCTCTTGTCTTTGGCGCGATCATCCTGTTGATCTTCGGGGTGGACCCCCTGGAGGCGTACCGGGTGATGGCTCAGGGCTCGCTGGGGAGCGGCTACGCCCTCTCCGAGACGTTGGTGAAGGCGGTCCCCCTGATGCTGACCGGGTTGGGGGTCGCTATTGCTTTCCGGATGCTCTTCTGGAACATCGGCGCGGAGGGGCAGTTGGCGATGGGCGGGATCGCCGCCGCCTACATCGCCCTCTTCTGGGCCGATCGGCTGCCTGGCCCGCTGGTTCTCCCGGCGATGTTCATCGCCGGAGTGCTGGCGGGGGCCGTCTGGGGGCTTATCCCCGCCTTCCTCCGGGCCGTCCTGGGGGTCAACGAGATCCTCACCACGTTGATGATGAATTACATCGCCATTCTCCTGGTGGAGTACCTCTACCTGGGTCCGTGGCGCGACCCACAGGGATACGGCTTCCCCGGCACGGCGCAGTTCCCGCAGGTGGCCTGGCTCCCCCGGTTGACCGGGCGGGTCCACATCGGGCTGATCTTCGCCCTGCTGGCGGCGGTGCTGGTGTGGTTCGTCCTCAACCGGACCCGGTGGGGGTACGAGATCCAGGTGATCGGTGAGAACCCCCGTGCCGCCCGGTACAGTGGGATCAACATTGGGTTCAACATCCTGCTGGTGATGCTTCTTTCCGGAGGGCTCTCCGGCCTGGCCGGGATGGCCGAGGTGGCTGGGATCTCCCGGCGCCTCTACCAGGGCCTCACCGTGGGGTACGGCTACACGGCCATCATCGTCGCCTGGCTTGCCAATCTGAACCCCTGGGGCATCCTCTTCGTGGCGTTCTTGATGGGCGCGCTGCTGGTAGGCGGGGACCAGCTCCAGGTGGCGATGGGCCTTCCCGCCGCCGTCGCCCTCGTGCTCCAAGGCGCCATCCTCTTCTTCGTCCTGGGTGGCTCTATTTTCGTCAACTACCGGGTCCGCTTCGTCAAAGGTCGCAAGACGACGGAGGAGTCCTGAACCCTAGTATCCTGCATCCTGCATCTTGCATCTTGCAACCTGTTGGGGGGCATTATGGAGGACCTTATCACCTCGATCTTGACAATAACGATTCGGGCGGGGACCTCGCTCCTCTACGCGACGTTGGGGGAGATCTACACCGAACGGTCGGGTGTGCTGAACCTGGGGGTGGAGGGAACGATGATGGTGGGGGCGGCCACCGCCTTCGCCGTCGCTTACCACTCGGACAACGTCTGGTTGGGGTTGGCGGCCGCGCTGCTCGTCGGCGGCCTGATGGCGTTGATCCACGCCTTCCTCACCATCTCCCTCCGCGCCGACCAGGTGGTCAGCGGCCTGGCGATCACCCTTTTCGGGACCGGCCTGGCTAGTTTCATGGGGCAGCGGCTCGGACCCGGCGGTACGACGATGGTCGGGCTCCAGGGCCCTGCGTTCCAGCGCATCCCGTTGCCGGTGTTGGGGGATCTCCCCGTGGTCGGTCCCTCCCTCTTCACGCAGGATGTGCTCACCTATTCCCTCTACCTCCTGGTCCCGATCCTCTGGTTTTACCTCTACAAGACCCGATTTGGCCTCCACCTGCGGGCGGTGGGGGAGAACCCCCAGGCGGCCGACGTGATGGGGGTCAACGTGACCGTCACCCGCTACGCCTACACCATCTTCGGTGGCGTCCTGATGGGCTTGGCGGGGGCCCACCTCTCGCTGGGGTACCTCAAGGGGTGGGCAGACAACATCACCGGCGGGCGGGGCTGGATCGCCATCGCGTTGGTGATCTTCGCCATGTGGGATCCAATTCGGGCGGTGATCGGCGCGGTCCTCTTCGGCGGAATCAACGCCCTCCAGTTCCGGATGCAGGCGGCCGGGACAACGATCCCTGCTTCCTTCCTGAACATGACCCCTTACTTCTTCACGATCCTGGTTCTGGTGATGATCACCTGGTGGGAGGCGGTGCGCAAGCGAGTGGGGGCACCAGCGGCGCTGGGGATCCCCTACGTGCGGGAGGAGAAACGATGACGTTGGAGTACGTCGTGGGCCTTCGTTGTACCATCTGCGGCGCGGAGTACGGGGTGGACGAGGTGGAGTACGTCTGCCCCAAGCACGGCGACGAGGGGATCCTGGACGTCGTGTACGATTACGACGCGATCCGCCGCGACTTTCCGTTGGAGCGGTTGCTTGCCAGTGAGGACCGCTCTATCTGGCGATACCTTCCCCTGCTGCCGGTCGATCCGGAGGTGGCCCGTCGGCTGGCCGAAGGGACGGTGCTGGGGAGCGTAGGGTGGACCCCCCTGTATCCGGCCCCGCGGCTGGCGGAGCGGCTGGGGCTGAAGCACCTCTGGGTGAAGGACGACAGCCGCCAACCGACGGCCTCCTTCAAGGACCGGGCCTCGGCGATCGCCGTGGTCAAGACGCGGGAGCGGAAGGCCGCGGTGGTGACCACCGCCAGCACGGGCAACGCCGCCGCTGCCCTGGCTGGGCTGTGCGCAGCGGTCGGCCAGCCCAACGTCATCTTCGTGCCCAAGACGGCTCCTCAGGCCAAGGTGGCCCAACTGCTGGCCTACGGGGCCACCGTCCTCCTGGTGGACGGTACTTACGACCAGGCGTTCGACCTCTGCCTGGAGGCGGCGCGGGCCTTCGGTTGGTACAACCGCAACACCGCCTACAACCCCTATATGTCCGAGGGCAAGAAGACCGCCGCCTATGAGATCTGCGAGCAGTTGGGGGTGGTTGTAGGGGCGGACGGCCGTCCGCCCCTACGCGGCCGTCCGCCCCTGCAGGCCCCCGACGTCATCCTGGTCCCCGTCGGCGACGGATGCATCATCGGCGGCATCCACAAGGGGCTGCGGGACCTGATGGCGCTGGGTTGGATCGACCGGATGCCCCGCATCATCGGCGTGCAGGCGGAGGGGTCTTCCCCGCTGGTGGACGCCTGGGAGCGGGGGCTGGAGGGGTGGGAGATGGAGCCGGTGGAGGCCCACTCCGTCGCCGACAGCATCGTGGCGGGGTTGCCGCGCGACC
>CAZOLN010000115.1:0-8495 GCA_964580565.1 uncultured Anaerolineales bacterium
CGTTGGGGTGGGGGGATCGTCCCACGTCGCCGCCCGCACGCCCAGGTCGAACGCCTCCTCCAGGACGCGGGGGTTCTGCAGCACGTCCCCTTTGGCGTCCAGGCCGCCGACGAGGAGTTCGCCCCAGTAGTCGGCCTCATAGACGCCGAAGAACCCCTTCACCGTGCGCACCGCCCCGTCGAAGTACGGCTCGGCCTCCCCGCCCGCGGAGATAAAGACCCCCCGACGGCGGGGCCGGCCGGACAGGGTGGGCCGCAGGGGGATCTTGGCGATGAACTTCCGCGCCCACTGGCATTGGCTGCGGTCCACCAGCGTCTTGACCTGGGCGGGCAGGTTCCAGAAGTAGAGGGGGGCGGCCAGCGCGATCACGTCGGCGTCGACGATCTGCTCGCACAGTTGCTGGAAGTCGTCCTCAACGATGCATCGGCCGTCCTCCCAGCAGCCGTCGCAGGCGCGGCAGCCCTCGATCCGCAGACGGACCGCGACGACCTTCTCCACCTCCGCGCCGAGGCTCTCCGCCCCGGCCAGGAATCGGTCGAGAAGGATCTCGGTGTTCCCCCGTCGCCGGGGACTCCCCGCGATGCCCAGCACCCGGATCACTCTGTTCTCCTTTCTCCCAATTCCAGAAACACCGCCGAGGCGCAGAGGGCGCGGAGGAAATTTTTTGCCGTAGTTTCACCACAGAGGCGCAGAGGGCACAGAGTTTCTCCTTTTCGAGGATTCTCTGTGTCCTCCGTGCCTCTGTGGTTCCATACATAACATAGAATCTCTGCGTCCTCTGCGTCTCTGCGGTTACTCCAACACCACCTGACGCAGCCGTTCCAGCGAGGTGATCCCCCGGACCCGCTGCAGGAAGGCGCGAAGGGAGGGGCTCTCCTCCCGCAGCCTCCGCACCAACGGGCCGATGGGGTCCTCCCCGGCGGCCCCCGGCTCGGCCGCGTAGGAGCCGTAGAAAGCGAAGTAGGCCTGGTTCAACTTGCGGATGTGGTAGCCGTGCTCCCAGAAGAAGCGGCGACGCTCCTCCATATATCGCTCCGCCTCCTCCACCCGCCCCTCGGCCAGGAGACGGTCCACCTCCACCCGCGTCTTGTGCATCTCCGCCCGGAAGTCGAAGGCCGGAGGCTCCGGTGGCGGCCCCTGCTGCGGCTCCTCCTCCGGCGGCAGGAGGTCGGGGTAGTGGCGGGCCAGCACCGCTCGGGCCACCTCCTTGCCGACGATGGAGGCCGTCGTCTCGTTGATGGTCCGCGCCTCGTGGCTCCGGTCGTAGGCCCACCCCAGCGGATGGAAGGAGAGATAGTGGTGGGTCCACTCGTGGGCGACGACCTCCACCACCCACGCCAGGTCGGACGACTCCAGGAGCATCGACGGCCAGGCGGACATCCCGCCGATGGGCGTCACCAGCGAGGAGACGTCGAAGGTGCGGTCGATCCGCTCCTCGATCGCCTCCTGCGTCGCCACGTCCAGCCCGTGCTCCAGTTCCTGCTGGTAGATGACCGCGATTCGCTCTCGAGGAGAGACGACCAGGTAGTAGGGGAGTGGGGTGAAGTGGGCGCTGACGGGCGGGAGGGGCTGGCCCAACAACCCTAGCCCTCCCCTCGCCAGCACCTCCCCGACCTGCTCCTCGAGGATCGCCTCGGCCAGCGGCTGGCGGGCGGTCAGCGCCATCCGCATCCACCGGTCCGCCCGCCGCAGCGGGGCCGTCGCCTCGTCGGGATCGGCCACGTCGGGGTCAGCATAGACCCGGTGGATCCGCGCCTCCAGATGGCGGATCTGGCCGATGCGGTCGATGTAGTCGCGGACGAACGCCTCTCGGTCCGGCTCCCGCATGTACCGCTGCGGCTGGACGAGCCAGTGGGTGAACTTGCCCCACAGCGCGTCCGCCTCCCAGCCCCAGAAGTCGAAGCGGAGGTCGGCGACGATGCCCCCCACGCCGGTAGAGAGCGCGCCCGGCGGCGGCCCCTCCTGCCGGAGCACCAGGACGAGCAGGAGGAGGAGCAGCGCCAGGCGCAGGCGGTGCCCTCTCGGGATTGTGGATTTCAGGGTTTTAGGTTTCAAGGTCGCAAAGGCGCAAGTCGCAAGGTCGCAAAAGCGCAGGTCGCAGGGTCGCAGGGGCGCAAGGGCGCAGGGTCACGTGCGGAGGGTCGCGCCCAGGGTCGCCTGCAGCCGCCGCACGATCTTATCCCGCAGCCGGTTGGCGTCGTGGTCGGTGAGGGTGCGGTCGTCCGCCTGGAAGGTGAGGGCGTAGGCGAGGCTCTTCTTCCCCGCGCCGATCTGCTCCCCGCGGTAGACGTCGAACAGTTGGACCCGCCGGAGCAGTTTGCCGCCGGCCTGTTCGATCACCCGCTGGACCTCGGCCGCGGGCACCTCCTCGTCCACCACCACGGCGATGTCCTGCCGGACGGCGGGGTAGCGCGGGACGGGGGAGATGGTGTAGGATTCCGGCACCCGCGCCAGCAGCGCTTCCAGGTCCAGGTCGGCCGCCAGGACCGGCTGGGTCGGCAGGTCGAAGTTCTCCACCACCAGGGGGTGGAGTTCGCCGAACACGCCCACCGGCTCCCCGTCCACCATCAGCTGGGCGACGCGGCCCGGGTGGAAGGAGGGGTGCTCGGTCGGCCCGTAGGCCACGTCGGGCAGGTGCAGCCCCTCGACCAACGTCTCCACGACCCCCTTGAGGTCGAAGAAGTCCATCGGCTCCCGGTCGCTTCCGGCCCAGTGGAGGGGCTCCCGCGGCCCGGTGAGGAGGATGACCAGCCGACGGGGCTCCTCCGGCAGCGGCTCCCCCTCCACGGGGAGAAAGACCTTGCCGACCTCGAACAGGGCCAGGCGGTCCCGGAACCGGAGGTTCGCCGCCGCCACGTCCAGCACGGAGGCCAGGAGGCTGCGCCGCATCACCGTCCGCTCCGCGCTGATCGGGTTGGCGATTTGGACGTAGGGAAGTTCTTCGCGGGGGACGTCCGGCGGCAGGAGCAGCGCTTCCCGCTCCGGCGTCGTCAGTCGGTAGGTGATTACCTCCTGCAGTCCCGCCTCGACCAGGAGGTCGCGCACCCGCTCCTCCAGCGCCAGGTCGCGGTTCGCCCGCTGCGGCGGCAGCCGGTCCGCCATCAGGGTGGCGGGCAGCCGGTCGTAGCCGTAGATGCGGGCCACCTCCTCCAGCAGGTCGGCGGTGCAGGTGACGTCCAGCCGGTGGTCGGGCGCGGTGACGCGGAGGGTGTCCCCCTCCACCTGGCAGTCGAACTCCAACCGGGTGAGGATGTCGCTCAGTTCGTCCAGAGAGAGGGAGATGCCCAGGACGCGTCGGACCTCGGTGGGGGTGAGGGTGAGGACGACCGGCTCCGGCGGCGCGGGGTAGGCGTCGACCATCCCCTGGGCCACGACCCCGCCTGCCAGTTCGTGGAAGAACCCGGCGGCCCGCAGCGCGCCCCGACGGGCCATCGCGGGATGGACCCCCCGTCCGAACCGCGCGCTGGACTCGCTGGGGAGTTTGAGCCGTCGGCTGGTGCGGCGGATGCTGATGAAGTTGAAGTTGGCCGACTCCAAGAGGATGTTGCGGGTTGTCTCCGTCACCTCCGTCTCCAGCCCGCCCATCACGCCCGCGATGGCGACCGGACCGGCGGTATCGCAGATCAGGAGATCGTCGGGGGTCAGTTCCCGGTCCACCCCGTCCAGCGTGACCATTCGCTCGCCGGGGCGGGCGGGGCGGACGATGATGGTCGGCTTGCCGCCCCCGGCCCGCTCCACCAACTTGTCGTAGTCGAAGGCGTGGAGGGGCTGGCCCCACTCCAGCATCACGTAGTTGGTGATGTCCACCAGGTTGTTGATCGGCCGCATCCCGGCCATCTGCAGCCGCCGCTGCATCCAGAAGGGAGAGGGTCCGATGGTCACATCCCGGATGACCATCCCGATGTAGCGGGCGCAGAGGTTGGGGTCCTCGATCTCGATGGCCACCTGGTCCTCTGCCGGCTCCCCCTCCATCGGCACCTCCAGCGAGGGGAGCCGGAGGGGTTGGCCGGTGAGGGCGGCCACCTCCCGGGCCACGCCGATGACGGAGAAGCAGCGGGCCAGGTTGGGGGTGAGGTCGAGATCCAGCACCACGTCGCCCAGGTAGTCGGCCAGCGGCGCACCGACCGGGGCGTCGTCGGGCAGGATGAGGATGCCCTCGTGCTCGTCGGAGAGGCCCAGTTCCCGCTCCGAGCAGACCATCGCCCGGGAGGGGACCCCCCGGATCTTGGTCTTCTTCAGTTTCATCACTTTGGGCCTCTCGGCGTAGGGGTCCCAAAGGCGGGCTCCCTCCATCGCAAAGGCCACCTTGACGCTGACGCGGCCTTTGCCCAGGTAAGGGAAGAGGTTAGGTGCGCCGGTGACGCAGGTCTCGTAGTCGTTCTCCCCGTAGCGGACCACCGCCAGGACCAGCCGGTCGGCGTCGGGATGGGGTTTGACCTCGACCACCTCGCCGACGCGGATGCGCTCGGGGTCCCACGGCAGGTCCGCCCCCGGCAGGCCGATGGTCTCGACCGCCGCCACCTCCAGGCCGGCCAGGGTGAGCCGCTCGGTCAGTTCCGAGAGGGGGAGGGTAACATCGACGTACTCCTTGAGCCAAGAAAGCGGTACTCTCATCGCTCGTCTCCTTTACCGCAGGGCGTCAGGTTGCATCAGAACTGCTCCAAGAACCGAAGGTCGTTCCCCCAGAAGTACCGGATGTCGCTGATGCCGTACTTGAGCATCGTGATCCGCTCCGGTCCCATCCCGAAGGCGAAGCCGGAGTAGACGTCGGGGTCGTAGCCGCCGTTGCGCAGGACGACGGGGTGGACCATTCCCGCGCCGAGGATCTCCAGCCAGCCGGTGTGCTTGCAGACCGGGCAGCCCTGGCCTTCGCAGAGGATGCAGTCGATGTCCATCTCCACGCTGGGCTCGGTGAAGGGGAAGTGGGAGCAGCGAAAGCGCATCTTGCGCTCCGGGCCGAACATCCGCCGGGCGAACTCGGCCAGCGTCCCTTTCAGGTCGGTCATCGTGATGTTCCGGCCCACCGCCAGCCCCTCGACCTGGTGGAACTGGATCTCGGAGCGGGCGGTGATCTGTTCATACCGGTAGCACATCCCCGGGAGGATGACCCGCACCGGTTCGGGGGCGAACTCCCGCATCGCGTGGATCTGGCCCGGGGAGGTGTGGGTGCGCAGGAGGACCCCCTCCTGGGTGGTGTAGAACGTGTCCCACATATCCCGGGCGGGGTGGTGCGGGGGCATGTTGAGGAGTTGGAAGTTGTACTCGTCCGTCTCCACGTCCCGGCTGCGGTAGACCTGGAACCCCATGTCGGCGAAGATGGCGTAGATCTCCCGCAGCGTGCGGGTGGCGGGGTGGAGTCGCCCGCGGACCACCGGCCGCCCCGGCAGGGTGACGTCGACCGCCCCCTCCTCCAGGGCGCGGGCCAGGACCATCCGGCGCACCGCCTCCCGCCGGTCGGCGTAGGCGGCCTCCAGGGCCTGCTTCACCTCGTTGGCCCGCCGGCCGAAGGCGGGGCGTTCCTCTTTGGGCAGCGTCCCCACGGAGCGGACCATCCGGGTGACGGCTCCCTTCCGGCCGAGGTAGGCGCGGTACCATTGGTCCAGCGCTTCCTCGTCCTCCGCCGCCTCCAGGGCTTTGAGTGCTTCCTCTTCCAGGCGGTTCAACTCTTCCAGCATCTTCGCCTCCCAGCGTTCAGTCTCTTCAGTGCCCTCGGTGTCTCAGTGATATGAAAAACGCCCTCGCCCCTGGGGACGAGAGCGCGCACCTCCCGTGGTACCACCCCACTTGACTCCTCTCGGAGCCCTCTCGTTACACCGACGGCGCGTTCGCGCGATCGGCTGCCCCGATAACGCAGGGCCTGCGGAGCGGGCTACTTGCTCGCCGCCACCAGCAACCGGCAACGAGTTTCACCCGTCGGCTCAGGAGCGAACTTCGGCGGGCTTCGTTCGGGCGAGGCTTCCAGTCCAAGGCCCCGCCTCCCTGGCGTCCCGAAGGTCCCGCTTACTCCTCTCCGTCGCAGCCTTTGACAGGTTCGGTTGTCTAAGACGGCCTCATTATGCCCTAGGGGGCCGGGTTTGTCAAGTGTTATGGCGGCGCGTGGGCGTATTTTCAGGCTGGGGGCGACCTTACAGTGGGGTCGGGGTGGGGGTCGGCGTGGTCAGGACGAAGGTGGTCACGGCGTAAGCGAGGAGCAGGAGCAGGACCACCGCGCCGAGAATCATCGCCGCCATCAAGCCCTGCCGTTCCCTTCGCTCTCGTTCCGCCCGGGCTTGGGCCAGCGCCCGACGGCGCTCTACCTCCTCCGCCCACCACCTTCGTAATCGTTCCTGAGAAGCGACCTCCGCCTCCTCCCGCAACTGCGCGATCTGATGCTGAAGGATCTCCCGCCGTTCCCGTGGTGAGTACCGCTGCCGTTCTAGGACAGCCAGCACCGGGTCCAACACCCGACCGCAACCCTCGCACCGTCCGGCCTCGGGCGGGTTCGCTGTCCCACAATCCGGACAGACCTGCCCCGCTACCTCGGACACGGAGCCGCAGCGGAGGCAGAGCAACGTGCCCTCAGGGGTGGGCTCCAGCGCTGTGCTGCCGCACGTCGGACATCGGAATGGGGTGCTCTCCATCGGTTCACTCCTCTCCCAGCAGTCGGTTGGGGAGCAGGATGTGATAATAGAAGCCGTTCATACAGATGTGTTCCACCGGCCGGTAGTGCTGCCCGATGGCCTCCAGCACCGGCTGGGGGTAGAACTGGGCGCGGAAGACGACCACCCCGAACTCCTCGGCCTCGATCCGCCGGATGATCTCCGAGGTGTCCAGCAGATCGTTCTTGTAGAGGTTGAGGAGCTGGGTGGGGTTGGTCACCACCGGCCGGCTGGTGAGCAGGCTGAAGGCCGCCTCCTCGCTGAAAGGCGGCCCGTCGGCAGCCCGCACGTAGGCCAGGATCCGCTCCCCGGCCTGGTAATCCTGAGGGGTCAGGAGGTGGCCCAACTGGGTGTAGCCCCCGCTGTCGTAGTAGGCGAAAGAGGTGCAATCCCCCTGCACCGACCGGTCCGCCACGCCCAGCGCCCGGGCCAGCGGGCCGAAGACGGGGCCTTCGGTGGGCAGGTGGAGGGTGAAGGGGGCCTGGATCAGGAAGAGAACCGGCACCAACAAGGGGATCGCCTCCCGTAGGCGCGGCCAACGGCGGGGCAGGCCCTTTCCCAGTCGGACCAGCGCCCGGCCGGCCATCGCGCAGGCGGCGGCGATGGAGGTGGTGAAGTAGGCCGGTCCGGCCCCCCACTTCCCGCTCAGCAGCCCCATCCCCATGGCGAAGACGAACCAAACCGCGTACACGGAGAGCCGGTCCCAGTACAGTTCGTAGGCCAGCAGCCCCATCGCCAGGAGGATCAGCACCGGGTGGAGGCGGAGCCACTGCCAGAGGAAGACGAGGGTCTGGCGGTAGTCGAACTCGTTGACGTTGGCGTGGATGATGTTGATGGTCCACTGACCGCCGGTCGCTCGGTCGATCAGCAGGAAGATCCCCCCGGCCACCACCGCCAGCGCTGCCCCGGCCAGGAGGGCCTTACGGACGTCGCGGAGGAAGACGAAGCCCAGCGCGGCGGCGACGGTGAAGACGGCCAGTTGCTTGGTGTAGCCCGCGCAGAGGAGGAAGAGGAGCCCCAGCAGGAGGTTGCGGCGGCCGTGACGGGGGTGCTGGAATCCGGCGATGGCGGCGACGGCCAGCGTCTCGAACATCACCATCGTCATGTGCAACCGGCAGAGGGGGCCGATCTGGTAGACGATGTTGGAGGAGAGGAACGCCAGTCCGGAAAGGGCGGGCAGGACGTGGGTGTAGAGCGGGGGGAGGTCGGCCTCTCGGGCTTCTCTGTGGACCACCCAGCCGATGGCTGCGCCGGTGATCAGGGTGGCGGCGAAGGAGATCAGCCGCCCGGCGACCAGACGGGGGCCGAAGATCGGCAGCAGCGGGACGATCAGCAGGTGGAAGAGGGGCGGGTAGTTGGAGGCGTAAAAGGGAAAGGTGGCGTTGTCCCGGTAGGGCCATTCCCCTCGGCTGTAGAGAACAGCGTCGTACAGTTCGAACCCCTCCCCCTGGTCGTAGTCGAAGGGCCACCGGAAGAGGGCGGCGGCGTAGGTGAGGTAGACGGCCAGGTAGCCCAGGAAGACCAGAAGGGCTAGCAGCACCAGGGTGGTCTTTAGTGGGGGTAGCCAGCGGTTCTTCATCGTCTGAGGGTCAGGCCGGGCGATCGCCGAGCCGGAGGAGGGGGAGGCCGGCGAGGAGGAGGGCCAACCCACCACCGACCCCGATCCGTTGCAGGGGGCCGAAGCCGCTCCACTCTCCCGCTCCGACCCAGTCCACCCCCACCGTGCCCACGGCGACGACCACGCCTACGGCGATAAGGAAAAGTCCCAATTGGCGTTTTGTAACCACGGTGGCGTATTATAACACGGCGGCCAAGAGGGGCAAATGTTTTAACCACAGAGACACAGAGGACACAGAG
>CAZOLN010000116.1:0-8485 GCA_964580565.1 uncultured Anaerolineales bacterium
TGGTGGTCAGCATCGCCAAGAAATATATCGGCCGGGGGGTTCCCTTCCTCGACCTGATCCAGGAGGGGAACCTGGGTCTGATGAAAGCGGTGGAGAAGTTCGACTACCGACGAGGCTACCGGTTCTCCACCTACGCTACCTGGTGGATCCGGCAGACGATCACCCGGGCCATCGCCGACCAGGGCCGCACCATCCGCGTCCCGGTCCATATGTCCGACCGCATCCGTCGTCTCTACCGCACCGCCCGGCAGTTGGAGCAGGAGCACGGTCGGGCGCCCACGCCGGAGGAGATCGCCGAGGAGATGGACCTGGAGCCGCGGAAGGTCCAGTGGATGATGCGGGTCTCCTGGCAGCCGCTGAGCCTGGAGCGGCCGGTGGGAGATGAGGAGGACAGCGAACTCGGCTACTTCATCGAGGACGAGACCACTCCCACCCCTCCCCAGAGCACCTACCACAAACTTCTGTCCGAGAAGATCGAGGAGATCCTCTCCACCCTCAGCCCCCGCGAGGCGCGGATCCTCCGCCTCCGGTTCGGACTGGTCAACGGCCGCACCTACACTTTGGAGGAGGTCGGGCAGAAGTTCGGCCTCACGCGGGAGCGGATCCGTCAGATCGAGGGGAAGGCGCTGCGACGGCTGCGCCACCCCCGCCGCAGCCGTCAATTGCGGGATTTCTTGAGTTAACGGCGCAGGTCTTATGTAGTTTCACCACAGAGACGCAGAGGACGCAGAGTTTCTCTGTGTACATCCTTAATTCCTCTGTGCCCTCTGTGCCTCTGTGGTTCATCAGCCGCAGGGAGATGGTCTTGTTGCTCACGGGCTATTTCAAGATGATGATGTCTCGCCCGCCGTGGCGGTCGGGGGAAGGGGCTTCCTGACCGCGACGGTCCGCTGATGGACCCACGGCAGAGACCGCCAGCCTCGCTGGCGGTTTTTCTTTGCTTTACTCTGTGGTACAATACCCGTGACCAAAGGAGGAGCGCCTATGGGAGAGAAGATCCTCGTCTGCGTCGCCTGGCCCTACGCTAACGGAGACCTCCACGTCGGCCATCTGGCCGGGGCCTACCTGCCCGCCGACATCTTCGCCCGCTACCACCGGCTGGCGGGCAACGACGTCCTCATGGTCTCCGGCTCCGACTCCCACGGCACCCCCATCACCATCCGCGCCGACCGGGAGGGGGTCTCTCCCCGCGAGATCTTCGAACGGTACCACGCCCGCTTCCTGGAGACCCAGCAGCGGATCGGGATCAGTTACGACCTCTTCACCCACACCGACACCGAGAACCACCACCGGGTGGCCCAGGACATCTTCCTCAGGCTCCTGGAGCGGGGGTATCTGTACCGCCAGGCGCAGCGTCAGCTCTACTCGGAGACGGAGGGCCGTTTCCTGCCCGACCGGTATGTGGAGGGGACCTGCCCCCACTGCGGGTACGAGGAGGCCCGGGGGGATCAGTGCGACAACTGTGGGGCGTTGCTGGACGCGCTGGAGTTGATCAACCCCCGCAGCAAGACCGACGGCAGCACGCCGGTGGTGCGGGAGACGGAGCACTTCTTCCTCGACCTGCCCGCGCTGCAGGAGCGGATCGCTGCCTATCTGGACGAGGACAAGGAGCACTGGCGGCCCAACGTCCTCAACTTCTCCCGCAACTACGTGGCGGCGGGGCTGCAGGGCCGGCCCATCACCCGGGACATCGAGTGGGGCATCCCGGTTCCGCTGGAGGGGTACGAGGGCAAGCGGCTGTACGTCTGGTTCGAGGCGGTCATCGGCTACCTCTCCGCCAGCATCGAGTGGGCGCGGAACGTCGGCCGGCCGGAGGCGTGGAAGGAGTGGTGGTACGACCCCGCAGCCAAGACCTACTACTTCATCGGCAAGGACAACATCCCCTTCCACACCGTCATCTGGCCGGCCGAACTGATGGGGGTGGAGCGGCTCTACGAGGAGGATCCGAACAAGCGGCTGAACCTCCCCTACGACGTCCCGGCCAACGAGTTCATGAACATCGAGGGTCAGCAGTTCTCCAAGAGCCGGGGGCTGGCGATCTGGCTGCCGGACTACCTGGACCGGTTCGATCCGGACCCTCTGCGGTATTACGTGACGGCGGTGATGCCGGAGACGCGGGACACGGACTTCAGTTGGGAGGACTTCATCCGCCGCAACAACGACGAGTTGGTGGCGACGTGGGGCAACCTGTGCCATCGGGTGTTGACCTTCGCCTACAAGCACTTCGACGGCCAGGTCCCGGTCCCGGGGCTGATGGACCGGGCCGACGTGGGGCTGCTGGCCCGCATCGACGTGGCCTTCGGGCCGGTGGGGCGCCTGCTCGGTTCCTGCAAGTTCCGCGCCGCCCTCGGGGAGGTGATGAACCTGGCCCGGGAGGTGAACAAGTACCTGGAGGAAAAGGGGCCGTGGTTCCAGATCAAGGAGGATCGCCAGGCGGCGGCGACCACCGTGTACGTCGCCCTGCGGGCCATCGACTCCCTGAAGGTGCTCTTCGCCCCCTTCCTCCCCTTCTCCTCCGAATCGCTCCATCGGTACCTGGGCTACGAAACCCCCCTCTTCGGCCGCCAGTACGTCGCCACCTTCCACGAGGAGACCCGAAGCCACGACGCCCTCTGCTACGATCCCTCCGGGGCGACGGGCCGTTGGGCCCCCAGCGAACTGCCCGCCGGGCAGCGGCTCCAGCGGCCCAAGCCGCTGTTCAGGAAACTGGATCGGGAGGTCCTGGGAGAGGGGCTGCTCTAGCCTGCGTCGAGGGCCGCACGAGGAGATCCGTCGGGGGAGTGAGTCTGTGAGCGAGCCGTTGACGCCCGCCGACAGGCCGGAGTTCGTCGTCTCCGGCCTGTTTACCACCCGCCACCGACTGGAGACGGCGGCTGGGGTGCGCGGTGTGTTCACTTTTCCGGCCCTCCGTTCCTTCGGCCTGTTCCGCACGCCGGAGGGGCGGGAATGGACCGCCCGGCGGACCAGTTGGTGGCGGGGAGAGTACGAACTGCGGGAGGGGGAGACGGTGCTGGCGACGGCGCGCCCCCGGGGCTTCCTCCGGCGGGAGGTGGAGGTCACGTTCGGGGATCGCTCCTACACGCTGCAGCCGGTCCGTTTCTGGGGCCGGGCCTGGCGCTTGTGCGACGAGGCGGGCACGCCGCTGCTGGAGGTCCACCCGAAGGGGGTGTTCCGCCGCGAGGTCCGCCTGGAGGTGATGTCGCCGGTGGACCTTCCCTTGGTGGTCTTCACCTACTACCTTGCCTACACCCGCTGGCAGGAGGAGGCCGCCGCGGCCGCCGCGGCCGCCAGTTGAGGGGGCTCGGATCGCTTCGACGCAGAGAGGGGGACGTGGGAGATGACATACCTGGTCCGGATTGTGCAGATCCTCTTGATGCTGGGGCTTCCGGTGGGATTGTGGCTGTGGGTGCGGCGGCGGCTGGGGGCCCCGTGGGGGCTGATCGGGGCGGGGATGCTGACCTTCGTCCTCTCCCAGGTGGTCCACCTCCCCCTGAACTGGGCGTTGGGCCTTCTGGGCGGGGAGCGAGGGGTGGCCCTGTGGCCCGTGCCGTGGATGGCCCTGGTCGCCGGCCTCAGCGCGGGGATCTGTGAGGAGGGGGCCCGCTATGTGGTGCTCCGTTTCTGGCGGCGGGAGGCCCGGTCGTGGAAAGAGGGTGTCGCCTTCGGCGCAGGGCACGGGGGGATCGAGGCCTTCCTTCTGGGCCTCCTGGTGCTGTTCGCCTTCCTGCAGATGATCGCGCTGCGGGGGATGGACCTGGAGGGGATGGGGCTTTCGGGCGAGATGTTGGAGCAGGTGCAGGCCCAGATCGAGGCCTACTGGTCCGTCCCGTGGTACCTCCCCCTCCTGGGAGGGCTGGAGCGGGCGTTCGCCCTCGCCGTCCAGATCGGGCTCACGTTGATGGTCGTGCGCTCCCTGACCCGGAACGTGGGCTGGCTCGCCCTCGCCGTCCTCGCCCACGCCCTGGTGGACGGGCTGGCGGTGGGGCTGATGAAGGTCGGATGGTCGATACCGGCGATCGAAGGTGTCGTCTTTCTCCTCGCCCTGGCCGCCGTCGTTTTCGTCGTGGTGACGCGGCGTGAGGAAGGACCCGTCGCCGCCGAGGACGTTTCACGTGAAACATCCCCGGCGCTTCTTGGGGGGCAAGAGCGGGTTGCAGAGCCCCAGGGGGCGGAGGAAGAATTCTGACCCCGCGCTCTCCGTCTCTCCGGAGTGCGTGTGTCCATCGATCGATAAGGAGGCCCGCGATGGAGCAGCAACAGCAGAAGAGCCGATGGCGCACTTTCTTGGACGTCGCCACCCTCTTTTCCTTCACCCTCAACGTCGTCCTCATTCTGGTCCTTCTCCTCTCCATCAACCCCCTGCTGCGCCTGAAGAGCCGGTTCGTCGAACCGCTGCTGGTCGAACTGGACCAGGCCTTCCTGGGCCTGGGCGAGACGACCATCCGGACGACGGTGGAGGTCGATCAGCCGATGGGGATCCGCTTCGACCTGCCCTTGAACCAGCCGCTGGACCTGGATTTCGATCTTCCCATCAGCCAGGAGACGGTGGTGGTGCTGACCGAGCCGGTCCCTCTGAGCAGCATCCCGGCCCAGTTCAACCTCCCCGGCGGCGGCGGCGTGATCAACGGCACCGTCTCCCTCGCCCTCCCCGCCGGGATGCGGTTGCCGGTCCGACTGGACATGGTCGTCCCGGTGCAGAAGACCATCCCGGTCGAGATGACCGTCCCGGTCAGCCAGACCATCCCCGTCCGAATGACCATCCCCGTCGAGATCCAATTGGGCGAGGCGGGGCTCGATCCGGCGGTCCAGCGGCTGCGGGGGGTGTTCACCCCCGTCCGCATCGCCGTGGAGAGCCTGCCGGACGGGCTCGAGATCGGCCCCTAGGGAGGAGGTGCCCCCTGTCCACCCATCCCCCCATCTGCGACTACGAGGGATCCCGCTACCGGACCGAGTTCTGGGGCCGGGACCGGGCGTATGAGGACGGTGCGGAGCGGGTGGCGATGCGGGCGCTGCTCCCGCCCACCGGTCGCCGCCTGGTGGAGATCGGCGCGGGCTTCGGCCGCCTGGCCGACCTGTACCAGGGGTACGAGGAGGTGGTCCTGCTCGACTACGCCCGCTCCCAACTCCTCCAGGCCCGGGAACGGCTGGGGGAGAGTGGTCCGGACGGACGGCCCCGCTACCGCTACGTCCTGGGCGACTTCTACCGGCTCCCCTTCGTCCCCGGTCTCTTCGACACGGTGGTGATGGTCCGTACCCTCCACCACGCCGCCGACGCCCCCGCCGTCCTCCAGGGGATCGCCCGCATCCTGGCCCCCAACGGCACCTTCGTCCTGGAGTTCGCCAGCAAGCGGAACCTGAAGGCCATCCTCCGCTACCTCCTGCGCCGCCAGGAGTGGTCCCCCTTCGCCCCCGAGCCGGTCGAGTTCGTCCCCCTCAACTTCGACTTCCACCCCCGATGGGTGTTCTCCCACCTCCGGCAACTCGGCCTCCGCATCGAGCGGGTGCGGGCCGTCTCCTTCTTCCGGCTCGGCCTCGTCAAGCGGCTCGTGCCCGCCCGCGTGTTGGTGGCGATGGACGGGCTGCTCCAGCCCCTGGGCGGGCTCTGGCCGCTGACGCCCAGCGTCTTCCTCCGCGCCACGGCCCCTGCCGACCGGCCCGCTGCTCCTCCCGGGATGTTCTTCCGCTGCGTCCACTGCGGTTCCGCGGTGCTGGTGGACCGGGGGGACCGGGTCGTCTGCGCCGACTGCGGGGCCGAGTTCCCCCTTGAGGACGGGCTGTACGACTTCCGAGGAGGGGAGGGATGAGCCAGCGGGAGCCGCTCTTCGCCGGTCTCATCTTCAACGAGGAGGGGGAGCCGGTCCAGACGACGGAGGTGGGCGGCGAGCCCTTCTACGCCATCCCCGACGGCGACTTCCTCCGCCACATCGAGGCGGTCGAGGTGGACCGGCAGATCGTGGCCCACATCAAGGAGCGGTTGCTGGAGATGAAGGATCTGGTGGTGGAGGGGGTGATGCGGATGGTCGGCTCCGACGACCCCTTCACCCGCGCCGCCATCGAGAAGAGCCTGGAGAACTTCGACCAGGTCTTGGAGGCCTCCGCCGGGATGGTCAACCTGGAGGACTTCCGGCTCTGGCTCTGGATGACCGGCTTCCGCGTGGTGGTCAACGTGCACGGGGAGGTGGTGCGGGTGGAGATGCCCGGCCTGGACTCGCCCTCTTAGGGAGGTGGGTTTTACCACAGAGGCACAGAGGACACAGAGGGCCTCATAATTTGGGAGAACTCTGTGTCCTCTGTGCCTCTGTGGTTTCTCTCACTCCCCCAGCAGGGAACGGATCAGGTGGATCTTGGCGAAGTGGCCCCGGCTGACCCGGGCCATCATGTCCTCCGGCCCCAGGAGGCGGTCGGTGGTCTGCCGCAGGGAGAGCCCCTGCTCCCGCAGCGCGCGGGCCTCCCTCGCCAGCCCCTCCCAGAAAGCGATCTTCCGCTCGATCGCGCCGCACGCGTCCTCCACCAGGCCCGCGTGGGAGCAGATGAGCAACCGGGGACGCAGGGCCAACACCCGCCGCAGCGAGTCCAGGATGAGGCGGGCGTCCTCGTCGGCCCGGAGGTACCGGACCCGCTCGTGGATGAACAGGTCGCCCGTGAAGAGCCACCCCTGCCGAGGTTCGAAGAAGCAGACGTGATCCGGGCAGTGGCCGGGGGTGGGGACCACCTTGAACCGGTATCGGTCCGTCTCCACCGTTTCTCCCAACGGCTCGGCGGTCACGTTGCGGGGCTGCCCCCAGACGAGCCGACGGTAGAACTGGAGGCGGGGGAAGTCGGCCAGGATGGGGACGGCCTGCGGCGGGGCGGACACGGGCAGGCCCAGGGCCCGCTGCAACGGCGCGTCCCCGCCGACGTGGTCCTCGTGGTGGTGGGTGTTGACCACCCGCTGGACCCCCCGCTCCCGGCACCAGGCGACCAGTTCGCGGGCCGTGCCCGGGCAGCCCGTGTCGATCAGCAGCCCGTCCACCAGGTAGGCCTCGACGGTGTAGAGGGGGCGGCCGAAGAGGGTGCGGGCCATGTGGATGCGGGTGATGGGGCCGTACTCCACGATCTGAAGCATGCGACGTCCTCCTGGGAGTATTTTACCACAGAGGCACAGAGGACACAGAGGACCTTAAAAATGAGAGAAACTCTGTGTCCTCTGTGTCTCTGTGGTTTTGCGTGTCTCTGTGGTTTTGCTTCACAAAGCCCACAGGCTCAGTTGGCGGGCCGGGCGGCGGCCGTCCAGCAGGATGAAGGGGGCGGCCCGGTCGGCCGCGATCCCCAGTTTGCGCAACTGGCTCAGGTCGCGCAGCCGCGCCTGGCGACGGGCGTGCAGCAGCCGTTCGACCCCCTTCGGCCCGATGCCGGGCACCCGAAGGAGCATCTCCCTGCTGGCCCGGTTCACCTCGACCGGGGCCTCGACCAGGTGCCGCCGGGCCCAGGCCAGTTTGGGGTCCTCCTCCAGCGGCAGGTTCCCGTCCGGCCCGAAGGGGAGGTCCTCCACCTCGAACCCGTAGTCCCGCAGGAGAAAGGAGGCCTGGTAGAGACGGTGCTCCCGCGCAGGGGGCGCGGGGGGCAGGCCCTCCAGGGGGGTGTCGGGCTGAGGGCGGAAGGAACTGAAGTAGGCCCGCGCCAGGCCCAGGTTGCGGTAGAGGAACCCGGTGGTGGCGAGCAGCTCCAGGTCGCTCTCCCCAGCCGCGCCGACGACGAACTGGGTGGTCGCGCTGGGGCGACGCCGCCCCTCCATCTGACGGCGAATTTCGTGAATCCAGCGAAGTCTTTGCAACAAATCTTGCTCAAAGGTCTTATGGGGGGCCAGTCGAGCCAGGCGGCGGCCGTTGGGGGCCTCCAGGTTGACCGAGACCCGGTCGGCGAGGGCCATCGCCGCCTCCACCTGGGCCCGCTCCGCGCCGGGCATGATCTTGAGGTGGATGTACCCCCGGAACCCGTACCGGTGGCGCAGGATCTCCGCCGTAGCGATCAGCCGGTCCTGCGTCTGCGGCCCGCCGCCGAGGATGGCCGAACTGAGGAAGATCCCTTCGGCGATCCCCCGTCGGTGGAGTTGGAGGAAGAGGCGGGCCAGTTCGTCGGGGGAGAAGGTGGCCCGCCGGAAGTCCCGCCCCGCGCGGAAGGCGCAGTAGAGACAGTCCCGCTCGCAGGCGGAGGAGAGGAGCGTCTTGAGGAGGGCGATCCGCCGTCCGCCCGGCATCACGGCGTGGTGGATGCACCGGGCGAGGTCGGAGGGGAGGTGACGCACCGGTCCCTTCCCCCCCACCTCCTCTGCGGGCTCGTAGCAGGTGGCCGGCCCCAACAGCCGAAGTTTCTCCAACGGCTCCATTCTCCCGTTTCCCTGCCCTTATTATACGAACAAGCGTTCTATTCGTCAAGCCTGCGCGCGGTGATGGGAGCATTTCAGATTGGGGGCGGACTTCAGCCCGCCTCGGCCCTCCCCCCTCTC
>CAZOLN010000117.1:0-8284 GCA_964580565.1 uncultured Anaerolineales bacterium
CCTACTTCCTCGCTTCCCCGCTTCCTGCTAAATCTCCACCTCCTCCCCTCTCAACAACCTCCTCCCCCGCTCCAGCCTCTCCTCCGCTTCCTCCTCCTGCACACCCATCTCCGCGTAGAACTCGGGGGTGCCGTAGGTGCGGGTGCGGACCACGACCGGCATCGGCACGGCGTGGCCGAGGATCAGCGCCTGCTGCCGGGTGTCCAGCCGGGCCAGGACCTCCCGCAGCGCCTGGCTGCCCGCGATCCCGGAGAAGACCGCCCGGATGTCCGCCTCGTCGTCCAGAAGGCAGGTCACCCGCGTCCCGATCTGGCTCATCACCTCCGGGTCGATCCCGCTGGGCCGCTGATCCACGATGAGGAGCGTCACGTTGTACTTCCGCATCTCCCGGGCGATGGTGCCGAAGATGGTGTGGCGGGCGACCATCGGGTCGAGGAACTTGTGGGCCTCCTCAATGACGATGACCAGCGGTCGCGGCTCCGCCCCTTGCTTGCCCGTCGCCTCCTCCGTCCGCTTCACGTAATGGTCGTGGATGCGGCGGGTGAGGTAGTTGGCGACCAGGATGTAGGCCTCCAGGCTGTTCCCGTACCGGCCGAACTCCAGCACGACGTGGATCCCCCGGTCCAGGTACTCCAGGATGCGCCGGACCGGGTCCTCGTCGACGTGGGGTTGGAGGAACTCGAAACGACGGAAGGTGCCCAGTTTCCGTTGGATGGCCCCCAACGTCCCGCCGTGGAGGGTGCCCCGCTCCAGCGCCTCGTCCAGGTCCTCCAGCCGGTCCTCCTCGTCCAGCAGCCGGGCCACCCAGCCGGGCCCCAGTTTCCGCTTCAGGAAGTAGAGAGCGCCCACCTGGACGTCGGAGAGGGCCAGGAGGCCGGAGAGGCTGTCCACGTCCTCCGGCTCGATCTGGTCGTAGCCGATGCGGACCACGCCGTCGATCTTGCTCCCCCGGCGGCGGGAGGACTCCTCGTCCAGGGTGAAGACCGCCACCTCGCCGGTGGGGAAGAGCTGCCGCAGCCCCTTGATCTCCCGCCTCGCCTCGTCCTGGCTCTTCCAGCCGTACTCGTTGTGCATGTCGAAAATCAGGGTGACGGCAATGTTCTGACGGATGATCCCGGCCAGGAGCAGCCGGGTGAGGAAGGTCTTGCCGGTGCCCGTCTTGCCGAACACTCCCGCCGACCGTTCGACGAACCGGTGGAGGTCCAGCGCCACGTGCACCCCGGTCATCTCCAGCGGCTCGCCGATGTAGAAATACCCCGGCTCCTCCTCCTTCCCAAAAATGAGGGCGACGTCCTCCTCGGTGGCGGTGAAGACGGGGGAGAAATGCTCGGGGACCGTCTTGACCGGCTGGGGCTCGGTGCTTCCCTCCTCCAGCACCAGCATCGGCGTGACGTGGATGCGGCCGAAGGTGGAGACGCCCCGGTGGACCCGGGCGATGAAGGGATCGGACACGTCGGGCGGGGTCTTTTCGATGAGCGGGTTGATGGCGTCCAAGACGACGTCGTTGATGAGGGAGAAGAACCGTCGCCCGGTCCGCCCGTGGACGACGACGTACCGCCCTACCGCCAGCCCCTCGATCACCGTCTGCGGGTCCAGTTTGACGACGAGCCCCTTGGAGAGGCTTCCCCCGACGACGACACCCAGCCGCTGAGCGTCGGTCGGCTCGGGCCGGGGACCGAAGAAGACCTCCAGTTCCTGCTCGGGAGTGCGTTCGTCCATCGGGTCACCTCCGTCGAGGGGAGTATAAAGGGAGATGAGGGGGGTGTCAAGCGCACAGGGGTCTTAGCTCCAGGGACACAGGGTTTCCTCCTCAACCGGAGATTGCTCCGCGCCCTCTGTGCCTCTGCGGCTCTCTCAATCCCCGCGCACCTGCCAACCGGCGTCGGTGCGAACGAGGCGGAGCTCCTCCAGGGTCGGCCAGCGGGCGATGGCCCAGACGGTGGCGGTCTCCCCCTCCAGGTCGATCCGCTGCACCTCGTAGCCGGCCGCGGCGACCGTGCGGACGATCCCAAGGTACGTCGCAGCCAGGGGATCGGCGAAGTCCCCCTGCTCCAACACCCCCTCAACGGCCTCCAGGAGCCGCTCCGTCCGGTCGAACTCCCCGTTTTCCAGCGCCTCCCGCGCCACGATGAGCATCGTCTCCAGAGCGATGTTCTCCTCCGCACGAGGGTGGCGCAGAAAGTCGGCGACGATCCCCCGCCGCTCCGCCTCCACAGGGTCGGGAAACCACCCGCTGGCGAAGTAGGCCCCCGGATCGTAGACCTGCTGGTAGCGGCGCAGCATGTCGAAGAGACGGACCGTGTCCTCCAGGTCCCGCTCCAGATCGGACGAAGGAGGCGCGGCCTCCAGCCACCCTCGGAAGTCCGTCTCCGTCTCGTCCAGCCCCCTGCCGAACGACTCCATCAACGCGCCGTCCAGCACCTCGACCGGACCTCCCTCGTAGGTGCCGAGCCCGGCGTAGAAATCCCGGAACTCCTGCCGGCCGTAGGTGTCGACCAGGTAGGCGACGAAGGCCGCCGCCTCGGCGTAGCCGATCTCGTGCTGGTGGGTATAGAACCCCTCCGCCAGGTCCCCCAGAGGGATATACCACCCGAGGCGGAGGATCGCCGCCCCCCGCTTCCGGATGGGTTCCGGCTTGAAGTGGCCCCCGGCGACCCAGACGGCCAACCCCTCCCGCAGCAACGCCGGCGCCTGCGGGCTGAGCCCGGCGGCGTCCAGCACGTGGGTGATCTCGTGGCGCAGAACCTCGCGGAGGTTATCGCCCGCGTAATGCCGATCCAGGTAGGAGACCACCAACCGATCGCCGCCCTGGGCATACCCCCCGTGCCCGATCACCCGGCCGATAAGGTAGAGCGAAAAGGATTCCTCCTGCTGGACCTGAAGCCGCGTCTCCACGTAGTCCGTGGCCTCGTCGGCCTGGGCGAGGATGAGGGGGAGGTCCCGTTCGGCCGCGGTGCCGGTGAGGTAATGGACCTCGCAGCAGGCCGTAGTGGTCGTCGCCCAGGTGGCCGCGACCTCGATGGGAGGGCGCTCCTCGGCGGGCAGGAGGCGGACGGTGAGGTTGACAGCGTTGTTCCGGGGGTCCTCATCCCCCTCCCGGATCACATCGTCCGGATCGAGCCGAACGGTGAGGACCTGCTCTCCCTCCAGCCCGGAGGTGTCCCACGCCCAGGTCAGCCGGGCGCGGGGGACCCGGTCGAAGGTCGGATAGCCGACCACCCCCTCGGCGATCGACTCCGGCCCGTCCTCCGTCCAGAGGTAGATGCGGACCGTCAGATCGGCCGGGTCGATGGAACCCAGGTTGCGCGGCGTGACGTCGAAAGTGACCCGGTCGCCGCTGTAGAGATCGGGGCCGGGGTAGAGACGGACGTCGCCGGGGGGCAGATAGAGGTCCGTCGGGGTCGGGGTAGGAGAGGGGGAGGAGGTAGGCGTCGGGACAGGGGCTGAGGTGGCCGTGGGGCAGGAGGTCGGGGTAGAGGGAAGCAAGGAAGCAGGGAAGCAGGCGGCTAACAGGGCTAGGAAGAGCAGGGCAACGGGGCGCACGACGCGCATTTTATTCCGCCTGCCTCACCGCCTCCACGGCAAACTCCCGCGCGCCGGTGTCCACGAAGCCGGTGGACTCCGCCAAGCGGATGGAGGGTGTGTTCCGTTCGGGGACGACGTAGAGGGGATGCGCGCCGGTGCGCAGCACCCAGGCGATACAGGAATCCAGCACCGCCTTTCCCCACCCCCGCCCGCGGGCCTCGGGCGCGGTCCACACGTAGACCTCGGCGAAGTGGGGGGAGTGCCAGTTGATCCCCGCCTCTGCCGCCACCTCCCCTCGGGCGCGGATGACGAACCGCGGGGAGCCGTCCGGCGTCGGCGTCGGGACGACGAGCACGTTGATCGTGGGGGCATAGCGGCGCAGGTCCAGCCGGTAGATGCGGTTGATCTGGACCTGCTCGACCGCCAGCGTCGTCTCGACGACCGGGCGCAGGTCCAGCGTGGTGACCAGGTAGTACGGGCGGCGCGGGTGGAGGTGGCGCTGGAGGAGGGCCCTGGCGGCGGAGAGGGTGCGGGCGCGGAGCACGACCAGCAACCGGAAGAGGTCCCGCCCCGTCTGGCAGACCGTCAGGAACCCCTCCACGCGGCCGCCCCGCTCTTCGACATAGATGTGCGTCCGCGCCGGGTCGTGGTAGAGCGTGTAGTAGGCAGCAAGCGCGTCGCGGGGGGCGGAGAGGTCCAGCATCGGGCGGACCCGACGGCGCAGTTCGACCAGGTCAGCCCCCATCGCCGCCCTCTCTCATCTCCAGTGCGCGCTGGATCATCTCCCGGTCGATCCAGTAGAGGCCCTCGGGGAGGTCATCCGGGCGGACCCAGCGGGCGGCAAGGATCTCCCCGCTGAGGTGGTCCACCCTCCCCTCCACCTCGCAGAGGAAGCCGGTCTCCAGGTGGCTCGGCGGGCCGTCCAGTTCGACCAGCACCGGCGGACCGACCCGCACGGCCAGGCCGACCTCCTCCATCAGTTCCCGCCGGAGGGCGTCCTGAGGCCGCTCCTGCCGGCCGACCCACCCCCCCGGCAGTCCCCAGGGGTACCGGCCCCGGAAGACGTGCTCCAGGAGCAGGATCTCCCCCCGGTCGTTGAAGACCACGCCGGTGACCCCCACGGTGAACCGGGCGGCGGTCCACTGGATCAGGTGGACGAGGATGGGGTAGAGGAAGGGAAACCGCCGCATCAGGCGGGCGACGAGAAACTTCGGCTTCACGGATCGTCCCTGCTACGGGTACACCCGCTTCAACATCCGCGGGAAGGGGATCGTCTCCCGCAGGTGGTTGAGGCCGCAGATCCAGGTGACCGTCCGCTCCACGCCCAAGCCGAAGCCGGAGTGGGGGACCGAGCCGTACTTCCGCAGGTCGATGTACCACTCGAACGCTTCCCGCGGCAGGTTCCACTCTTCCAGCCGCTTCAACAACAGGTCGGGATCCGAGATCCGCTCCGAACCGCCGGTGATCTCCCCGTACCCCTCCGGGGCCAGCAGGTCCACGCTCTTGGTCACCTCCGGCCGACCGGGCCAGGGCTCCATGTAGAACGCCTTAGCGATGGTCGGGTAGCCGTAGACGAAGACCGGCTTGTCGAACCGCTTGGTCAACTCCGTCTCGTGCGGCGAGCCGAAGTCCTCCCCCCACTCGATCTTGAGCAGTTCTTTGAGTTCGGGATCCTCCGTCTGTTCCCGGACCTCGGCCAGGATCTCCAGGGCCTCGTCGTAGGAGATGCGCGGGAACGGCGGTTCGACCTTCTCCAGGAGGGACGTATCTCGCCCCAGAAGCGCCAGTTCCGCCGACCGTTCCTCCAGGCACCGCTGGACGATGTAGGAGATGAACTGCTCCTCGATCTCCATCAACTGATCCAGGTCGCAGAAGGCGATCTCCGGCTCGACCATCCAGAACTCGGTGAGGTGGCGGCGGGTCTTCGACTTTTCGGCGCGGAAGGTGGGGCCGAAGCAGTAGACGCGGCCGAAGGCGTAGATGTTGGCCTCGTTGTACAATTGGCCCGACTGGGTGAGGTAGGCCGGCTCGCCGAAGTAGTCGGTCTCGAAGAGGGTGGTGGTTCCCTCGCAAGCGGCGGGGGTGAGGATGGGCGTGTCCATGTTGATGAAGCCGTGGTCGTCCAGCCAGTCGCGGATGGCGCGGATGACCGTGGCCCGCACCCGCAGCACGGCCCACTGCCGCCGGGAGCGGATCCAGAGGTGACGGTGGTCCATCAGGAACTCCACCCCGTGCTCCTTGGGCTGGATGGGGTAGTCCTGGGCCAACTGGATCACCTCCAGGCCGGTCACGCCGATCTCGTAGCCACCGGGGACGCCGGGGGCGCGGTCGTCCTGGCGGACGACGCCGGTGACGACGAGGGAGGATTCCTGGGTAAGCCGTCTGGCGGCCTCGAAGACCTCCTCCGGCACCTCCTTCTTGAAGACGACGCACTGGACGAAGCCGGAGCCATCGCGGACCCGGAGGAACTGGAGTTTCCCCTTGTCGGTGCGGTTGAACAGCCACCCCTGGATACGGACCTCCTCCCCTACGTGTTGGGCGATATTTTCGATTCGGATGGTCTTGGTCATCGGTGAACCTCCTCTTAGGGTGGCATTCTCGGAGGGATTGTACCCCAGAACGGGGAGGGGAGCAAGGCCGAAGCCCGAACCCATCCGCGGCGAAGACGCTATTTGCCCCCTTCCCTCGGGCGGGGTATAATTCGGCCCGCTTGGAGAAGGGAGCGGACATGACCGAATGGGAGACCGATCCACAACGGGGGCTTCGGGTGGGCCTGGGGATCATCGCCGCCATCCTGCTGGTGGATGGAGGGCTGATCGCCTGGGTCGCGAGCCGTCCCATCTCTCTCTGGACCTTCCTGGTAGGCCTCTGGGTCCTCCTCAGCCTGGGGCTGGTCGCTCTGATGGGTTACTGGCTGAACGGGCTACTCCACTCCGTCTACGCGCTGGACCGGAACGCGTTGACCATCGTATGGGGCGGGAACCGGCACGTGGTCCCCACCCCACTCATCGAGCAGGTCCTCCTGGGAAGCGAACTGAAAGGCCGGGTGCGGTTCCGGGGCGTCCGCTGGCCCGGCTACTGGGTCGGTTATGGCGAGATCGAGGGGGTCGGGCCGGCGATCCTTTACGCCACCGCCCCCCCGCGTGAACAGGTGTTCATCGTGGCCCAGGGGGTGGCCTACGGGATCTCGCCGGACGACGTGGAGGGATTCCTCCGCACCCTCCAGACCCGGTTGCAGATGGGTCCGACGCAGCGGGTGGAACCGACGTCGGAGGGGCCGGCCTTTCTGGAATGGGAGTTCTGGCGGGATCGGCTGGGGCTGGTCCTCCTGGCCGGAGCCGCGCTGGGGGTCCTGGCCCTCTTCGGGTTCCTCTCCGCCCAGTTCTCCTCCCTCCCCCGGCTCCTCCCCCTCCACTTCGACGCCACCGGCGCGCCGGACCGACTGGGCCCCCGGCAGCAGATCTTCTTCATCCCCGTCATCGGGCTGGTCGTCCTCCTGGTCAACGGAGGGCTGGGGGGCCTGCTGTATCGGCGGGAGCGGGTGGCCTCCTACCTCCTGTGGGGCGGCGCGGGCCTGGTCCAACTGCTCCTGTGGGCAGCGGTGGTCGGCATCCTCCGCGCCGCCTGAGGTCGGTCGGCGTCGTGCGATGGAGAACCTACCGAGTTGGCCCAACCTGGTCGGCGGCCTGGCGCTCTCGGCAGCGATCGCCGCAGTGGCGTACCGACGGGAGTCGCTCTCCCGCAGCGGGGTGGTGGGCGCGCTGCTCAGCGGCACCGTGATGTTCGGCCTCGGCGGGTGGGAGTGGGGGCTCCTCCTCATCGGCTTCTTCGTCTCCTCCAGCCTCCTTTCCCTCTACCGGGCCGAGGAGAAAGCAGGGCTGGCGGAGAAATTCGCCAAGGGCCACCGGCGGGACCTGGGACAAGCGCTGGCAAACGCCGGGGTGGGCATGGCCCTGGCGATCGCCTCCCTCTTCTGGCCCCGTCCGCTGCTGTACGGGGCCTGCGCCGGGGCGATGGCTGCGGTCAACGCCGACACCTGGGCCACCGAGGTCGGCGTCCTCAGCCGCAAGCCGCCCCGGCTGATCACCAACGGCCGCCGGGTGGAGGTCGGCACCTCCGGCGGCGTAACCGGGCTGGGCGTGCTGGTCGGTTTAGCGGGCGCTGCGTTCATCGGGCTGCTCGCCGCCCTGGGGGCGTGGCTGGGGACCCGCTCGCTCCCGGTGGCCGTGGTCATCCTCGTCGGCAGCGTGGTGGGCGGGACGGTCGGCAGCCTGTTCGACAGCCTGCTGGGGGCGACGTGGCAGGGCATCTACTGGTGCCCCCGGTGCGAGAAGGAGACGGAACGCCCCATCCATCGGTGCGGCACGGTCGCACAGCCGGTGCGCGGGTACAGATGGCTGGGGAACGACCTGGTGAACTTCCTCTCCTCGGTCGTCGGCGCGCTGGTGGCAGCCGGGATCGGATGGTTTTGGCTGGGAAATTTGGGATAAATTTGTCGTTAAATTTTGATTATAGGGCTTGACAGCCGCCACGATACGCGGTATCCTTGGGCCGGATAGAACAAGTGTTCTATCCGGCCAGTCGCGTTTTATGGGAGGGACCTATGCGCGAGATGCTGGAGTACCAGGCGGATCGAATCGAGGCGGTGCTGGCGCAGCACCGGGTGCCGGCCCGGGTGACCGGTGGGCGGGTGACCCCGCGGTGGATCCGGTTCCAGGTGATGCCGGCGATGGGAGCCCGCATCTCCCGCATCAAGAAC
>CAZOLN010000118.1:0-3218 GCA_964580565.1 uncultured Anaerolineales bacterium
AGGCCATCGAACTGATCCTCACCGGCGATATGATCACCGCCCAGGAGGCCTACCGCGTCGGCCTGGTCAACAAGGTGGTCCCGGCCGGGGCGGTCCTTAAGGAGGCCCGCGACCTGGCCCGCAAGATCGTCTCCAAGTCCAAGTTCCCCATCGCCGCCGCGCTGCGGGCCATCACCGAGGGGCTGGAGACCACCATCGAGGAGGGCCTCAAGATCGAGGCGGACCAGTTCGTCGGCCTGGCCTCCACCGAGGACATCCGCGAGGGGGTCACCGCCTTTCTCGAAAAGCGCCAGCCCAAATTCCAGGATAAGTAGGGCGGTTCACCAGGTGCGGCGCACCTCCAAGGTGCGTCGCACCTGCAACTATGACGGGAGGTGAGGTATGGAATTCGCCCTGAGCGAAGACCAACGGATGTTCCGGAATATGTTCCGGGACTTCGCCGCCAAGGAGATCGCCCCCCGTGCCGAGGAGATCGATCACGAGGAGACGCTGCCTCAGGACGTCCTGCAGAAGGCGGTCAACCAGGGCTTTCTGGGGGCTACGCTTCCCGAGAAGTACTTCGGCGCGGAGTTGGACGGGGTCAGTTATGCAATGCTGATCGAGGCCCTCGCCGGGGCGTGCGTCTCCGTCGCCCTGACCGTGGCAACCCACGTCAGCCTGGTGGCGATGTCCATCCTGGAGCACGGTACCGACGCGCAGAAGGACGAGTGGCTGGAGGCGATGGCCGCCGGGGAGGTGATCGGGGCCTTCGCCCTCACGGAGCCGGAGGCGGGCAGCGACGGACAGGCTCTCGCCACCCGCGCCACGCCCGACGGCGAGGAGGTGGTCCTCAACGGGGTCAAGGTCTGGGTGGGCAACGGGGAGATCGCCGGGCTCTTCCTCGTCTTCGCCAAAGGGCCGGAGGGCATCGATGCCTACCTGGTCCCCCGCGACGCCCCTGGCCTGACCGTGGGCTATCGGGAGCCGACGCTGGGCCTGCGCAGCATGACCTTCAACACGATCTACCTGGAGGACTGCCGGGTGCCGTTGGCAAACCGGCTGGGCGGAGCGGGCGAGGGGTGGACGATCGCCCAGAAGGCGATGGACCGCTTTGCCATCGCCATCGCCGCCGCCGGCCTGGGCGTTGCGGCCGATGCCGTCGACGTCGCCGCCCAGTTCGCCACCGAGCGGGTCCAGTTCGGCGTCCCTATCGCCAAGAAGCAGGCCATCCAGAACTACGTCGCCGAGGCCCACATCGAGGTCGAAGCGCTGCGCTACCTGGTCTACCGGACCGCCTGGCTGGCCGATCAGGGGGGCGATTTCTCCGTCGAGGCCTCGGTGGTCAAAGCCTTCGGCGCCCGCGTCGCCCGCAACGTCACCAACCGGATGGTCCAGGTGATGGGCGGCTACGGCTTTATGGAGGACTATCCGATGGCCCGGAAGTACCGGGACGCCCGGATGCTGGGCCTCGTCGGCGGGCCGACGGAACTCCACTACATCCGCGTGGCCCAGCGCATCTTCGCCGAGCGGGACCTGGAGATCGTCCCGTAGGATAGCCGCAGAGAACGCTAAGAACGCAAGGGATTTTCAGGATTCAGGAAAGAACCCTAGCGCTCTTTGCGGTGAGAGAGAAGGAGGTAGGGGATGGACTTTACGTTTTCGCCAGAACATCAGGCTTTGCGCCGGATGATCCGTGAGTTCGCGGAGAACGAGGTGGCTCCCCTGGCGGCGGAGATCGACCGGGAGCACCGGGTCCCGATGGAGACGATGCGCAAACTGGGCAAGATCGGGCTCCTGGGCGTCTGTTTCCCGCAGGAGTACGGGGGAATGGGGGCCGGCGAGACCGGCTATTGCATCCTGATGGAGGAACTGGGCCGGATCTGCACCTCTACGGCGACCAACGTCGGTGCCCACATCGGCATCGGCGCGATGGCGATCTACTTGGATGGGAATGAGGAGCAGAAGCGGAAGTACCTGACCCCCCTGGCGCGCGGGGAGAAGATCGCCGCCTTCGGCCTCACCGAGCCCAACGCCGGTTCCGACGCCGCCGCTATCCGCACCCGCGCCGTGCGGGAGGGCGACTCCTGGATCCTCGACGGTGGCAAGGTCTTCATCACCAACGGCGGCTACGCCGACATCGTCACCGTCCTCGCCGTGACCGACCCCGCCCTCGGCGCACGCGGGGGGATCACCGCCTTCATCGTCGAGACCCACTGGGAGGGCTTCAAGGTAGCCCGCGAGGAGGACAAGATGGGCATCCGCGGCACCAGCACCGCCGAGTTGGTCTTCGAGGAACTGCGGGTGCCCCACGAGAACGTCCTGGGCAAGGTCGGCGAGGGGTTCGTCACGTTTATGAAGGCGCTGGATATGGGACGGCTGACCCTTGGCGCGGCCTGCCTGGGCGGCGCGCAGGCGGCCCTGGAGTGGGCGATCCGCTGGGCCAAGACCCGCAATCAGTTCGGCGTCGCCCTGGCCCACAAACAGTCGGTCCAGTGGATGATCGCCAATATGGCGACCGAGATCGAAGCCCTGCGCAGCCTGGTCTATCGGGTCGCCTGGCTGGTGGATACTGGGCAGCCTTTCTCCCAGTTGGCGGCGATGTGTAAACTGTACGGCTCCGAGGTTGCCTCCCGCGCCATCGACATGGCGTTGCAGATCCACGGCGGCCTGGGCGTCACCCGCGACTTCCCCATCGAGCGGGCCTTCCGCGACGCCCGCATCGCCGAGATCTTCGAGGGGACCAACGAGATTCAGCGGATCGTCATCGCCGCTAACATCTTCCGGCAACACGGCGTGCGGATCCGACCGTAGTTCAGGGAGCAGAGGAGCAGGGGAGCAAAGGAGCAGAGGAGCGGTAGAGATGCCCCGGACAACGCAGAGGTCAATGAGGTCAAGGGGAGAGAAGCGGGGGTACGAAGGGACGGAGATCTACCGGTTGGCGAAGCGGTTGGCCGTGGAGATCCACCGGATGACCCTGGAGGAGTTGCCGAGGTTTGAGATGTACGAGGAGGGAAGCCAGATCCGCCGTTCGGCCAAATCCGTGGTGGCGAACTTCGTGGAGGGGTATGGGATGAAGCGGTACAAGGGCGACATGGTGCGCTATCTGACCTACTCACTCTCTTCCTGCGACGAGACCAAAGCCCATCTGGAGATCCTTCACGAGACCGGTTCGCTGGCTTCCCACCGCTTCGACTACTTCTACAGGGAGTACCGAAAGTTAGGCGCGATGCTCTACAACT
>CAZOLN010000118.1:3318-8092 GCA_964580565.1 uncultured Anaerolineales bacterium
CGCTTCGACTACTTCTACAGGGAGTACCGAAAGTTAGGCGCGATGCTCTACAACTACCGTGAGGCAGCTATCCAGGGCCGTGTCTAACCCCTGCGACCTGCGTCCTGCGACCTGCGGCCTGCGACCTGCGACTTGCGACCTGCGACTTGAGCCGAGGAGGGTAAGTTATGAAAGTGGTCGTTCTGCTAGGACGGGTTCTCGACCCCCGTGGCATCGTGGTCAACCGGCGACGGGGGCGCATCTTTGTCAACGTGGAGGAATATCTTGTCCAGCCGGCCGACCGGTGTGCGCTGGAGGTCGCGCTGCGCATCAAGGAGAGCATCGGCGCCGAGGTGATCGCCTTGCCTCGCGGACCGCTCCCCGACGACGACGTGCTCCGCCAGGCGTTGGCGACGGGCGCGGATCGAGCGATCTACCTCACCGCCGACAAGCCCTACGACGACGGGGCCTGGACCCAGGTGCTGGCGGCGGCGGTGGAGCGGCTGGGCGGGGCCGATCTGATCCTTACCGGCGCGACAACGCTGGACGCCGGACAGGGGCAACTGGGCCCGCGCCTGGCGGAGGCCCTCGGCTGGCCCCAGATCGTCGGTGCCTGGTCCGCCGAGGTGACGGACGGCAGGATCCGGGCCGTTCTCCACCGGGGTGGTGAGTGCGTCGCGGTGGAGGCCGACCTCCCGGCGGTGGTCACCGTGCAGCCGGGTGCCGTCAAGCCCCGCTACCCCGACGGCGTGCGCTTGATCAACGTCTACCGCGGGGTGGGGGAGGTGGCCGAAGCGCTGGAGCGGTGGGAGGTGGCCGACCTGGTGGACGTCGAGGCCCTGAAACCGTTGCTGGAGCGGCGAGGGCGGGACTTCCCACCGGAGCGGGAGCGGGGTGTTCGTCTCACCGGCGCGATAGAGGAGATCGCCCGCGCCGCTGCCGACGCGCTGCGGGAGCGCCTGTGACCTGCGACCTGCGGCCTGCGACCTGCGACTTGCGACCTGCGACTTTTGTCCTGTAGCAATTTGCTTCTGCCAAGGAGGACGGTATGGACGCATCCTTTCTTGACCTACTGATGGCCCAACAGGAGGAGGTCTCCGAGGCCGAGGGGGGCGGCGGGGGGATCTGGGTGGTGGCCGACGTCGTCGACGGGCAGGTGGCTCCGGTGACGTTGGAGGCGATCGGCGCGGCCCGCACCTTGGCCGACGCGCTGGGCGCCTACGTCTACGGGGTCCTTCTGGGCGACGGCGTCACCGACCTGGCCCAGTCCCTCTACCAGGCCGGTGCCGACGGGGTGCGTGTGGCCGACCATCCCTCGCTGGCCTCGTTCGGCGTCGAGCCCTACCTGAAGGTGCTGATCGACCTGTTCGAGGCGGAGAAGCCGGAGGTGGTGATGCTCGGGGCCACCCCTCAGGGGGCGGAACTGGCCCCCCGGCTGGCCCAGCGGATGGGCGGGGGCCTCATCGAACACGTGACGGCGGTCACGCTGGACGAAGCGACCCGCACCGTCCAGGCGGCGATCCCCATCTACGGCGGGGAGTTCTTCGAGATTCTGGCCTGCCCGGAGGCCCGCCCCCAGTTTCTGACCATCGAGCCTGGCGCGTTCCCCGAGCCGTTTATGGACCCCTACCGCAAGGGGGAGCCGAAGGCGCTGGAGGTCGAGCCCGTGGAGCCGGCCGTGCGCGTGGTTGGCCCGGCCGAGGGGTTTGAGCCGCCGGTGGTGCCGCTCTCGCAAGCCCCGGTGATCGTCGCCGCCGGGCGACAGGCGGGCGACTTCGAGATGGTGAAGCGGCTGGCGGAGGCCCTCGGCGCACAGGTCGCCGGGGATCGAGGGGCACGGGACGCCGGGTGGATCGGTCCGGACCGGATCGTGGACGTGCGCGGCGTCACCGTGGCTCCCAAGGTCTACGTGGCCGTCGGCATCCGGGGCGACACCTTCCACAACGCCGCCATCGAGGGGGCCGGGTTCATCCTCGCCATCCACCCCGACGCCGACGCCCCCATCTTCCAGGTGGCCGACCTCTGCATCGAGGGGGACCCCGGAGAGGTCGTGCCGGCTTTGTTGAAAGCGCTCTCGTGAAGGCAAAGGTGCGACGCACCTTCGAGGTATAACCAGCCACCTGGCGTTTTGAAAAGGGGCCTCCCGCGCGCGACCTGCGGGAGGCCAGCAAACCATCGGGTCAAAGGTGCGACGCGCCTTGAAGGTGCGTCGCACCTTGACGTGGTGCCTTGATCATTTGGCGTAATCGACCGCCCGAGTCTCGCGGATCACCGTCACCTTGATCTGGCCGGGGTAGTCCATCCCCTCCTCGATCTTGCGGGCGATGTCGCGGGAGAGTTGGATCGCGGCCAGATCGTCGATCTCCTCCGGTTTGACGATGACCCGGATCTCACGGCCCGCCTGGATGGCGTAGCATTCGGAGACGCCGGGGAAGGAGGAGGCCAGGTCCTCTAGCGTTCGGATCCGCTTGATGTACTGCTCCAGGCTCTCCCGCCGCGCGCCGGGCCGGGCCCCGGAGATGGCATCGGCCACTTCGACGATGATCGCCTCCAGCGATCGCTGGTCCACCTCGTGGTGGTGGGACTCCACGCAGTGGACCACCTCTTCAGGCACGCCGTACCGGCGGCAGAGTTCGGCCCCGATCTGGGCATGGGTCCCCTCCACCTCGAAGTCCACCACCTTGCCGATGTCGTGGAGCAGCCCTCCCAGGCGGGCCACCTCTACGTTGGCCCCCAGTTCGGCAGCGATGAGCGCGGCCAGTTTGGCCGTTTCGATGGCGTGGGCGTGCTGGTTCTGGCCGTAACTGGTGCGGAAGCGAAGTTTGCCCAGCAGTTTCACCAGTTCGGGGTGCAGGCTGGGCACTCCCGCCTCGTAGATCGCTCGCTCGCCTTCCTCTCGGATCTGCTGCTCCACCTCCTTGCGGGCGTCGGCCACCACCTTCTCGATGCGGCCGGGGTGGATACGTCCATCGGTGACCAGCCGTTCCATCGCCCGGCGGGCGATCTCCCTCCGCACCGGGTCGAAGCAGGAGATGGTGATCGCTTCCGGCGTGTCGTCGACCACCACGTCCACCCCCGCCGCCTGCTCGAAGGCCCGGATGTTCCGCCCACCGCGGCCGATGATCCGCCCCTTCATCTCGTCGGACGGCAGGTCCACCGAGGCGACGGTCATCTCGGCCACGTGCTCGCTCGCCATCCGCTGGATCGCCACGGTCAGGATCTTCCGTGCCCGTCGCTCTCCCTCCTCCTTGGCCTCCTGCTCGATCTCTCGGATGACGCGGGCCATGTCCTGGCGGGCGCTCTCCTCCACGGCGGCCAGGAGTTCCTGCTTTGCCTCCTCCCGCGTCATCTGGGCGACCTGTTCCAGTGCCTCCAGCCGCTTCTCGTAGAGTTTCTGGATCTCGTTCCGCTGACGGTCGAGGGCGCTCTGTCGCTTGTTCAGGGACTGCTCTCGCCGGTCCAGCGACTCCTGCCGCTGGTCCAGTTTCTCCCGTCGCCGTTGGAGTTGCTCCTCCTCCCGCCGAAGGTTGGCCCTCCAGCGACTGATCTGCGATTGGGCCTCGTTGCGGATCCGGACGGCTTCGTCCTTAGCGACCAGGACCGTGTTCTGCGCCTCCGCTTTCGCTTCGTCGATGATCCGCTTGGCCTCCTCTTGGGCCTTTCGGATGTAGCCTCGCGTAAGCCACCGTGAGATCGCGAAACCCAGCGCCAGTCCGATGACCAGCGCAATGCCGATACCTCCGATCAACATCCACTCTGCCATAGCCTATCCCTCGTCTTCCAAGGTTCCCTCAGGTGCGCGCTCGGCCACGGCCTGCTCGACCAGGGGATGGATCAGATCGTAGGAGAAGCCCCGTCGGCGCAGGTAGTCCCCTAACCGCCGACGGAACGTAGGACCGTCTAAGTGGCGCAGGCGGCGGACCGCCCGCTCGACTGCGCGGGCTGCTGCTTCCTCCTCGTCGTATTCCGCCAGCACCGCTTCGATGATCCGATCCTCTACCCCTTTCTGCCGTAGTTCTTGGCGCAGGGCCACCACGCCCCGAGGGTTGAACTGGAAACGGTTCTCCACCCAATATCGGGCGAACGATTCGTCGTCCAGAAGCCCGATCCGGCGGAGCCGGTCCATTGCCTCGGCGATGGTCACCTCGTCGTGTCCCTTCCCCCGCAGCCGTCGGCGGATCTCCGCCTCGCTGCGCGGGCGGTAGGAAAGCAGGTCCATCGCCCGCTGGACCGCCCGCTCCACCTGGTCCCGCTCCTTCAGGCGGGCGATCTCCTCGTCGGACAGGACCTGTCCCACCCTCAAGTGGGCCGCCTCGATGGCTGCCAGCCCAAAAGCGAACCTCCCGTCCAGGTACACGTTGACCCGGTCCCGATTCCGCTTTTGGAACTTGAGGGCGGTGATCCGTCCTCCCATCGGGCGTTCGTCTGTCCTTTCTTGTCTAAACAAACCGCCGTGGCCAGACAGCCACGGCGGATGCGTCACGTATGCCCCGTCATCCACCGGGGAACCGTGCGTTTTTCTCCCCGTTGGACGTGTGCTACAAACAGTTCGAAGCCTCCGGCTGCTGCCGGGATATGGCTCGGTCCTCAGGGCATCCCCCCGCCTTCGGCGGAGGGTGCAGAAAGTGACGATCGTCGTGGCCGACGTTCAGCCTGTCGAAGTCGGCGACGCAGGAAAACGGGAGGACTACGCCGGTTCCACGTCTTCGGTAGGGAGGGGAGGGGGTTCTTGGAACACCTGTTGGCGGATGGCGGATTCGATGGTCTGGGCGAGTTCTGGGTGTTCACGGAGGAA
>CAZOLN010000119.1:0-8048 GCA_964580565.1 uncultured Anaerolineales bacterium
GGGTGCGCCGTAGGGAACTTGTGGGAGGCTCCTTATCAAAAGTGTCAGGTGGCTGGATCGATGCACGAAAGTTGAAGTATGCCGGGTTTCGACTATAATCTTTACTCCCAGACAAAGGCGAGGTGAAACGATGATTGACCTGCGGACTTACTTCTCCCAACGCACGGAGGAAATGCTGGACCTCCTGCGCCGCCTGGTGGAGCTCGAATCCCCCAGCACCGACAAGGCTGCCACCGATCGCGTCGGCCGGTTCGTCGCCGACCGGGCCCGCGAGGCCGGGGCGCAGGTAACCGCCGTCCCTCAAGAACGATACGGGGACCACTGGCTGGCTCGCTGGGGAGAGGGCGAGGGAGGCTTCCTGCTGTTGTGCCATCTGGACACCGTGTGGCCGGTGGGCACGCTGAAGGAGCGCCCCTGGCGGGTGGAGGGGGACCGCGCCCTCGGCCCTGGCTGTTACGACGACAAGGCCAGCGCAGCCATCATCCTCACAGCGTTGAAAGGGCTGCGGGACCTGAACATCGCCCCTGCCCGCCCCGTGACCGTCCTCTTCAACACGGATGAGGAAGTTGGCAGCCACTCCTCCCGCCCGCTCATCGAGGCGGAGGCCGCCCGCGCGGCGGTGGTCTTCTGCGTGGAGCCGGCCCGGCCCGACGGCTCTCTCAAAGTGTGGCGGAAGGGGACGGGCCAGTACGTGATCACCGCGTTGGGGCGGGCCGCCCACGCCGGGGCCGACCACGAGAGGGGGATCAACGCCATCGAGGAACTGGCCCATCAGATCCTGCGGCTACAGGGGATGACGGACTACGAGCGCGGCACGACGGTCAACGTGGGTTGGATGCAGGGCGGCACCCGGACCAACATCGTGCCGGAGCGGGCCCAGATCCGGGTGGACCTGCGGGTGCGCACCCAGGCGGAGGGGGTGCGGATGGACGAGGCCATCAAGGGCCTCCGGCCGGTGCTGCCGGGCGCCCGCCTCATCGTTGAGGGGGGGCTGAGCCGACCGCCGATGGAGGAGGGACCGGTGACGCTGGAGCCCTTCCGGCGGGCCCGGGAGATCGGCGCGGAACTGGGGATCACGTTGACCGCCGGGGGCTCCGGTGGGGCCTCCGACGGTAACTTCACCGCCGCCCTGGGCGTGCCCACGCTGGACGGGCTGGGGGCCATCGGCGACGGAGCGCACAGCGTCGACGAGTACGTCCTGATCCCCAGCCTACCCGAGCGGGCCGCCCTCCTCGCCGCCCTGCTGACCCGCTGGTAGGGGGTCCCGATGCGCAAGATCCGCACCGCCCTGGTGGTCATCGCCCTCAACAACCTCCTCATGGCCCTGGGCTTCCGCCTGTGGCAGTCCCTCTTCAACAACTTCGCCGTGGAGGAACTGGGGGTCCGTGCCGACCAGATCGGCCTCATCCAGGCGATCCGCGAGATCCCCGGCCTGATGGGGTTCCTCGTGGGGCTCCTGGCCCTGCTCCTGGTGGAGATGCGGATCGCGGGCCTGTCGGTGGTCGTGATGGGGGCCGGCATCTTCCTCACGGCGGCGGCTGGAAACATCGCAGGGCTGATCGGGGCGACGCTGCTGATGAGCGTGGGCTTCCACTTCTTCTACTCCAGCAACGTCTCAGCGGTGTTGCTGACGGTAGGGACCGATGAGGCTCCCAAGACCCTGGGTCGGTTGAACAGCCTGGGCGCGCTGGCCTCCGTGCTGGGCGCCTTGTTCATCTTCGCCACCCTGGATGCCTGGGGGTACCGCACCCTCTTCCGCGCTGCCGGAGCGACGGTGATGGTCGGCGGGCTGATGCTGCTTCCCTTCGGCCGCCAGCCCGTGCGAGCGCAGCGGACCCGGCGGCGCCCTCCCCTGCGCCGCCGATACGGACTCTACTACGCCCTCCAGTTTCTGATGGGCAGCCGCCGCCACATCTTCACCACCTTCGCCGTCTACCTGCTGGTGCGCCGCTACGGCGTGACGCCACAGACGATCACGCTGCTCTTCCTGATCAACAGCCTCATCGGCACCTACTTTCACCAGGCGTTCGGGAAGATCGTGGCCCGTTTCGGGGAACGGCGAGTGCTGACGGTCAACTTCATCCTCCTGGTGGGCGTCTTCCTGGGCTACGCCCTGATCCCCCTGGTCCACAGCCTCGCCTCGCCGACCTTCCAGATGCCCAGCGTGGCCTTCGGCGACTGGGTGCTCTTCCCATCCTTCCCCGCCACACCAGCGCTCCTGATCCTGCTGATCCTCTTCATCACCGACCACATCCTCTTCGGCTTCTCCATCGCGCTCCAATCCTACTTCCAGAAGATCGCCCTGAGCCCTGAGGACATCACGCCCAACATCTCCGTTGGACAGACCATCAACCATATCGCCGCGGTGGTCGTGCCGGTCATCGGAGGGGTGGTCTGGGAACGGATCGGGGCACAGTACACCTTCTTCGCCGGGGTCCTGATCGCCCTTCTCTCGCTGGCCTTGACGGTGCGGATGCGGATCCCCTCCCGCGGGTCCAGCCGCGCGTAACCTGCGGGAGGCTGGCGAACCGTCGGGCAGTCGACCTTGGAACAAAGGACGTTTCAGGGTATAATCCCTTCAGGACATCCGCAGGAAGACAAGGCAGAGCAATGGAGCCGATCCCTGGAGTTCAGATACGTCGCGCCCGCCCCTCGGACGCCGAGCGGATCGCCGCCTTCATCAATCGAGCACGTCCGGGGCGCAAGCCCATCACCCCGGAGGAGGTGCGCGACCGGTTCGGCATCGTGGGCTTCCTCATCGCCGAACAGGACGGGGAGATCACCGGCCTGCTGGGCTGGCTGGTCGAGAACCTGGTGGCCCGGGTGACCGACTTCCTCATCTGGCCCGCCGAGCGGCGACTGACCGTCGGGCGAGCGCTGATCTCCGCGATGGAGAAGGCGGCGGAGGAACTTCAGTGTGAGGCGGCGATGCTCTTTCTACCCCGCAACGCCCCATCCGAACTGCTCGCCTACTGGGAAGCGTTCGGCTATCGGCCCGTGGAGGTGGCCAGTCTCCCCAAGGCGTGGCGGGAGGCAGCGCAGGAGGCCCGGTCGATCGACGAGCAGATCGTACTCAAGCCGCTGCGTGAGGACATGGTCCAACGACCCCTGTAGAGGGAGGCTTCATCGATGTCCAGACTGGTTCAGTTCGCCAAACAGCATCCCCGCCTGACGGCCTGGTTCGTCCTCGCCGTCGGCATGGTCGCCATCCTGGTCTGGTCCGCCCGAGACGTGGGGCTCCAGCCCGGCCAATGGGCAGCGCTGATCGTCGCTACCATCGGCCTGGCGGGGCTCTGCGTCTGGATCATCGGGTGGGAGGACGAGGAAGAAGAAGAGGAGCAGGGGAGCAGAGGAGCAGAGGAGCAGGGGTAGATCAACCTGCCTCGGCCCGCTCCTTCGCCGCCATCAGCGCCCGGCGGGCCAGCACCTCGGCCATCGCTCGACGGTATTCGCTGCTCCCTCGGAAGTCGCCCGGCGGATCGAGCGGCTTGGCGGCCAGGGCGGCCGCCTCCTCCACCTGCTCCACGGAGGGTTCCTTCCCCTTCAAATGCTGTTCCGCACGCGAGGCCCGAAGCGGTCGGTCCCCGACCCCGCCGAGGGCCAGTCGGACCTCCTGACAGATCCCGTCTTCCAACCGGAGGAACGATGCCGCGCAGACGATCGGCCGGTCCTTCGGGGTGCGGCCGACATGGGCGAACCCCAGCCCCACCGTGCCGACGGGGCGGGGGATCTCCAACTCGGTGATCAACCCGCCGCCGGTGAGGAGGCGGCGTCGATAAGCGAGGAAGCTCTCCAGGCCGACCGTCCGCCGCTCCGGAGCCCAGAGGGTCAGCGAAGCATCCAGCGCCAGGAGCAAGACCAGCAACGGATGGTCGGCCTCCCCGCAGGCCAGCATCCCGCCGACGGTGGCCTGTTCCCGCAGGTTGCGCGAGGCCACCAGCGGCACCACCTCCCGAATCCACCCCTGGGTGAGATCGACCAGGTCCGCGCTCTCCATCAGCCGCTGAAGCGGGACCGTCGCACCGACGCTCACCCGATCCGGCTTGCCCTCGATGTAGGAGAGCCCCAGCCGGCTCAGGTCCACCACAGCCTCGACGGCCGGGTCCCTGCCAGGCAGCAGGTGCGTCCCGCCGCCCAGGGGAACCGTCCCCGGCTGCCGGATCAGGCGAACCGCCTCCTCCAGGGTTTCGGGACGATGGTAAGCACGCAGGTTCGGCAACATCACGCTTCCTCCGGATACACCTTCCAGTAGACCTTTTCCTCCTCCCACCGGGCGCGGAAGGAATCGGGGGCAGGCCCCAAAAGGGATTCGCACTCAGCGGTGACGGTCCCGTCGGGCAACCGGATCTGGCCCGCCACCCGCGCGCCGATCCCCCCGATCTGCTCGACCCACCCGACGGCGGTCAGGGGGGTCTCGGTGGGGGTGGGACGGCGGTAGCGGATGGTGAGGCGGAGCGTCACCATCAACCCTTCCTCCCCCGGCCGGTGGAGCATCACCGCTCGACCGGCGACCTCGTCCAGCACAGCGGCGACGATCCCCCCGTGGACGACGCCAGGGTAGCCCTGATACACGTCGGGCACGGTGAAGGTAGCCCGCACCTGCCCGGCCTCGGGGTCCTCATAGAAAACCAGTTTCAACCCGACGGGATTCTGCACACCGCAGACGAAGCACATTCTGGATCTTGGCTGTTGCTCCATCGGACACACTCGCCAGTGGGATGGGAGGGTATGGTACACTGAAAGGCGGAAAGATGCAAGAGGCAGGACTGAGGTTCGGACGTGAGTTCGGACATGGCCTTCCGATGGAAAAACCACAGAGGCACGGAGGGCACAGAGGAGCGTCTAAACTTAGGGAGAAAACTCCGTGTCCTCTGGGCCCCTGTGGTGAAAAACGATGGGAGTCCGAACTCCTGTCGAAACCCCAGGCAGGAGACAAGATGCAAGATGCAGGATGCAAGAGGCAAGGAGCAGGGGGCAGGGAGTGAGGTTAGGGAGGCGTTCCGGAGCGGTGGCGGGCGGCGAAGGCGTAGAGACGGTAGAGAAGAGGGCGCAGGGGACGGTCCCACGCGCCGACGGTGCGCACCAGTCTCCCGCCGAAGCCCCGCTTGAAGCGGTACACCCCCCACAACCCATCCCGGCGATGGGTAAACTCCGCCTCCAACTGCTCCAAGTCCGCGTCCGGCACGCCCCACAGGTCGTACTCGGTGCAGCCCAGGGACCGGGCCCAGCGCATCGCCTCCCACTGGAGAAGGTAGGTGGGCATCTTCTCCCGATGGGCGTCGCCGGAGGCCCCGTAGAAGTACCAGGACCGCCGCCCCAGAGCGAAGGCCATCAGCGCAGCCACCGGCTCCCCTTCAACCTCGGCCAGCAGAAGCCGCGCCCAGCCTCGGGGGACGAAGAGCCGGAAGGCCCGCTCGTAGTAGGCCGGGGCGTGGACGCCGAACCGGTTCCGGGCTCCGGTGACCGCCATCAGCCGATGGAACGTCGGCAGGTCCGCCTCCGTCCCCTCCCTCACCGTCACCCCCTTGCGGGCCGCCAGCCGGACGTTGTACCGCGTCTTCTGCTTCATCCGCGCCAGGATCTCCTCCTCCGCGCCGGAGAGGTCCACGACCAGGGTGCGGCGCGGCTGGACGCTGCCCAGAGGGGAGGGGACGAAGCCCAACGCCGCCAAACGCTCCCGCCAGGCCGGCTCATCCGGCAGGTCCGGTTCCACCGTGAGGACGATGGCCCCCCGTCTGCGGGCCGCTGCCGCCGCTGCGTCCATCAGCGCGGCGACGGTTCCCCCATCCTCCCAATCTACCAGCGGACCGCGGGGCACGTAAGCCAGGCGGGCCAGGCCGCCGGGGAGCCGTCGGTAGAGGATCTGCGCTCCAGCGACGATCCGCTCCCCGTCGACAAGGGCGATCCGCTCCACCTCCCAGCCGAAGGCGGCCTTCAGTTCGCCCCAGGGGGAGGTCTGGAGGATGTGGGCCTGCGGATGGGCGGCGACGAAGCGATCCCAGGCGTCCGGATCGGGCACAGCGGGCGATAAGTGGCGGGCGGCGAGCGGCGAGTTGGAGATCGTGGCTGGGCTCGACTCCGTCACGGCGCGCCTCCTTTTCGAGCCACGATCAGCAGGCCGCCGCCCTTCTCGCCGGGGGGGACGTCCATCTCGTAGTAGGGCCGCCAGGCCCGGCTTAACCGCGCCACCACCCAGCGACGGAGGAGCCGTTGGTAACCCAGACCCCGGAGACGGGGGGAGGCCAAGACCCGCCACGGGGACCAGCGGTCGATCCCGTACCGGCCGTTCATCCGGTCCCACAGCCGCTCCACCGGCTCCGGGATGTAGTATCGGGCTCCCTCCAGCGACATCCCCGCCCTCCCCAGCAGGTCGGCCCACTCGTCGGGGGTATGGTAGTGGTAGTGGGCCAGCCGCACGTCCACCCCTGTCGCATACCGCTCCGCCCCCTCGGGATCGCCCTGCTCCCAGCGGATCCGATAGCCGTGGAGGAGGGCGCGGAAGGCGTCGGAGGGGACGGTGAAGATGAAGCGACCCCCGTGCTGGAGGACCCGGCCCGCCTCCTGGAGGACGGGGAGGGGATCGGGGATGTGCTCCAGGACCGAGTTGCTGAAGACGGTGGCGAAGGAGCCGTCGGCATAGGGCATCCGGTGGCCGTCGGCCTGCTGGACCCAGCGGTAGACCCCTGATCGGGCCGCCTTCCGCACCTGCTCGGCCCAGGGGTCCAGCCCGACGTCCACCCCCTCCAGGCCGAAGAGGGCTCCGGCGATGAGGCCGTCGCCGCAGCCCAGGTCGAGCAGGGGGCGCGGGTAGGTCTCCTCAGCAGCCGTCCGCAGTTCCACCGCCCGCCAGAGGGCCACGGGCGGGGCGAACCAGTACCGGTCGAGCAGTTCGACCAGGTAGTCCTTCGCCGGGGGTCGGCCGTTCATTCCTCGTCGGTTGACCTGCGGTGGAGCAGCCACCACCCTCCAGCGATCAGGCCGGCAAGCAGCAGGAGCATACCGGCGGCGACGGAGACCGTCCGCGGCTCCATCCCCGGCATCACCACGCCGCCCACCCCGGCCTCCGCGCCATACTCGGCGAAGAGACGCCCCCACTTAGTGTGCAGCGCCGCCTCCACCCGCTTCCGGCCGACGAAGGGGTACCAGTAGACGTTGTGGTAGAAGTTGGAGGCGAAATAGGACCAGGGGACCAGCGGGCTGCGCAGGAGGAGGTTCTCGAACGGCTTGAGCGGGCCGTGGTAGATCAGTTTCTGTCCCCGGCTGGCGAAGGTATCTTCCTGGACGAAGTGCCAGTCCTGGGACATCACCCAGTCCCGATCCTCGCCGACGATTTCGATCTGTTCAGGGTCGCCCACCCCCAGCCCCATCTCGTGGGCGATGCGGATGAAGGGGATGGAGAGGGGGTCGAACCCCTGAAGGTGGGCCGATATGGCGTCGATGGCGACCCAGTCGGCGGAGGCGAGGATGACGTCCTTTTCATGCCAGCGCATCGCACGGGGGCCAGGCCCGTCCCCGGCGAAGGTCCCGTCCATCACAGCGAAAATGCCGGGGTGGATGTCCTGGGAGATCATCAGGAGGTCCACCAGCGTCTCGTGGATGACCGAGTGGGTCCAGTGCCGCTTGGTCCCCAGGAGCCCCCCGAAGGCGTTCTTCATCGCGCCGGTGATGGTGGTGAAGACGTGGGTCTTTACCGTTGGAAGTTGAATAATATTCCGCCCGATCAAGATTTCCGGAATATAGACGCCTTCGGGATAGATCTTATCCAGGACCAGAAAGGGCTGTGGGGGCTCGTAGCGGACCCATCGATACTGGGGCTCATAGAGGTGGACATTGCGGAGGCCGTACTTCTCCACCACGTAAAGATGCTTGTTGTTCCGCTCCCCGACGTAGGCATCCACCACGACGGTGTTGTTATGGGCCGCGATGAGGTCACGGTAGCCCGCCGCCAGCAACGCCCGGATGACCCCCTCCAACTGCCAGGGGGTCGTCGAACAGGCGGGATACCAGGTCTGCCAGGAGATGTTGATCTTGAGGATGGTCTCTTTGTC
>CAZOLN010000120.1:0-7979 GCA_964580565.1 uncultured Anaerolineales bacterium
GCATTAACCTGCGGGAGGCCGGCAGCCTACTTTGGAGGTTCCCCGGCGATTTTTGACGATTTTTGGCAGTCGTGTTATAATGTACTTTTGCATTTCTTCACGGCGCGGAAGCCCAAGTCGCTTGCTGCCTGAAGGGGAGGGGTATGGAGTACCGATTGGATGTAGCCAAATCCTATGCCCGGATCGCGACCGCGGTCAGCCTGCCGGCGCTGATCGAGGTCCAGTTGGAGTCCTTCCGCTGGCTCCAGACGGAGGGGCTGCGCGAACTCTTTGAAGAGATCACCCCCATCGAGAGTTACACGGGCACGCTGCGGCTCCACTTCCCGAGTTCGAAGCCGGAGAGCGCTCAGTTGAACCTGGGCTACCGCTTCGGCGAACCGAAGTACTCCGAGGAGGAGTGCCTGGAGCGGGACGTCACTTACGCTGCGCCCTTGTACGTAGACGTCGCGCTGGAGAACCGGGAGACGGGGGAGATCGTCAAGTCGGAGATCTTCCTCGGCGATTTCCCTTTGATGACCAAGAACGGCACCTTCATCATCAACGGCACGGAGCGGGTGGTGGTCAGCCAGCTGATCCGCTCCCCGGGCGTCTATTTCGAGGTGGAGGAGGACCGCGCCACCGGTCGTCGGCTCTGCATGGCCAAGTTGATCCCCGACCGGGGCGTGTGGATGGAGTTCGAGAGCCGCAAGACCGGTTACCTCACGCTGAAGTTCAACCGGAAGCGGACGTTGCCGATCACGATCTTCCTCCGCGCGCTTGCCGCTGTGGACGACGGGATCGGGTCCGATGTGCTGAAGGAAGGGACCGACGAGGAGATCCTGGAGCTCTTTGCCGACGTGGATACTTTGCAGGACCTCCCGTGGATCGCGACCACGATCCGTCAGGAGCCGGATTGGTCCCTTGGGGAAGGGCGCACGATCGCCGAGGAGGCGTTGCTGGAGTTCTACCGCCGGATGCGCCCCGGCGATCCCCCCACGCTGGAGAACGCCGCCGAGTACCTCACCTCCCAGTTGTTCGACGACCGGAGATACGACCTGCAGGCGGTCGGGCGGTACAAACTGAACCGTCGGTTGGGGCTGGACATCCCGGTACAGCATCGGACCGTCACCAAGCAGGACATCGTGGAGTTGGTCCGTCATATGATCCGCATCAACAACGGCATCGAGGATGCGGACGACATCGACCACCTGGGGAACCGGCGGGTCAAGACGGTGGGGGAGTTGGTTCAGAACAAGTTGCGCGTGGGGCTGCGTCGGTTGGAGCGGGTGGTCAAGGAGCGGATGTCCCTCCGCAGCGAGGACGAGCCGCTCAGCCCGGTGAACCTGATCAACATTCAGCCCGTCGTCGCCGCGTTGCGCGAGTTCTACGGCTCCAGCCAGTTGTCCCAGTTTATGGAGCAGACCAACCCGCTGGCTGAATTGACCCACAAGCGGACCCTTTCCGCGTTGGGGCCGGGTGGTCTGCGGCGGGAGCGGGCCGGCTTCGAGGTCCGCGACGTGCACCACTCCCACTACGGCCGCATCTGCCCCATCGAGACGCCCGAGGGGCCCAACATCGGCCTCATCGGCCGGTTGGCGACCTACGCGCGGATCAACCCCTACGGTTTCATCGAGACCCCCTACCGTCGGGTCATCCACTCCGTCCCCAACACCGTCGAAGCGCTGACCGGGGAGATCCTGCGCGAGCCGGTGGTGGATCCGGAGACGGGGGAGGTGGTGGCGGAGGCCGGCACCGAGGTCTCGCCGGAACTGGCGGAGCGGATCGCCGCGTTGGACCTGCCCGACGAGGTCCCCATCGTCCCGCGGGTGACGGACGAGGTCGTCTATATGGCCGCCGACGAGGACGAGCGGTACACCATCGCCCAGAGCACGACCCCGCTGGACGAGAAGGGGCATCTCCTGCGCCCCCGCGTCTCCGCGCGGCGGGGCGAGGAGTTCCTGCTCACCACCCCCGAGCAGGTGGACTTCATCGACGTGGCCCCCTGCCAGGTGGTGGGCGTCTCGGCCGCTCTGATTCCCTTCCTGGAGCACGACGACGCCAACCGGGCCCTGATGGGGTCCAATATGCAGCGTCAGGCGGTCCCGCTGATCAACCCCGAGGCCCCGATCGTGTCCACCGGAATGGAGGAGCCGGCGGCGCTGGATTCTGGGCACATGATCATCGCTGAGGAGGACGGGGAGGTCATCAGCGTCACCGGCGACCGCATCGTCGTCCTCGAGGAGGACGGTAACCGGCGGGTCTATCGGCTGCGCCGGTTCAAGCGGTCCAACCAGTCCACCTGCATCGACCAGTGGCCCATCGTCCACAAGGGGCAGCGGGTGCGCAAGGGGCAGCCTCTGGTGGACGGCTCTTCCATCCGCAACGGTCAACTGGCGCTGGGGCAGAACGTCCTGGTCGCCTTCCTCTCTTGGGAGGGCGGCAATTTCGAGGACGCCGTTCTGATCAGCGAGAGCCTGATCCGAGAGGACAAGTTCACCTCGATCCACATCGAGAAACACGAGGTCCAGGCGCGGGACACCAAACTGGGGCCCGAGGAGATCACGCGGGACATCCCCAACGTGGGCGAGGACGCGCTCCGCGACCTGGACGAGGACGGCATCATCCGCATCGGCGCGGAGGTCGGCCCGTCCGACATCCTGGTGGGGAAGATCACGCCCAAGGGGGAGAAGGAACTGACCCCCGAGGAGAAGTTGCTGCGGGCCATCTTCGGCGAGAAGGCGCGGGAGGTGAAGGACACCAGCCTCCGCATGCCCCACGGCGAGCGGGGGAAGGTGATGGACGTGCAGGTCTTCCACCGGGACGAGCACCGCGACCTGCCCACCGGGGTGGAGCAGATGGTCCGGGTGAGCGTCGCCCAGATCCGGAAGATCACGGAGGGCGACAAGATGGCCGGGCGTCACGGGAACAAGGGGGTCATCTCCCAGGTGGTGCCCATCGAGGATATGCCGTTTATGAAGGATGGGACGGCCATCGAGTTGATCCTCAACCCGTTGGGCGTGCCCGGCCGGATGAACATCGGGCAGGTGCTGGAGACCCACCTGGGGTGGGCGGCCAGCCGTCTGGGCTTCCAGGCCGTCAGCCCGGTCTTCGATGGGGCGGACGAGGACCAGATCGCCGCCGAACTGGCCCGCGCCTGGCTGATCGACCGGGCGTGGAAGGAGATCGGCGAGCGGGCCTGGGCCTGGCTGAAGGCGCAGGACTACCCGTTGGAGACCCTCACCGACGACGAGGAGGCCCGGCTCCTGTACATCCTCGCCTGGCTGGGGGATCGCGGGTACGACGTGGACCGGCTGACCCGGGATTACGTGTACGCCCGCCGGACGGTCCTTCGGGAGTGGCTGCGGGAGCGAGGGTACGATCCCGATGGGCTGCTCTCGTTCGAGGACGATGCCCGGCCGGTGGACGAGCGGATGGAAGCCGACCGCGCGGCCCGTCTGGCCTGCCTCCGGATCTGGCTCCAGGATATGGGCCGGGATACGGAGGGGGTGGAGGATGAGGAGGTCGAGTCGCTGGCGGTGGAGGTCAGCCTGGAGACCGGGGAGCCGATGCCGACGCTGGGCAAGGTCATCCTCTACGATGGGAAGACGGGCGAGCCGTTCGACCAGCCGGTCACGGTGGGCGTGATCCATATGATGAAACTGATCCATATGGTCGAGGACAAGGTCCACGCCCGCTCCACCGGCCCCTACAGCCTGGTCACCCAGCAGCCGCTGGGCGGGAAGGCCCAGTTCGGCGGCCAGCGGTTCGGCGAGATGGAGGTGTGGGCGCTGGAGGCCTACGGCGCGGCCCACACCCTCCAGGAGATGCTCACCGTCAAGTCGGACGACGTCCAGGGACGGGTCCGCACCTACGAGGCCATCGTCAAGGGCGAGCCCATCGGCGAGCCGGGCATCCCGGCCTCCTTCAAGGTGCTGGTCAAGGAACTGCAGAGCCTGGGCCTCTCGGTGCAGGCGATCACCAGCGATGGGGAGGTCATCCGGTTCGGTCGGGAGGAGACCCGGCCCCGGCCGCCTCGGTTGGCGATGGGGTTGCTGGACCTGGGGGAGAAACAGGCTGGGCCATTTGACTAATTTTCCATCCTGTGGTAGAATGCGCGATCGCGTGAAAGGGGTGGCAGCCAGATCCCCTGCCACCCACATTGACAGAAGCGGTCGCGGAGGAGGCCATCAGGATGGTGGATGGCCTTCTTCTCTGAATTTGAAGGGGGAGTGACGTGCCGACGATCAACCAGTTGGTCCGTAAGGGAAGAAAACCGAAGCGGAAGAAGTCGAAGGCACCGGCGCTGCAGTACATCTTCAACTCCTACCGGCAGCGACGGATCCGGATGCCGAAGGGCGCGCCGCAGAAGCGGGGGGTCTGCACCCAGGTGCGTACGATGACCCCGAAGAAGCCCAACTCCGCTCTGCGGAAGATCGCCCGTGTCCGGTTGACCAACGGGATCGAGGTCACCGCCTACATCCCGGGTGAGGGGCACAACCTGCAGGAGCACTCGGTGGTGCTGGTGCGCGGTGGCCGTGTGAAGGACCTGCCGGGCGTCCGGTACCACATCATCCGTGGTGCGCTAGACGCTGCGGGTGTCGAAGGCCGGGCGCAGCAGCGGTCGAAGTACGGCACGAAGGCCCCGAAGAAGTAGAGGTAGGGGGGAGAGATGCCAAGGCGATACCGTCCACCCAGGCGTAAGGTCGAACCGGACATCCGGTACAACAGCGAGTTGGTCGCCCGCTTCATCAACAAGGTGATGAAGGACGGCAAGAAGAGCCTGGCGACCCGGATCGTTTACAACGCGATGGATCTCATCGAAGAGCGGACGAAGCGACCGGCGTTGGAGGTCTTCGAGGAGGCGATCCGGAACGTCTCCCCCTTGCTGGAGGTGAAGCCGAGGCGGGTGGGGGGTGCCACCTATCAGGTTCCGGTGGAGGTCCCGCCCCACCGCCAGATCAGCCTGGCGATGCGTTGGATCATCGCCGCCGCCCGGCAGCGGCCGGGTCGGTCGATGGCCGAGAAACTGGCCGCCGAGTTGATCGACGCGGCCAACAAGACGGGCGCGGCCATCAAGAAGCGGGAAGACACGCACAGGATGGCGGAAGCCAACCGGGCGTTCGCCCACTACCGGTGGTAGGCGTCGGGGGCTCGGCCCGGGAGGACGTGGGACGATGGCCGGGTCGTGGCCTCTGGAACGGGTTCGGAATATCGGCATCATCGCCCACATCGACGCCGGAAAGACGACCACCACCGAGCGGGTGCTCTTTTACACGGGAAGAACCCATCGGATGGGGACGGTCGATGAGGGAACGACCGTCACCGACTGGATGGTCCAGGAGAAGGAGCGGGGGATCACGATCACCGCGGCGGCGGTGACCTGCTTCTGGCGGGACCATCAGATTAACATCGTCGATACGCCGGGGCACATCGACTTCACCGCCGAGGTACAGCGCAGCCTGCGCGTCCTCGACGGCGGGGTCGTGGTTTTCGACGCCGTGGCCGGGGTCGAGCCGCAGTCGGAGACGGTCTGGCGGCAGGCCCGGTCGTTCGGTGTGCCGTTGATCGCGTTCATTAACAAAATGGATAAACTGGGCGCCGACTTCGCCCACGCGGTGGAGACCATCCGCGAGCGGTTGGGCGCCAACCCGGTGATGGTCCAGTGGCCCATCGGACGGGAGTCCTCCTTCCGCGGGGTGGTGGACCTCCTGGAGATGCACGCGGTGGTGTGGGTGGACGAACTGGGGAAACTCCCCCAGATCGAGCCCGTTCCGCCGGAACTGATGGAGCAGGTCCTGGAGGTCCGTGAGCGGACGGTGGAGCAGATCGTGGAGACGGACGAGGAACTGACCGTCCGTTACCTGGAGGGGGAGGAGATCCCGGCGGCCGACCTGCGGCGGGCGCTGCGGGCGGCGACGCTGCGGGGGGAACTGACCCCCGTGCTCTGCGGGTCCGCCCTGCGCAACAAGGGGGTGCAGCCCCTGCTGGACGCCATCGTGGATTACCTGCCGTCGCCGCTGGACATCCCGCCGGTGGAGGGGGAGAACCCCTACACCGGCAAGGTGGAGACCCGCCCGGCGGACGTGGACGCCCCGCTGGCGGCGCTGGCCTTCAAGGTCGCCAGCGACCCCTACGTGGGCCGGCTGGTCTACATCCGGATCTACTCCGGCAAACTGAAGGTCGGATCGACCGTCTACAACCCGGGCAAGAAGCGGAAGGAGCGGATCCAGAAACTCCTGCGGATGTTCGCCCGGGACCGGGAGGAGATCAAGGAGTTGACCGCCGGGGACATCGGGGCGGTGGTGGGCCTGAAGCACACCTTCACCGGGGACACGCTCTGCACGCCCAGCGCGCCCATCATCCTGGAGTCGATCACCTTCCCGGAGCCGGTCATCTTCGTCGCCATCGAGCCGAAGACGGCGGCCGACCAGGACCGGATGGACGAGGCGCTGCGGCGGCTGGCGGAGGAGGACCCCACCTTCGTGGTCCGCGTGGACGAGAACACCGGCCAGACCCTCCTTTCGGGGATGGGGGAACTCCACCTGGAGATCCTGGTGGATCGGCTGGTGCGGGAGTTCCACGTGGAGGGGCGGGTCAGCCGTCCCCGCGTCGCCTACCGGGAGACGGTCACCGCCCGGGCGGAGGCGGAGGCGGTTTTCGACCGGCCGATGGGGGGGAACCCCCAATATGCCCGGGTGCGGTTGGCGGTGGAGCCGATGCCCAGCGGGGAGGGGTTCCGCTTCGAGGACGCGACCCGGGGCAAGGCCCTCCCGCCGGAGTTCGTGAGGGCGGTGGAGGAGGGTTGCCGGGAGGCGATGGAAAGCGGCGTCCTGGCCGGTTACCCGCTGGTGGATGTGAAGGCCGTGCTCCTCGAAGGGGAGTGGCGGGAGGACGTCTCCACCGAAGCGGCCTTCAAGGTCGCGGGTTCGATGGCCTTTCAGAGGGCGGTCGAGCAGGCGGAGCCGGTGCTGTTGGAGCCGGTGATGGACCTGGAGGCGGTGGTCCCAGAGGCCTTCACCGGCGAGGTGATCGGCGACCTGAACGCGAGGGGGGCGAGCATCATCTCGGTGACCGCCCGGCCTGGTGGAGTGCAGGCGATCCGGGCGCAGGTCCCCCTGGCGAAGATGTTCGGTTACGCGACCGACATCCGGTCCCTTACGCAGGGACGAGGCACCTTTACGATGGAGTTCCACCATTACGCGCCGGTGGACAAAGAGAGAATGGACGCCATTATCTATGGCGGTACGTGGTAGAAAACGCTCTCGTAATCGGGAGTTGTTCTCCAGAGCCGTCCGGGCCGGGGGATAACTCCGGCCCGATGTTTTGGGCGGCACGCGTTCGTGACAAGGTTCAGCGACAATTAAGAGAGATCAGAAGGGGAGGGAAGAATGAGCAAGCCAAAGTTCGTCCGGGAGAAGCCGCACGTTAACGTGGGGACCATCGGGCACATCGACCATGGTAAGACCACGCTGACCGCGGCCATCACCAAGGTGCTCGCGTTGAAGGGGTTGGCGGATTACAAGCCCTACGATGAGGTGGCCAAGGCGGACGCCAAGATGTTCCGCCGCGATGCGACCAAGATCCTGACCGTCGCGATCGCCCACGTGGAGTACGAGACGGAGAAGCGGCACTACGCTCACGTGGACTGCCCTGGGCACCGGGACTACATCAAGAACATGATCACCGGTGCGGCCCAGATGGACGGCGCGATCCTGGTCGTCTCGGCCGCCGACGGCCCGATGCCCCAGACGCGGGAGCACGTGCTGTTGGCTCGCCAGGTGAACGTTCCGGCCATCGTCGTCTTCCTGAACAAGGTGGACCTGATGGAGGACGAGGAGTTGCTGGAGCTGGTGGAGCTGGAGTTGCGCGAACTCCTGGACTCCTATGGGTTCCCTGGCGACGAGACCCCCATCGTGCGGGGTTCGGCGCTGAAGGCGCTCCAGTCCGACAGCACCGATCCCGATGCGCCCGAGTATCAGTGCATCTGGGAACTGATGCGG
>CAZOLN010000121.1:0-7849 GCA_964580565.1 uncultured Anaerolineales bacterium
GTGTCTCTGTGGTGAACTCCACCTCACGAGGGGTGGATGCACCAGATCTCTTCCTGGACCTGGCTCAGGTACTCGGCCCCGTCGGGGGTGACCAGCACGTCCTCCTCGCAGCCGATGTAGCCGTAGCCGGGGACGAAGACGCCCAACTCGATAGCGAAGACGTTGCCGACCTCGACCACGCCCTCGATGGAGGTGCCGTACCGCTCCCACTTGGGCCCGAGGATGGTCGCCCCGTCGTGGGCGTTGCGGCCGATATGGTGCCCAAAGGCGTGCTTGTACTCCGGATAACCCGCGTCCACCAGCGTCTGGCGGGCGACGGCGTCGACCTCCCACCCCTTCACGCCGGGCCGCAACGCCATCCGGCCAGCCTCCAGGGCAGCCTTCGCCGCCTTCCACGCCCGCTGCACCTCCTCCGGCGGTCCATCCTCCCCCGGACGGCAGAAGTACATCGTCCGCTGCAGGTCGGCGACGAAGCCGTCCTGCTTGACGCCGAAGTCGATCTGGAGCAGCGCACCCTCCTGGACCCGACCGTCCCCGGGCATCCGGTGTCCGAAGGAGCCCTCCGGCCCGGCACAGACGATGGGGCAAAAGTTCCACTCCCAGGCCACGCCCAGGCCCCGCTCCTCCACCATCCCGTGGATCATATCGGCCACTTCCCGCTCCGTCATCCCGGGGCGGATCCGCGCCTTCACCTCCTGCAGGATGCCCTCGGTGACGCCGATGGCCGCGCGGATGCGCTCGATCTCCGTCTGCGACTTCCGCCCCCGCAGCGTGGCGACGACCGAAGCGGCGGAGACCAGACGGGCCGCGTACTCAGTGCCGCCCAGGATGTTCGCCAGCACGCGGAACATCCCGTGCGTCAGCCCGTCGGCGGACGGATCGCTCTCGGAGAAATTCAACCCGATCTGGCGGGGCCTCAGCCGCTGGATCTGCTCCAGCAACGGCTCGCGGATCGACTCATCGTAGCCGAGGACGGTGGTGTAGCCGCCGATGTTCTTCACGTTGTCCACATCGTACCGGCCCACGATGGCGATCCGCTCCCCGGTCCGGCTGACCATCAGTGCCGACTGCCACGTGAGGTCGAACCCCACGATGAGATCGACAGAGGGGTCCTTGACCTGCGTGGTCTCCCGCACGAAGGTCAGCCAAAGATCAAGGTCCTGCTCCTCCAGAATCCCTACAGCCTGATCCAGTTTCTCACGAACGACGACGAAAGGATCACTCGGCAAACTCTCACTCATTCTCCCCCCCATTGATCGCACGGCCGTCGGACCGGGGCTACAGCCCCTCGCTCTCCCCGACGATCCGTGCGTAGATGCTCTCCAGTTCCTCTTCCGAGTAATAGTAGATGATCAACCGCCCCCCCTTCTTCCCGGGAGCCAGGCGGACACGGGTGCCCAGGGCCTCCCGCAGCCGGGCCTCCACCGCCTCCAGTTCCGGGGGGCGTGGCGGAGCCGAAGGCCGCCGCGGCTCGGCGTGGGCCAGTCGACGGACCAACTCCTCCGTCTGGCGGACGTTGAGCCCCTTCTTTATGACCGCCCTCAGGGCGGCGACCTGCGCTTCCTCCCGCTCCAGGGCCAGGAGCGCCCGCGCGTGCCCCTCCGAGATCTTGCCCGCGAGGAGAGCCTCCTGGACCGGGCGAGCGGCCTTCAGGAGGCGGAGCGTGTTGGTCACCGCCGCCCGGCTCTTCCCCACCCGCCGGGCTACCTCCTCGTGCGTCAGCCCGAACTCCTCGATCAGTTGCTGGTAGGCCAGCGCTTCCTCCAGCGGATTGAGGTCCTCCCGCTGGAGATTCTCGACCAACGCCACCTCCAGCATCTCGTGAGGAGCTACGTCGCGCACGATGACCGGGACGGTGGGGAGCCCGGCCATCCGCGCCGCCCGCCACCGCCGCTCCCCGGCGATGAGGCGGTAACCATCCCCCTCCCGGGCGACGATCAGCGGCTGGATGACCCCGTGGGCCTCGATGGAGGCGGCCAGTTCCACCAGGTCCTGATCCCGGATCCGCGCCCGAGGCTGGTGGGGGTTCGGCCGGATGGCCGTCACCGGCACCTCCAGGACACCGGCAGGCCCGGCCTCCCCTTCATCCCCCACCGGGATCAGGGCTTCCAGTCCCTTCCCCAACCCTCTCCTACGAGACGACATCCGCCCCCTCCCTCCGTCGCGAGGCCTGGTCGGCGGCAGCCTGTCGATCCCCCATCAGCAGTTCCTTCGCCAGCGCACGGTAGGCCAGCGCACCGGCCGACCGAGGGGCGTACCGGAGGATCGGCTCGCCGTAACTGGGAGCCTCGCTCAGCCGGACGCTGCGGGGGATCAGCGTGCGGAACACCCGCGGCCCGAAGTACCGCCGCACCTCCTCCACCACCTGCTGCGAGAGGTTGGTCCGCGTGTCGAACATCGTCATCACCAGCCCACGGATGCGCAGGCGGGGGTTCAGGGCCCGCCGGACCAGGTCGATGGTGCGCAACAGTTGGGAAAGCCCCTCCAGTGCCAGAAACTCGCACTGGACCGGGATGATCACCCCATCCTGCGCCGCGGTGAGCCCGTTGATGGTCAGGATCCCCAGGCTGGGCGGGCAGTCGATCAGGACGTAATCGTACCGCGTGTCCAGCCGCTCCAGCGCCCACTGGAGCCGTCGCTCCCGGGCCAGCATCCCGATCAGTTCCACCGTCGCTCCGGCCAGACGGGCGGAACTGGGTGCCAGGTCCAGCCGCGGCCAGCGGGTGGAGACGACCGCCTCGCGCAGGGGCTTCTCCTGGACCAGGACCTCGTAGGTCGTCACCCGCGCGTCCCGCCGCTCCACACCCAGGCTGAGGGTCGCGTTGGCCTGGGGGTCCATATCCACCACCAGCACCCGCAACCCCCAATGGGCCAGGTACGCGGCCAGGTTCACCGCGGTCGTGGTCTTACCCACGCCCCCCTTCTGGTTGGCCAACGCGTAGATCACGCTCACCTCTGCCCTCACACACCACCGCCCGGCAGCGGGCGACCTCCTCTCGGGTCGGCGTGCCATCCAAGCCCGGACGGGTCACCGAGACCGCCGCGATGCAGTTCGCCAGGCGGGCCGCCCCCAACGGCGGACAGCCCCGCCGCAGTTCGACGAAGAACACGGCGGCGAAGATGTCCCCTGCTCCCGTGGGGTCGACCTCGACGGCCGGGAAGCCGGGCACCTGCTCCGCGGCGCCCTCGACGTACAGGGTGCAACCCGCCGGCCCCTGCGTGACCACCAGGATGCGGGCCTGCCTGGCCCAGCGGGCGATCACCGCTTCGTCCCCGGCGACGTCCTCCTCGCTGACCACCACCGCGTCGGCGCGGGGGAGAAGCGCTTCGGCCTGCTCCCACGCCGCCGGCGACACCCGTCCGTCCCGATCCCAGCGACGCATCCACCCCTGGGGGGTCAGGCCAACGAAAGCCCCAGGGAACAGGTCGACCAGAGACGGATCGCACTCCCGGGCCACCGGCCCCAAGTGGACGATGTCCGGCTCCCGCCACGAGGGCGGAACCGCCTCCGGGGTCAACGGCCTGGCGACGGACCGGACCACCTGCGTCCGTCCCTCCGGCGTATATCGGTTTTCAAAGGTCGTCGTGACGGCTGAACGGGTTCGGTGGATGACCACCCCGGAAAGGACAGTGCTCAGGTCAAGATCGTCCGCCGCGCTGGTGACCATCCACACCCGGCAACCCAGGGCCTGGGCCGTCCGTGCCGCATACGTGACGGTGCCGCCGACGGTGAACCCGCCATCCGGCGTCCGATCCCGCGTCACGTGGCCGATCGCCAGATACCGCACCGGTCCCGACCCTGGCGGGATGGCGAGGCAAGCCCCGTCCCTACCTGCGCGGGATGATGGTCACCCGGCGGCGCCTCCCCTCCCCGATGCTCTCCGTCGTCACGTCCGGATGGTCGCGCAGCGCCAGGTGGACGATCCGCCGCTCGTACGCCGGCATCGGCTCCAGGCGGACCGTCCGCCCGGTACGGACCGCCTTCTCGGCCATCCTGCGGGCCAGGCGACGGAGGGACCGCTCCCGCTGCCGCTTGTACCCGTTGACGTCGACCACCAGGTTGAATCGACCGGTCAGCCGCCGCCCCACCATCAGACGGACGACGTGCTGGAAGGCGGCCAAGGTCTCCCCGCGGCGCCCGATCAGCGATTCGGCCGCCTCCCCCTGGACGTCCAGGATCAGCGGGGGGATCTCCCCTTCCGTCTCAGGTTCCGCGTGACGGGTGCGGACCTCCGCCGCGATCCCCATCCGCTCCAGCAGTTCGATCACCACCGCCCGAGCGACGTCCTCCAGGCCCGGCTCCTCCTCCGGCGACGGCTCGACCACAGCGGTCGTCACCGCCACCTCCGGCTCAGGTGGGACAACGGGCTCAGGCGGGGCGAGCGGAACCACCCGCACCCGGGCGGGCCGTGCGCCCAAGCCGAGGAACCCCGGGCTCCCCTCGTCCAGCACCTCCACCTGAACCTGCTCCCGAGGAAGCCCCAGGGCTGTCAATCCGGCCGCGATCGCCTCGTCCACGTTCGCGCCGATGAAGATCTCTCTCGATTCCATTTCATTTCCCCTTCTTGTCCCCCTCGGTCCGGCGGCGGATATAGAGATATTGAGCCAGCGTGACAAGGTTGGAGATGATGAAGTAGATGGAGAGGCCGGACGCGTAGGAGATAGAGATGAAGCCAAACATCAAGGGCATCATCACCTGCATCTGCTGGTTCATCGCCGCCGTGCGCTCGTCGGGCGAGGGCGGAGTCAACACCTTCTGGGATAACCACGAGGTAACCACCACCAGGGCCGGCAACACCAGATACCGATCCGGCTGCCCCAGGTCCAGCCACAGGAAGCGGCTCTGCAGGGGGACCAACCCAGCCAGGCCGGGGATGAAGGTGTAGATGTTGCGGGAAAGGCGGAGCAGTTCCAGCGGGTTGACGGCCAGGGTGCGGACGATGGATTGCCACAGCCCATATAAGAGAGGGAGCTGGACAAGCAGCGGCAAGCAACCGCCCGCCGGGTTGAACCCTGCCTCCTGGTAGAGCTTCATCTGCTCCTGGGCCAGTTTCTCTTTATTCTTCGCGTACTTCTTCTGGATCTCCTGCAACTTCGGCTGCAACTCCTGCATCCGCTGGGACGCCTGTTGTTGCTTCAGCGTCAGCGGCAGGATCGCCAGCCGAACCAACAGCGTCAGCGCGGTGATCGCCAGGATGGTCTGGTGCCCCAGCGCCTGGTAGAACACCAGCAACAGGTTGACCATCGGGTTGATGACCAGCGTCTCCCACACGGGCTACCCCCCTTCTACTCAGATTCCGGAGGCGAGAAAGCCCATTGCAACTGGCCATCCTCGATGCGGAAGGCCTGCACACGCTTCTCACCATAGATACGCGAGATGTACACCCAATCGCCGTGGACCACCATTGAACCGATCTGCCCTGTCTCGGGCTTGGACCACTGGACCTCCCCTGTGTCTGGGTCGAGGGCGTACAACGTGCCCGCGTTGCTCGCAACCAGCAGATACGTCCCCGTCGGATCGACGGACAGCCCCAGCCGCACCGACTCCCCAAGGGCCTGCACCCACAGTTCCGCCCCGGACTCGGCGTCTACCGCATAGACGTTCCCCATCACGTCCGCGGCGAAGACCCGCTCACCGTCGGTGGCCGGGGAGCCCCAGATCCAGTACTCCTTGTCGAAGGAGGCGGACCACGCCACGCCCCCGTCCGCCTGCCGGATCGCGTAGAGCCGGCCGTCGAACGAACCGATGTAGAGGCGATCGCCCAGGGAGAGCGGGGGGCCGACCATCGCGCCATCGGCCGTGAACCGCCACCGCTCCTGCCCCGTCCGCAGGTCCAACGCGTAGAGGCTGTGATCGAGTGAGGCGATGTAGACCGTGTCCGACAGGATCAACGGCGTCGACCAGACCCGGCCCTCGGTCTGGAACGGCTCCGCCCAAACCGGAGAGCCGTCTTCCACGTCCAGGGCGTAGACGTTCCCGTCGCTGTTGCCGATGACCAGGACCCCTTCCGCGACGCTCCCCGGCGCGACATACTCCCCCTTCGCCTCGGTGAACTCCCACAGGACCCGCTTCCCATCGACGCTGAGCGCCCTCAGCACCCCCTGCGGCTGGGAGAAAAACCCACCGCCGACCCGTTCCATAGAGGTGACGAACAGGGCTTCTCCCGGCAGGAGGGTCACCGTGTAGAACGGACCGTTTCGCTCCTCGGGGTAATGCCAGCGCTCAGCGCCCGAATCGGCATCCAACGCCCGCACGTACTCCAGGTCCGCCACGTAGACCGTCTCCCCTTCGACCACCAGCGTGGTCCAGTTCGTCGGTCGGACGGACCCACTGCAACCGCTCAGCAAGGCGACCAGCAGGAGCGGGAGCAGAACCGAGGTCCACTTCCAAGGAATCCACCGAGTCTTCACGCTTTCCTCTTCTCCTTCCAATGGGGTATCTTCAGATCGGGAACGGGGTCGTAGCCGCCCGGGTTGAAGGGATGACAACGGGCGATCCGCTTGAGGGCCAACCACCCTCCACGGATCGCACCGTACCGAGCGACGGCCTGGTAGCCATACTCGGAGCAGGAAGGGTAGAACCGGCAGGTAGGTGGAAGGACGCGGGAGAAGGTCAACTGCCAAAATCGGATCAAGCCCAACAGCAAGACCTTCATCCCTGTCCGTTTCCTCCTCTCAGCAGGCCCGCCTCGCGGGCCAGGAGGGACAACGCTTCCCGAACCTGGGGTTCCTTCACCTGGAGGATCTCCGGCCTGGCGATGAGGAGCAAGTCCCACCCCGGCTCCAGACGAGGGTGGAGGTGCCGGGCCGCCTCTCGCAGGAGACGCTTGGCCCGGTTACGGCGCACGGCCTTGCCGATCTTCCGGGTCGCAGTAACACCCACCCGCGTGATGTCCAGGCCGTTTCGACAGGCCACCAACACCAGCAGGGGATGGGACCAAGAGCGGCCTTCGCGCTGCAACCGCTGGAAGTCGGTCGCGCGCCGCAACCGGAACCTGCGCTCCATCCCTTCCGTCCATCTCAAGCGCTACGTCGCGGTCGCTGTGCGCTCTCCTTCCAGTTCCACTTCTTGGCCCATTCCCGATACACGGTCAGGCGGTGGCGCCCCTTGCGCCGACGGGCCTTGAGGACCCGCCGACCGGTCGGCGTCGCCATCCGTGCCCGGAACCCGTGAGTCCGCATTCGCTTTCGTTTCTTCGGCTGATAGGTCCGTTTCGGCATCGTTCAATCCCCATACAAAATTTGAATCTCCGCGGGAACGCTCCTCTGCGGAGAAGCGGCGTAATTATACCGCAGGGAGAACAGGGGGTCAAGCCAACGCTATCACTCACGTAAAATGTTACCGAGAGGTAGACTTCCACCAAATGATAATGTTACCGGTGGAGGTCGAGATGGACTCGGAGGACAGGATGGATTTCTCGGAGCGGCGCAAGTATCTGCGGATCATGCGGAAGCGGTACAAGGAGGCTTCCCGGAAGGAGCGGTCCAGCCTGCTGGATGAGATGGAAGCGGTCACCGGGCTTCACCGCAAATCTCTCATCCGTTTGCTGGGTTCTCCCATTCAGAGGATGCCTTCCCCCACATCCTTGCCCGCGTCCCGTTCCCCATCCAGGAACTCCACTCCGACAACGGCAGCGAACTTATCAACTGGCACCTCATCCGCTTCCTGAAGGAAAGCCTCCCTGGAGTCCCCCTCTCCCGCAGCCGCCCCTACCACAAGAATGACAACCGGTTCGTGGAGCAGCGGAATGCCTCCCTCGTCCGAACTTACATTGGCTATGACCGGCTGGACACCGTGGAACAGACCATCCTCCTCAACCTCATCTACGAGAAACTGTGGGTTTACCAC
>CAZOLN010000122.1:0-7810 GCA_964580565.1 uncultured Anaerolineales bacterium
TGGCGGAGTTCCTCGTAGGAGGGGGAGCGGGCGACGGTGACCATCTGGGTGTCGTTGAAGGCATCGTCCACCAGTTTGTCCAGTTGACCGTCGAAGGATTCCCGATCGATGCCGGCCTCGGCGAGGGAGAGGGGGTTGCCGACCCGCCGGATGAGGTCGCGCAGGCCCTGGGCCAGGGCGCGGGCGGCCGGTTCGCCCTCTCCGTCGGTCAGCCCGAGCAGCCGGGCCAGTTCGGCGAACCGGTCGGGTGCCTCCCGGGCGACGAACTCGACGGTGTAGGGGAGGAAGAGCCCCACCGCGCGGCCGTGGGGGACGTGGAAGACGGCCCCCAGTGCGTGGCCCATCGCGTGGGCGATGGAGGCCATGCTGTTGCCGAACCCCAGCCCGGCGCAGGTGGCCGCGTTGTGCATCCGCTCCCGTGCCTCCATATCCGACCCGTCCTCCACGGCCCGGGGGAGGTACCGGAAGACGATCCGGGCCGCCTGGAGGCACAGCCCGTCGGTCAGGTCGGTATGCCAGGTGCAGGTGAACCCCTCGACGGCGTGGGTCAGCGCGTCCAGCCCCGTGTCGGCGGTCAGTTTGGGGGGCATCCCGGCCGCCATCACCGGGTCCACCACCGCGATGTCGGCCACGTTCTCCCGGTTGCCCAGCCCCATCTTCCGCTGCTCGACCGGGTCGGTGAGGACGATGGCCCAGGTGACCTCCGCGCCGGTCCCGCTGGTGGTGGGGACGGTGATGAGTCGGGCCTTCTGGCGCAGGCCGAGGGGGACGAAGGGGTTGATCTCCGCCGGTTCCAGGTCGGGCCGCTCGTAGAGGATCCAGATCGCCTTGGCCGCGTCCATCGCCGACCCCCCGCCCAGGCCGACGATCCAATCCGGCTCCACCTCGCGGGCGACCTCGGCCCCCCGCTTCACCGTCGGCACGCTGGGGTCCGGCTCCACCTCGGCGAAGAGGTGCGTCTCGATCCCCGCCCGCGCCAGGTGGGAGGTCACCCGCTCCACCAGCCCCAGTTCGACCAGGGTTCCGTCGGTCACGATGAGGGCGCGCTTGCCCTGGATCTCATCCAGCGCGTCCAGCGCCCCCTCGCCGAACACCACCTGAGGAGAGACGAAGTACCACATAAGCCCCTGCCTCCTCGCTCTTACCCCTCGCTTCCCCGCTTCCCCGCTTCCGGCTGTTAATCACCAAAGTCCGTGGGAATCTTGGCGCAGCAGGACACAATCTCCTTCGCGGCCTTGGGATACCGCATAATCTTCATCATATTCCCCTTCAGTTTCAACTTGCGGGTCATCATCCCCTGGATGGGGTCCAGTTTCCCCTCGATGACCTGTCGCCAGGTGCTGAAGGGGGCGCTGATGACGAACTCCGCCTCCCGCTCGTCGAGGCTGCTGACCATCGCCGCGCCGGGGCTCTTGCCGTGGTAGAGGGCGAGGAACAGGTAGGCGGTCTCCGGGTACGTCTCGTCCGGCTCGACGACGAAGATGAAGTCTCCCTCCCAGTCTTTGGCCGATCGCTCGTACGATTCGCTCTCGTTCAGCAACCGGCTCAGTTCCTTGATCCACTCGTCGGACGGGAACTTGATGGCCATTCTTTTCCCTCCTCGAAGTTACTTGGGGTTGCTCTTGCCGATCAGCACCTCTTGTTCTGGCCGACCCGCCTCGTCGTTCCAGCGGAGGAGGTCGGCCTCGTAGCCGTTCTCTCGCCTCACCAGCCGGAGGAAAGTGAACTCCACCTCTGCCCCCAGCGTTCGCAGGCGGCGTGTCCCTTCGGCGAAGACAGGGGTCCAGGTGCCGGTGTTCAGGTAGTAAACGTGACGACCGTCCCTCCGACGCTCCACCAGTCGGGCACTCGGCCGGTGGTCGTGGCCGAAGATGTAGAACCGGAGGTCGGGGTCCATCCCTTTCAGGTGGGCGTGGAGCCGAGAGGCCGCTTTCCATAGAAACGGCTCCCCCTCCCGCCCGGCCGTTCTCCGGTGGAGGGCTCGGTAGAGGAGGGGAGGGAGGAGCCAGAGGAGCAGTTTGGTCAGCAGTTGGACCGCAGGCCCCGCTGTGGCGGAGAGGAATCCAGCCGGGATCAACGACGCCAGCGCCGGGGTGACTAGCAGGTACCACGCGCCGAGGAGGCCAAGGGTCAACCCGCCCAGGAGGAGAAGCAGCATCCCTTTCAGGACGTGCCCCGCTGGGCTGAAGAGGAACCACGCCAGGAGCCTGCGGGCCAGGAGGGGAACGGCCCCTTCGTGGTGGATCGCTCGCACGGTCCCTGGATCCAAACCGACCATCTCCGCGTACCGGGTGATGTCCTCCTCTGTGGGGCCGGGGTCCCCGGCCTGACCCGCCCGCCACAGCCGCCGTGCCATCCGCAGGAAGTCCCCGCTGTGGCGGAGGAGCAGCCCGATCATCTCGATGGGGTATCGACGGAGCAACTCCAGAAGGACCACGCCGTATGCCCCCCGGTTCTCCCACTCCGGGAACCGGTCCTCCAGGTGATTGTGGAAGCAGATCACGCCCAGGCTGCCCACCGGCGGGTTGAGGTATCCATCGTCGCGGGGAAGAAGGGGACGAATGGGGTTTGTGCAGGCGTTGAGGGATTCGTACTGGTTGCCGTGTTCCGCGTAGAAGACCCCCCGGCGGTAGTAGAACCAGCCGGGGCGGAAGCGGATGCGATCCAAGAACCCCTCGGGGAGCGGTGTGCCTTCGTCCAGGCCGAAGGCGGCGGGATACTCGCGGGCGATGTACTCCCGGATCCGCTCCTGCACCAGGGGCCAGAACAGTTCCAGGTCGTGGTTCCCTCGGAGGAAGACCACCCGGTGGCCTCGGCCGACGAACCAGGCCAGGCTGCGGAAGAAGAGGGGATGGCCCCGGTAGATCGACTCCATCCGGTCCGCGCTTCGCTCCGGCGTGGGGAGGAAGCCGTACCGCCGCTCGAACGGCTCGTCGGGGCGGGACTCGGTGGGGAGAGGGCGTTCCTCCGGGGTCACTCCCAGGGCGGTCAGGGGGCGCGGGGGGCCCGGCCGGAGGATGAGCCGCTCCCGTTCGACGCCGGGCGCGCTTTCGGGGTAATGGGCCTCGAAGAGGCGGACCGCCCACCCTGGGATAGGGGGAGGTTCGGCCGCCAGGGCCGCAGCCTCGTCGGGGGGGAGGGGGGCCAGATGGACCCGCCCCGCCAGCAGGTCCTCTTCGAAGAGGAGCCGCTGGACCCGCAGGGCTATCGGGTCCTTGGGGACCGGCTCGCCGAACCGGCGGAGCCAGTATTGGACGGCCTGCTCCGGTGTGTCCAGGACCCCTTCTTGGTGACGGCGGTCTTGCTCTTGGATGTAGGCTGTATGGATCGCCTCGTCCACCGGGAGGAAGTCGAAAACGTCGCCGATGAGGACCAACTCCCATCGGCGCCCGGGGGCGCGCGTTCCGTCGGCCCAGCGGAGCCAGCGGAAGAAAGCTTCGTCGAAGAAGAAGTCCTCCCGGGGGTGGTAGGTCCGGCGCTCCGGATCGTAGCCCAGGGAAAGGTGGAGGTCGCTGACGAAGAGGTAGTCCCAGGCCGTTGGCTCTTGGCCCATACCCTCCTCCGCCTGATGGGAACCCTATGACGTCCAGCGTCTGGAGTATAGCATCAAGGTTCGCGGAAGTCAAAAGGAGCCCTGGTTGATCCTGGCTCTTGCTTGCCTTGCCCCGACTATTGTGCTAGAATATCCCTGCGTGGCAATGCGATTCGATGTGGTGACCCTGTTCCCGGGGATGTTTACCGGCCCTCTTGAAGAGAGTATCATCAAGCGGGCCCGGGAGCGGGGTATTGTTTCCATATACCTTCACAACCTGAGAGATTACGCGACAGACCGCCACCGCACCACCGACGACACCCCTTACGGAGGGGGCGGGGGGATGGTGATGAAGCCGGAGCCGATCTTCGCCGCTGTGGAATCCATCCTCGGCGGGGAAGAGGGCGTGCCGGTGATCCTGCTTACCCCCCAGGGGCGGCTCTTCACCCAGGAGGTAGCGATGGAGTTGGCCCGTCACCCCCGATTGGTCCTCATCTGTGGTCGGTACGAGGGGGTGGATGAGCGGGTGCGGGAGCATCTGGTCACCGACGAGATCTCCATCGGCGACTACGTGCTCAGCGGGGGGGAATTGGCGGCGATGGTGATCATCGACGCGGTCACCCGGCTCCTACCCGGGGTGCTGGGGGATCCCGGGGCGGTTTTCGAAGACTCCCACGCCCGGGGGCTCCTGGAGTACCCTCACTATACCCGCCCCGCCGTCTTTCGGGGGTGGAAGGTGCCGGAGGTGCTTCGGTCCGGCGATCACGCCGCCGTTGCGCGGTGGCGGAGGGAGCAGGCGTTGCGGCGGACCTGGGAGCGTAGACCTGACCTGTTGGAAAAGGCACGGTTGACGCCGGAGGATCGGGAGTTTCTGGCGCGGCTGCGGGAGGAGAAGAAGAGGTGAACCTTTCCGCCCGGGAAGGGTATATATAAGGGGCGTGTATGGCGGTCCATCACCCCGACGGCCCTCTGATTCTTCGCCTGCGCGAAGGGGACGTTGACGCGCTAGGCGAACTGTACGAGAAATACAAGACCAGCATCTATCGGACGGCGCTGGCGATCACCCGGGACCGGGGAGCGGCGGAGGACATTCTGCAGGAATGCTTCCTTCGGCTGTTCACCCATGCTCACCGGATGCGGACCGATGTCCCGTTGCATCCCTGGCTCTACCGGGTGGCGGTCAACCTGAGTTATACCTGGGTCAAAAGACAACGCAGACGGCAGGAGGGAACGTTTGACGGGGTGCTGGAGGGGCTGGTTGCCTCCCTTCACCTCCTGCCAGAGCAGTGGGTGGAGCAGCAGGAGACCTGGGAAGCGATCCGGCAGGCCATCACGCAGTTGCCGCTTGGACATCGCGTCGTCGTGGTCTTGTTCTATCTTGAGGAACTGAGCCTGAAGGAGATAGCGGAGATTCTGGGGATTCCGGAAGGGACGGTGAAGTCGAGGCTTCACTACGCCCGGCGGTTTTTGAAGGGAGCCCTTGAGGGGAGGCTCCCTGTCGCTGGAGTGGTGTATGAGTTCACGTGACCTCTCCTCCTCCGAACTGCTCGACCGGATGGTGATGGAGGCGTTGCAGGCGCGGTTTGCAGGGGTCAGGCCGCCTTCCCGCGTTTGGCGGCGGATCCGGCGGGAGGTGAGGAGGTACAGGACTTATCCCCAGGGAGGAGGACGATGGGCCTCCGCCCTTTTGGCGGCGCGTGTGGCGAGCCCTCCGTTTGGGCGGGAGGAGGCCCTGTCGGGGAGGTTTGGGCTGGGGATGTTCCTGTTCCCCGATGTCGTGACGTTGATGACCCTCCGCTTCGGATGGTGAGCAGGGGCTTGCTGACATCCATCTGAGGCGGGCGTGGGTTCTTATGGAAAACGGGATCACTCTACGAGGAGCGTTTTATGGGAACTTTGATGGAGATCAAGAACCTGGTCGTCCGCTTCTACACCGACGACGGGGTCGTGCACGCGGTCAACGGTATCTCCTACTCGATGGAAGAAGGGGACACGTTGGGAGTCGTTGGCGAGAGCGGGTGTGGCAAATCGGTCCACGCCCTCTCCATTATGCGGCTGATCCCCAGCCCCCCAGGTCGGATCGAAGAGGGGGAAGTGTGGTTCAACGGGCGCGACCTGCTGAAGGTCAGCGAGAACGAGATGCATAAGGTCCGGGGCGCGGAGGTCGCGATGGTCTTCCAAGACCCGATGACCTCGCTCAACCCGGTCTACACGGTCGGCTTCCAGATTGTGGAGGCGTTGAAGTTGCACCAGGGGATGGACGAACAGCAGGCGCGGGAGCGGGCCGCTGAGTTGCTGACGATGGTCGGTATCCCGGAGGCACGCCAGCGGCTGGACGATTACCCGCATCAGTTCTCTGGTGGGATGCGCCAGCGGGCGATGATCGCGATGGCCCTTTCTTGCAACCCCAAACTCCTCATCGCCGATGAGCCGACGACGGCGTTGGACGTCACCATTCAGGCCCAGATCGTCGATCTGGTGAAGCGGCTGCAGGAGCAGTTGGGTATGGCGGTGATGTGGATCACGCACGATCTGGGCGTGGTTGCCGGGCTGGCCAAGAAGGTCAACGTGATGTACGCGGGCTACATCGTCGAGCGGGGAAGCGTATACGACATTTACAAGCGACCCCGCCACCCCTACACCCAGGGGCTCCTGGGGTCGCTGCCCCGCCTCGACGAACCGCCGGGGACGAAACTGGCCTCCATCCCCGGCCTGCCGCCGGACCTGATCGACCTGCCGCCGGGGTGCCCGTTCGCGGCCCGGTGCGTCTATGCCGTCGATAAGTGTCTGGAAGCCATGCCACCGCTGGAGGAGGCAGACGGGGCGGACCAGCACCTCGTGGCCTGTTGGCGGTGGGAACACATCGCTGGGAGGGAAAAGTAATGGCCGCCGAGAGAGTGCCCCTGGTTCAGGTCCGCCACCTGAAGAAGTACTTCCCCATCACCCGAGGGGTCATCATCCAGCGCCATGTCGGCGATATTAAAGCGGTGGACGATGTTTCGTTCGATATTTATAAGGGAGAGACGCTGGGGCTGGTTGGAGAGACGGGCAGCGGGAAGACGACCGTGGGTCGGACGATGTTGCGCCTTTATGAGCCGACCGACGGGCAGGTGATCTTCGACGGCGTGGATCTCTTCAACCTGAAGGGCGAGGAGATGCGCCGGATGCGCCGGCGGATGCAGATGATCTTCCAGGATCCCTACGCCTCGCTCAACCCGCGGATGACGGTGGGGTCGATCATCGCCGAGCCGCTGGAGGTACACGGCGTGGCCCACGGCAAGGAGAAGACGGAGCGGGTGCAGGAACTGCTGCGGATGGTGGGCCTGAACCCGTACTTCGTCAACCGGTACCCCCACGAGTTCTCCGGCGGCCAACGGCAGCGGATCGGCATCGCCCGCGCCTTGGCCCTGAACCCCGATTTCATCGTCTGCGATGAGCCGATCTCCTCCCTCGACGTCTCGATCCAGGCCCAGGTGGTCAATCTCTTGGAGGACCTGCAGGATCGGTTGGGGTTGACCTATCTCTTCATCGCCCACGACCTGAGCATGGTCCGTCACATCAGCGACCGGATGGCGGTGATGTACCTGGGCAAGATCGTAGAGTTGACCGATCGGGACGAGATCTACCTCAACCCGCTCCACCCCTACACCCAGGCGTTGATGAGCGCGGTGCCGGTGCCCGACCCCGAGGTCGAGGAGAAACGGCGGCGGATCATCCTGGAGGGGGACATCCCCAGCCCGGCCAATCCGCCGAAGGGTTGCAACTTCAACAGCCGGTGCCCGGTGGCGATGGACGTGTGCTTCGAAGAGGAGCCGGAGTTCCGAGAGGTGAAACCGGGCCATTGGGTAGCCTGTCATCGCGTAAGCGAGACGGAAGCGCCTAGCCTTTGGGAAAGGAGGTGATGGTATCGGGCAGAGCAGGACGGCCTCGATGAGGCAAGTGACGAATGTACAGTGTCTGTCGGACAGTAAATCTTTTAGAGGAGTAAGGAGGAGAAAATGAAAACCCGGACGTGGTACCTTCTGGCAGGTGTCGTGGTGCTCGCCGCGATGCTGATCACCGCGTGCCAGCCACAGACCCCTCAGACGGTGGTGGTGACCGTTCCTCCGGAGATCAAGGAGGTCGAGGTGACCGTCCCCGTCGTGGTGACGCCGGAGGAGGAAGGGCTTGGGGCGCAGTGCACCTACAACGCCTACCGGATGGGCTGGGTGATGGACTACGCCGACGCCAACAACATCGTCAACGAGGTCTTCCACCCCGACTCGCCGTTCCAGTACA
>CAZOLN010000123.1:0-7755 GCA_964580565.1 uncultured Anaerolineales bacterium
AACAAAACGCGCACGGCCTGTCGAACCGACGTGACCGTGCGCGCCCTGGTCGGGGCGAGCGGATTTGAACCGCTGACCTCACGGACCCGAACCGTGCGCGCTGACCGAACTGCGCTACGCCCCGACGCGGTCCTTATTATAACGGATTTGACCTTTTTGGCAAGATGAGCCCTGCCGGGGTTTGAGTGCGAGTTCGGACATCCCTTGATCATTCGTTCAGGATTCGCTGTCCCCTCTCTCCTGTCAAACCGTTGCGGGCGCTGAAAGTCGCTTCACTTGACATCCTATCCCGCCTCTGATACAGTAACCGCGCGCTGCCGCCGACCGGGATGTGGACGGCGGGGTGCCTCAGGCGCCCGCATCAGCCCGATGGATGCGGGGGCTGCCTCGCAGGGACAGGCGGATACAGCCGCAATATTTCAGAAGATCATTGACTTTATTGGTCGGGTGTGGTACAATTATGCCAACGGAAATGGGAAGACGTAGGGGTGGGGTGACGAACAGGGTGTGTGGTGCAAGGCGTCGGGAGGGTCTTCCCGTTCCGGGATGGAAAGATCGATGAGAGAGGGAGGAAGCCGTGTTCGAGACCGCCGTGTATTTGGACAACGCCGCCGCGACGCGGATGGACGAGCGGGTCCTGGAGGCGATGAGGCCGTACTTCTTCGACCTCTACGCCGTCGCCACCTCCCAGTTCGGCTACTCCCTGGGCATCGAAGCGCGGGACGCGCTGGATACGGCCCGCGCGCAGATTGCCCGCGCGCTGGGGGCCAACCCGGAGGAGTTCATCTTCACCTCCGGCAGCACCGAGTCCAGCAACCTGGCGATCAAAGGAGTGGCGCTGGCGCTGGGGGAGAAGAAGGGCCGCCACATCGTCATCAGCCCTATCGAGGACTTCCCGGTCCTCCACAGCGCACGCACCTTGGAGCGGCAGGGGTTCCGGGTGACCCACCTGCAGGTGGATGAGACGGGGCGGGTCGATCTGGACCACCTGCGGGAATCCATCACCGACGAGACGATCCTGGTCTCGGTGCAGGCCGCCAACCAGGAGATCGGGACCCTGCAGGACGTGAAGGCTATCGCCGAGATCTGCAAAGAGAAGGGCACTCTCTTCCACACCGATGCGACCCATAGTTTCCCCCGCGTCCCGCTGGACGTGCGGGAGGTGCCGGTGGACCTGATCACCGTCTCCGCCCACACGATCCACGGTCCCAAGGGGATCGGCGGGCTGTACGTGCGGAAGGGGACCCCCATCCGCAAGTGGATGGACGGGGGGTACCAGGAGTTCGATCTGCGGCCGGGGGTGGAGAACATCCCCGGCGCGATAGGGTTCGCCAAAGCGGTGGAGTTGGTCACGCCGGAGGAGACGGCCCGGTTGCAGGCGATGCGGGACCGACTCCTGGAGCGGCTGCTCAACGAGATCCCGCACACCGTCCTGAACGGCCATCCGGTCCACCGCCTCCCGCATAACGCCAACGTCTCCTTCCGCTTCGTGGAGGGAGAGTCCCTCCTTCTCCACCTGGATATGCGCGGCTTCGCCGTCAGCACCGGGTCGGCCTGCTTCAGCCGGTCGCTGGAGGCCAGCCACGTCATCCTGGGCATCGGCGGCAACCACGAACGGGCCCACGGCTCGGTCCGCTTCACCTTCGGCCGCTATAACAAGGAGGAGGACGTGGATGCGGTGGTGGAAGCGATCAAGGAAGTAGTGGCGGAGTTGAGAAGGATCAGTCCGCTGGGAAAGGAATAACACGCAACACGTGACAGAATTTCGTGTTCCGTGTCTCGTGAGGAGGTAAGGTATGCCGCTACCGTACAGCGCGATCGTAATGGAGCACTTCCGCAACCCTCGCAACGTGGGGCGGATCGAAGACGCCGATGCCAAGGGGGTCGAGGGGAGCCCCGCCTGCGGGGATATGGTCGCTGTGTATCTCAAAGTCGATCCCGAGACCCACGTGATCACCGACATCAAGTTCGAGTCCTACGGGTGCGCCTCCAACATCGCCACCGGTTCCATCATCACCGAGTTGGCGAAGGGCAAGACCATCGAGGAGGCCAAGAAACTGACCTGGAAGGACGCATCGGAGGCGCTCGGCGGCCTGCCCCCGATCAAGGTCCACTGCTCCGTCCTCGCCATCGACGGCCTGCGGGCCGCGATCGAAAATTACGAGGAGAAGCACGGCCTGGTCAAAGAGCGTAAACCGACCACGGTGGAACTGGTCAAGAAACGGCTCAAGCGGGTGGTCAATCCGGTGGTCGGGCTGGACATCGTCCGCAGCAACCTGGTCAAGGATGTCGAGGTCAAGGACGGCGTCGTTCGCGTGGTGCTGGATCTGCCGGAGGATCACCAGTTCGCCGCGGCCATCAAAGAGGACATCGTCGACAAATTGGAGCCCCGGTGGGACGTAAACGAGGTCGTTGTGGAGTTCACGGAATAAGGAGGGTGGGATGCCGGAGATCGAGGTGGATGTGCGGGACCCCGAATGTGCCGGGCGGGAGATCCGTGTGGATGTGTGCGGGAAGAACTGCCCCATCCCCCTGGTGGAGACCCGAAAGGCGTTGCGAGAGGCCAAGCCGGGCGATGTGGTGGTCGTCATCGGCACCCACGAGGCCTCCAAAGAAGAGATCCCGATGGCGGTGCGGGCCCTAGGGCTGAAACTCCTGGAGGTCGAGCAGGAAGGGGACGTTTGGACGATCCGCATCCAGCGATAGGGTGCGGATTTTTTTGTAACCACGGAGACGCAGAGGGCGCGGAGAAGCGCCGAGGGATTGGGATGGCTCTGTGAAACACCGCGGCCTCTGCGTCTCTGCAGAAAAATTCAGACGGGCCGAGAGGGGGCGGGGATGGAAGAAGGCGGGTTGTCGGGGCGGGTGGTCGTCATCACCGGTGCAACGGAGCGCGCATCCCGATCCACGGGGCGGTGTGACCGGTAACCAGCAATGAGTAACGAGGAAGGAGGAAGGTGCGATGTCCGAAGAAATCCAAACCTGGTGGAAGTGTTCCAACTGCGGCTACACGCTGCAGGCCGCTGGTCCCCCGGAGCAATGCCCCAGTTGTAACGAAAAGTGTGCCTTCATCGATGTGACCTGCTACACCCCCGAGTGCGGCGGGCCCGGCAACATCGACCCTCAGGTGGGCCAGAAGTCGTAGGGGGTGGCCGATGGCGCTGATCGAGTTCACTCGCAACTACGACGACCTCAGCACGGAGCGGGGTTTCCAGTTCGAGTTCTACTGCGATCGGTGTGGCAACGGCTACCGGACCCGCTTCGAGCCGCTGGCGACGGGGACGATCTCCGAGGCGCTGGAGGCGGCGAGCGGCCTCCTGGGCGGGATCTTCGGCCGGGCGGCGGAGGTCGCCGACACGGTCCACTCGGTGGCCTGGGAGAAGGCGCACGACGCGGCGTTCACCCGCGCTGTCGAGGAGGCGCGGCCCCACTTCCACAAGTGCCGCCGATGCGGCCAGTGGGTCGACGACGACTGCTGGAACGTGCGGCGGGGGCTGTGCAAGGACTGCGCCCCCGCGTTGGAGGAGGAACTCTCCGCGATCCAGGCGGAGGCCGCCGTGGCCGACGCCCAGGAGAAGGCCGAGGCGATAGACTATGTGGACGCTGCCCGTCTTAAGGAGACCATCACCGTGACCTGCCCCCACTGCGGGGCGGCGGTCCCCGGCGGCAAGTTCTGCGCCGAGTGCGGGAAGCCGCTTCGGGCCGAGAAGCACTGCCCCAACTGCGGCGCCAAGGTCCCCGCCACGGCCAAGTTCTGCCCCGAATGCGGGGCGAAGCAGTAGGAGGTTGGATGGAACCCCGAGGAAGTGTGCCCGGTTCGAACGACGAGCACCACGTGATGTTCTACGGCCTCTCCACCTGCGGCTGGTGCAGGAGGACGCGCAGGCTTCTGGAGGAACTGGACGTAGCCTTCGATTTCGTCTATGTCGACCTGATTCAGGGTGAGGAACGGGAGGAGGTGCTGAACCAGGTGGGACGCTGGAATCCCTCCACCTCGTTTCCCACCCTCGTCATCGACGGCAAGCGGGCGGTGATCGGCTACCGGCCGGGGGAGATCAGGGAGGCGTTGGGACTATGAGCGAGGAGATCGCGGTATCGCGGGAGGAAATCGAATCGCTTTACGAGCGGTTGCACCGGGAGGCGGAGGCCACGGGTTATCACCTCAACCCCGACCGCGAGTTTGTCTTCGAACTGATCGAGGGGCTGCTGATCAACGAAAAGCGGTACGGCTACTGGGCCTGCCCGTGCCGGTTGGCGGCCGGGGTCAAGGAGGAGGATCTGGACATCATCTGTCCCTGCGACTACCGGGATGCCGATCTGGTCGACTGGGGGGCCTGCTACTGCGCCCTCTACGTCTCCGACGAGGTCCTGCGGGGCGAGCGGGAGGTCCGGCCGGTGCCGGAACGCCGCCCGCCGAAGGGGCAACGTCCTCAGGATCAGCCCGCCCGCGCCCCCGCCCGCCCCGGAGTCGAGCCGCCCCTTCCCGTCTGGCGCTGCCGCGTCTGCGGCTACCTCTGCGCCCGGGAGCAGCCCCCCGCCGTCTGTCCCATCTGCAAGGCGAAGCGGGAGCGGTTCGAGCGGTTCTGGTAAGTTGAGGAGGAGTGATATGAAGGCAGCTACACCCGGCGTGGTTTACCAGATCAAAGTGATGCTGGAGGACAGTCATCCGCCCATCTGGAGGCGACTTCTGGTGCCCGACGACATCACATTGGCAGACTTGCACGACATCATCCAGGTGGCGATGGGTTGGGAAAACTACCACCTTCACCAGTTCATCGTGAAAGGGGAGTACTACGGCGAGCCCCATCCGGACTACGGGTTCGAGATGCACGATGAACGGGAGGTGACGCTGCGCCAGATCGCACCCCGTGAGGGTTTCAAGTTCCGCTACGAGTACGACTTCGGCGATAGCTGGCTCCACCAGATCCTTGTAGAGAAGATCCTTCCACCCGAACCGGAGCAGTTCTACCCGGTCTGCATCAAAGGCAAGCGGGCCTGCCCGCCCGAGGACGTGGGAGGTATCTGGGGGTACTACAACTTCCTGGAGGCGATCCAGGACCCCGATCATCCGGAGCACGAGGATTACCTGGAGTGGATCGGCGAAGAGTTCGACCCCGAAGCCTTCGACCTGGAAGCAGTCAACCAAGGTCTGCGCGCCCTATGGGAGTGGAAGCACTCCCGCCGCCGGTAGATGCTCTCCCGATGACTCCGGCTCTACCGGTATGGAAAGAGCCACTATGGAGAGAGGGGAAAATGGGAAAGGAGTGGTCTTCGCTGATCTGGATTGGGGTCCTGGTCCTGATCGTCGTTGGCTGTGCAGGACCCGCGCAACCTCCGGAAGAGACCCAGCCCCCCCAGGAGGTGCGGCCGACCGAAGAAGCGCCAACCCCTGAGGAGGTGCAGCCACCCGAGGAAGGAGGGGAAGCGATGGCCTTCGAACTGAAGAGTCCGGCGTTCGACTATGGAGAGCCGGTCCCCCGCCGCTACACCTGCGACGGGGAGGACGTCTCGCCGCCGCTGGAGTGGACCGAGCCGCCTGCGGGAACGGTCAGTTTCGCCCTCATCATGGACGACCCGGACGCGCCGATGGGGACCTGGGACCACTGGGTGATGTTCGACCTCCCCGCCGACGTCCGCTCGCTGCCCGAGGGGGTCCCGCCCGACGCCGAGCCGCCCCAGGGTGGCCGCCACGGGCAGAACAGTTGGCGGCGGTTGGGGTACGGCGGCCCGTGCCCGCCCGGCGGCACCCACCGCTATTTCTTCCGCCTCTACGCCCTGGATACAACCCTCGACCTGCCCAGCGGGGCCGCCAAAGGGGACGTCCTGCAGGCGATGGAGGGCCACATCCTGGGCCAGGCGGAACTGATGGGCACCTACAGCCGCTAAGGGGAAAACCACGGAGACACGGAGGGCGCAGAGTTTCTCCAAGTTCCCAAAGGTTCCTCTGTGCTCTCTGTGTCTCCGTGGTGAAACCGCGTAAATCCTGTCGCCGGGCCCTCAGTCCACCGGCTCCCCGGTCTCCGGATCCCATCCGAACTCGGCGTAGGCCCCGGCGAGAAGGCGATCCAGGTCCGGGACGGTGCCCTCGGTCCCTCCCTCTGCCAGCGGCCGCATCAGCAGGTCGGGTAGCCGGTCGTTCTCGCGGGTGAGGCCCCGGCGGAGGTTCAGCCGTCGCTTCAGGGTGACGATCCCCTTGCCCAGCCGCAGCAGGTCCTCCGGTTCCAGGTCCCAGCCGGTGACCGCGTTGAGCGCCCGCAGCACCCGCTCCACGCCGGGGTTCTGGAACTGGCAGAGGATCATCCCGTTGTAGAGGTTGCGCCACGCCTGCTGTCGGGCGGCGATGCGGCCCTTCTCCTCGGAGTCGTCGAACCGATCTCCGGGGATGATCCCCAGTTCCACCGGCGGTCCCTGTCCGGTGTCCACCCCGTACATATCCCCCTGCATATGACACGCCCCGCGGGGCGAGAGGGCGTAGGTCACCGCCATCCCGACGAAGGCCCGGGGGTCGTGCATCGGCACCTCCAGCCGGTTGACGACGGCCGCCAGTTCCGGCACGCCGAACCGCTCCGCCAGCGCCGCGCTTCCCTCCGCCAGCAGGTCGCCGAACCCCTTCCGACGGGCGATCATCTCGATCAGGCGATGGGCCATCGCCGCGTCGCCGTAGCGGATCTCGAGGCCGTCGGCGTCGGCCGGGGTAAGGACCCCCCGCTCGAACATCTCGCAGGCCAGCCCGATGGTGCAGCCGGTGCTGATGGTGTCCAGCCCGTACAGGTTGCACAGGTGGCCCGCGTAGATCACCGCCTCCAGGTCGTCGATCATCAGCAGGCTCCCCAGCGCGCCCAGGGTCTCGTACTCCGGGCCGTCCACTTTCTCCAGCCCGTAGGACGGCGCGCGGGTCTCCCGGCCGCAGGCGATGGGGCAGCGGTAGCAGGCGGTGCTCCGCGTCAGGTACCGGTCGGCCAGGAGGACGCCGGAGAGGTTGCCGGCCGGTTCCCATTCCCCCTGCTGGTAGTACCGGATGGGCAGGTCGCCGTACATCAGCGCCATATCGACGTACCCGGCGGTCCCGGCCAGCCGCAGGGCCATCGCCGCCATATCCTCGTCCACGTTCGCGTTGATCTCCCGCACCACCTCCTTGAGGCCGTCGGGGTCGGCCACGGGGACCTTCGCCGTGCCGCGCAGGGCCACCGCCTTGAGGTTCTTGGCCCCCATCACCGCCCCCATCCCGGTCCGACCGGCGGCCCGGCCGTGGTCGTTCATCACGGCGGCGAACTTGACCCCCCGCTCGCCCGCCGGGCCGATGCAGAGGACGCGGGCCCTGGGCTGGCCCATCGCCTCCCGCACCCGCTCCTGGGTCTCGTAGGCGTCGGCCCCCCACAGGTCGGCCGCGTCGTGGAGTTCGGCCCGGCCCTCGACGATGGAGAGCCAGACGGGGCGGTCGGCCCGGCCGGTGATGACGACCCCGTCGTACCCGGCGAAGCGGAGTTCAGGGCCGACGAAGCCTCCGGTGTTCGATTCGCCCCAGATCCCGGTCAGCGGCGAGAGGGCGCAGACGGAGAGCCGCCCCGCCGAGGGCATCGGCGTGCCGACCAACGGGCCGGTCATCAGAACCAGGGGGTTCTCCGGCCCCAGGGGATCGGTGTGGCCGTCCACCATCTCGTAGAGGATCCGCGCCGCCAGCCCGCTCCCGCCCACGAACTGGCGCGCCCATTCCTCGTCCAGCGGCTCGTCCCACACCCGCCGTTCGGTCAGATC
>CAZOLN010000124.1:0-2306 GCA_964580565.1 uncultured Anaerolineales bacterium
GGCGACCTCTGGCGGGCCCACTGGCGGGCGATCCTGAAGGCCCAGTTCCGCCTGGCCTGGGAAGCGCTGCGGGCCTGGCGCGGCGCGGCGGCGCGGGCCCGGCTGCGGGGGATGCTGGCCGGACTGCTGGGTGTTCCGAGGATGCTTCGCAAACGCAAGTCGGTCCAGCGGAGCCGGACCGTGGACCGGGCCTATTTGGAACAGATATTGAGCCAGGTTGACGAAAGAGGGTAAAACGGGTATCATACCGCCGCGCTGGACAACTCGTAGTGGAAGCGAGGTGGAACCATAAAGTCGGACCAACCTTTTCTGACCATCGTTATTCCAGCCTACAACGAAGAGCAGCGCCTGCCGGTGACCCTCCCGCAGGTGCTGATTTTCGCTGAGGCACAGCCGTATCCGGTCGAAGTGCTGGTGGTGGACAACGCCAGCACCGACCGCACGGCCCAGATCGTGCAGGAGATGGCTGCCGACCATCCCAACCTCTTCCTCCTCCACCAGCCGATCCGAGGAAAGGGAGCGGCGGTCCGCAAGGGGATGATGGAAGCACGCGGGGAGTACCTCTTCATCTGCGACGCCGACCTGGCGATGCCCATCGAAGAGGTCGCCAAGTTCCTCCCCCCCGCCCTCTCCGACTACGACATCGCCATCGCCTCCCGCGAGGCCCCCGGCGCGGTCCGGTACAACGAGCCCTGGTACCGCCACGTGATGGGACGGGTCTTCAACCTCATCGTCCGATGGCTGGCGGTCCCGGGGATCCAGGACACCCAGTGCGGGTTCAAGTGCTTCCGCCGGGAAGTGGCCCGCGATCTGTTCAGCGTCCAGCGGATCGACGGCTGGGCCTTCGACGTGGAGGTGCTCTACATCGCCCTCCGGCGGGGGTACCGGATCGTCGAGGTGCCCATCAACTGGTACTATGGAGAGGGAAGCCGCGTCCACCCGGTGCGGGATTCGATCAACATGCTGCGGGAGGTCTTCCGCATCCGACGGAACGGGCGACTGGGGGTGTACGATACCGGTACGTGATGCGGGATACGTGACGGTGCCCGATCTGCGCGAAGAACTCTCTCTGGTCGCCGCCGGATACGTCCATGTGGCGGGGGTAGATGAAGCGGGGCGGGGGGCGTGGGCCGGGCCGGTCTGCGCGGCGGCGGTGGTGCTGCCCCTGGACCGACCCGATCTGCTCCACTTGCTGGACGGGGTGCGCGACTCCAAGCAGTTGACCCCCCACCGGCGGGAAGCGCTCCTTCCCCTCATCCGCTCGCTGGCGGAGGGCGTTGGCGTGGGATGGGCCTCCCCCGCCGAGGTAGACGAACTGGGGATCGTCGAGGCCACCCAGAGGGCGATGATGCGGGCCGTCGCCCAACTGGACGGCGGGGTAGACGCGCTGGTGGTGGACCACGTCCGCCTGCCCGACCTGAACCTCCCTCAGCGATCCCTGCCGAAGGCGGACGTCCGTTGCCTGAGCGTCGCCGCCGCCAGCATCGTCGCTAAGGTGGAGCGGGACCGGCTGATGACCGCTTTAGACCAGGAGTACCCTGGCTACGGGTTCGCCCGGCACAAGGGCTACCCGACGAGGGCACACCGGGAGGCGGTGGAGCGGCTGGGGTTGTCGCCGGTGCATCGGAGACGGTGGAAGATATGCACATCGCCCTGAACGCCCACCTACTCTCCGGCGCCCCCACCTACCGCAGCGCGGGGGTGCACCGGTACATATACTACCTGCTGGCCCACCTGCCGCGCGCCGGGTGCCAGGTGACCGTCTTCGCGGGGCCGCACAGCCGACTCCCCGAGGACGGCTACGCCGTTCGCCGCTCCCGCTGGCCCACGGCGAAACCGCCGGTGCGTGTGGCGTGGGAGCAGGTCGTCCAACCGTGGGCGTTGCGCAAAGCCGGGGTGGATCTGATCCACGCCCCCGTCTTCATCGGCCCGCTGCTGGCCCCCTGCCCCACCGTCGTCACCGTCCACGACCTCAGTTTCCTCCGCTACCCCCACTTCTTCCGCCCCGCCAACCGGCTCTACCTGCGCACCTTCACCCGCGCCTCCGTCCGCCGCGCCCGCCGCATCATCGCCGTCTCCAGACACGCCGCCGAGGAGACGGTCCGCCTGCTGGGCGTGGACCGGCGCAGGATCGACGTGATCTATCACGGCGTCGACCCCGCCCTCCGCCCGCTCCCGCCGGAGGAGATCGATGCCTTTCGCCGAGAGGAGGAACTGCCGGAGCGGTTCGTGCTCTACGTGGGCACCCTGGAGCCGCGCAAGAACCTGATCCGCCTGGTCGAGGCCTTTGCCACCCTGCGCCCTGC
>CAZOLN010000124.1:2406-7736 GCA_964580565.1 uncultured Anaerolineales bacterium
CCTGCTCCTTTCCTTATCCTTGCCGGCGCCCGCGGGTGGTACTTCCACGACCTCTTCGCCCGCGTGGAGCAGTTGGGCCTGAAGGACCGGGTGATCTTCCCCGGCTACATCCCGGGCGATCGACTGGTCTACTGGTACAACGCAGCGACCGTTTTCGCCTACCCCTCCCTTTACGAGGGATTCGGGATGCCGGTGGTGGAGGCCCAGGCCTGCGGCACGCCGGTGCTCACCTCCGATCGGTCCGCCCTCCCGGAGGCCGCGGGCGACGGGGCGCTGCTGGTCGACCCGGAGGACGTGGAGGCGATCGCAGAAGGGCTCCGCCAGTTGCTGACGAACGAACCGCTGCGCGCCGAACTGCGGCAGCGCGGGCTTGACCATGCGGCCCGCCTCACCTGGGAGAAGACCGCCGCCGAGACCGTAGCAACCTACCGTCAGGCCCTAGCCGAGGAGGGGCGGGGATGAACAAAAACGGCCATCGACCTCCCTGGTGGGTGGTCCTCCTGGACCTGCTGACCATCGCCGTCGGATTTCTGGGCGGCTATTGGATCCGGTACGACCTCCGATGGTTCCTGGACGTCGCCTACCACGCCCCCTTCTCCGCCTACCTGCCCTTCCTGGCGTTCTACGTCGTCGTCCTCCCCATATTCTTCGTGATGGACGGGGTCTATCGTCACTGGCGGGGCTCGTGGATGGAGCAGATGTACTGCGTCGTCAACGCCACGACCAAGGTGACCGTCCTGATGTTGGCGATCACCTTCGTCTTCCGGCCCCGCTTCTACTCCCGCGTGATGTTGGTGGAGGTCGGCCTGCTGACCATCCTCCTGATGGGGATCGTGCGCGGAGCGGAGAAGATCGCGCTGGCACGCCTCCAGGCCAAGGGGATCGGCGTGACCCGCGTGATCATCGTCGGCGCGGGGGAGGTAGGGCGGCGGGTGATGCGCAACATCTTCGCCCAGCCCGAACTCGGATACCGGGTCATCGGCTTCGTGGACGACGACCCGGAGAAAGGCCGCACCGACCTCGGCCCCTTCAAAGCGCTGGGCCCGCTGGACAACCTGGCCCGGGCCATCGAGGAGCACCAGGCAGACGAGGTGATCATCACCCTGCCCTGGATGTACCACCGCAAGATCATGGGCATCGTCCGCGAATGCCATCGAAAACAGGTCCGCGCCCGTATCGTGCCCGACCTGTTCCAGATGAGCCTGAGCCAGGTAGACGTGGAGAGCCTGGGCGGCATCCCGCTGGTCGGCGTGCGCGAGGTCTCCATCGGCCGGGGAGCCCTGCTGGTCAAGCGGGTCATCGACATCATCGGCTCCCTCCTCGGCCTGGTCGTTGGCGCCCCCCTGTTCGGCCTCATCGCCCTCGCCATCCGGCTGGACAGCCCCGGCCCCATCATCTTCCGCCAGACCCGGGTGGGTAAGGGCGGGCGGTACTTCCAGATGTACAAGTTCCGCTCGATGCACGAGGGCGCGGAGAGGGAACAGGCACTTCTAGCCGACCTCAACGAGGCGAACGGCCCCATCTTCAAGATCCGCGACGACCCCCGACTGACGCGGATGGGACGGATCCTTCGGCGCACCAGCCTGGACGAACTGCCTCAGCTGATCAACGTGCTGCGGGGAGAGATGAGCCTGGTCGGCCCACGGCCGCCTCTGCCCGCCGAGGTGGCCCAGTACAAAGAGTGGCACAAGAAGCGGCTGGAGGTCCCACCGGGGATGACCGGCCTCTGGCAGGTCAGCGGCCGCAGCCGACTCTCCTTCGACGAGATGGTGCTGCTGGACATCTACTACATCGAGAATTGGTCGTTGTGGATGGATTTCAAGATCCTGGTGCGAACCGTGCCGAAGGTCCTCTTCGGCGAAGGAGCATACTGACCCTCTGACGAAGTTCGAGCGAGGTGTGTTGTGAAGTTTCGACTGAAGCGTGAGGAACGGGAACGGCTCATCACCTTCCTCCAAGACCTGGTCCGCATCCCCAGCCCCTCCACCCAGGAGGGTCCGCTGGCGGAGCGGATCGCGGCGGAGATGGAGCAGTTGGGCTTCCGCGACGTGCGCGTGGACCGTGTTGGCAACGTGGTCGGATGGGTCGGAGAAGAAGAAGGGCCGACGCTGATGCTGAACGGCCATATGGACACGGTGCGGGTCAGCGACGCCGCGGCCTGGACCCACGATCCCTTCGGAGCGGAGATCGACAGGGGACGGCTCTACGGCCTGGGTGCCTGCGATATGAAAGGGGGGCTGGCGGCGATGCTGTACGGAGCCCACCTGCTCCACCAGGCAGGATTGCCCCAGAAAGGCCGAGTCGTGGTCGCCTGCGTGGTGCAAGAGGAGCCGTCGGAGGGGCTGGGCAGCCGGATCCTCATTGAAGAGGAAGGGGTACAGCCGGATTGGGTCCTCATCGCCGAACCCTCCGACCTCCAGATCGCCCGCGGGCAGCGGGGACGATTGGAACTCCAGGTGACCGTCTACGGCCGCTCCGCCCACGCCTCCCAACCCCACCTGGGGGAGAACGCCATCTACGCTGCCGCCCGGCTGGTCTTCGGCCTGGAACTCCTGGCCGGTCAGTTGGGGGACGACCCCTTCCTGGGCCCGGGGACGCTGGCCGTGACCGAGATCCGCAGCCAGGCCGGCAGCCGCAACGCGATCCCCGATCGGTGCGACCTGATCGTCGACCGCCGCCTGACGCTGGGGGAGACCGAAGCGATGGCGCTGGCCGAGGTCCAGCGGGTGATCACCCGCGAGGGCATCCGCGCCGAGGTTCAGGTCACCGAGTACGTCGCCACCAGTTACACCGGCTACTCCTGCCGAGCGCGGGAGTTCTACGCCCCCTGGGTCATCGAGGAGGACCACCCACTGGTGACCGCCCTCGCCCGCGCGGCGAAGGCCCAGTTGGGGAAGCGCCCTCGCGTGAGTTATTGGCAGTTCTCCACCGAGGGGACCTACACGGCGGGCGTGGCCGGCATCCCGACGGTGGGCTTCGGGCCGGGCGATCCCCGGCTGGCCCACACCCCCGACGAATGGGTCGCCCTGGACGACGTCTGTGCTGCCGCCGAGGTGTACGCCCGCCTGGCGGTGGAACTGCTGACACCTGACGCCTGACGCATCACGCATCTAGACCCGGAGCCCACGATGAAGGTCAACCTAGAAGTAGCGAAGGCGCTCGCAGAAAACGCACCCGTCGTCGCGCTGGAATCCGCCCTCATCACCCACGGCCTGCCCCGCCCCCTCAACCTGGAGGTGGCCCGGGAACTGGAGGCGGTGGTCCGGGAGGAGGGAGCCACCCCGGCGACGGTCGCCATCCTGGACGGAGTGCCCCATATCGGCCTCTCCCCTGCCCAACTGGAGGCCTTGGCACAGGCGTCGGACCCGGCAAAGGTGAGCTTGCGGGACCTGCCCGCCGTGGTGGCCCAGAAGCGCACCGGCGGGACCACCGTCGCAGCGACGATGCACCTGGCCCACCGGGCCGGGGTGCGGGTCTTCGCCACGGGAGGCATCGGCGGGGTCCACCGGGGCCACCCCGAGGACGTCTCCGCCGATCTCTTCGCCCTGGCCTCCATCCCCATCGTCGTCGTCTGCGCCGGGGCGAAGGCCATCCTCGACCTGGACCGCACGCTGGAGACGCTGGAGACCCTGGGGGTCCCCGTCGTCGGTTACGGGACCGACGCCTTCCCCGCCTTCACCAGCCGCTCATCCGGCCTCCCGGTCCCGCTGCGGGCCGACACCCCCGCCGAGGTAGCGGCGATGGCCCGCGCCCGCGACGCGCTGGGGCTGCAAGCGGCCATCCTGGTGACGGTCCCCATCCCCGAGGAGGCGGCGATCCCCTGGGAGGAGGCCCAGGCGGAGATCGATGCCGCCGTCGCCGAGGCGGAGGCGCGAGGGATCGGTGGACGCGACCTCACCCCCTTCCTTCTCTCCCGGCTGGCGGAGCGCACCCAGGGCCGCACCCTCGCCGCCAACCGCGCCCTCCTGGTCAACAACGCCCGCACCGCCGCCCGCATCGCCACCTCGCTTACCCACCACCCCGCCCCTCCACCAACCTGCTGACCACCCGATCACCCAGTCACCTAGTCACCCATCCCACCCCATCACTCACCACCTCCACCGCCCCGTCCCTGTCCGTCCGATACACCCGCCGCCCCTCCAGCCGGTCCAACGTCTCCCGATCCGGCTGTCGGAAAGGGACCCCCTCCTGGGCCGGTATCACCACTACCTGGGGGTCCACCGCCGCCAGGAACGGCTCCGTCGTCGCCGACGCATCGCCGTAGCGGGCCGCTTTGAGGACGTCGCAGCGGAGCCACGCCCCCTCCGCCACCAGCCGCCCCTCCACCGCTGGTCCGGCATCCCCTGTCAGCAGGAAGCAGACCGAGCCGTGGTCCAACCGCACCACCACCGAACGATCGTTGAAGTTGCTCCCCCCACCGAAGGGGCTAGGGCCAGGGTGAAGGACCGTGAGCAGCACCCCCTCATCCAGCCAGATCCGCAGCCCCGCCTCCCCTCGGAGGACCTGCGCGCCAGAATCCTGCAGCACCTCCTCCCAGCGGGCGCAGAGGCGGGTGTAGCATTCCAGACCGGGGACGATCACCCGCTCCACCTCATATCGCTCCAGCACCGGGATCAGCCCAGCCAGCACGTCGTCGTCGGGATGGGTGAGGACCACCAGATCGAGGTCGTGGTCCCAGAAGGGCATCCGCCGCCCCAGCCGGTCCAGCAGGCGGGAAGCACTGGGTCCTCCCCCGATCAACACCTGTCGCCCAGACGGGGTGCGGACGAACACCGTGTCTCCGCCGGTGTCCAGGAAGGCGACGTGAAGCCGCCCGTCGGGCAGGGTGCGCCAGGCGATGACCCCCAGGAGGAGGAGCAGAGTGGAGACGGAGAGGGCAACCCGGTCGCCGAGCCGACCCGTCAGCCCGTTCCAGACCGCTTTCGCACGGGTCAGCAGGTCCGCCCGCCGCCGCGGATCCTGGTAGCCCCACCCGGTCAGCAGGCCCAGGAGCGCGTAGTAGGCCCAGACCGCCCATCCCGCCACCCGCCCCAGGTCGACCCAGGCGAAGGGGGCGCGGGCGGTGATCCGGACCGTCTCGATGGTGTAGGTCAGGAACAGCCAGGCCACCCAGCCCAGCACCCGCCCCAGGGGAAGCCAGACCAACCCGGCCACCGTCGCCAGCCCGCCCCAGACCATCACGCCGGGTTGTGCGGGGAGGACCAGCAGGTTGGTCAGCAACGTGATCAGGGAGAGGCGGCGGAAGTAGTAGAGAATGACCGGCGTGGTGGTCAGTTGTGCCGCCAGGGTCACCAGGAGGGCGTCGGAGAGCCAGCCCACGACCCGGCGGG
>CAZOLN010000125.1:0-7703 GCA_964580565.1 uncultured Anaerolineales bacterium
GACGCCAACAACATCGTCAACGAGGTCTTCCACCCCGACTCGCCGTTCCAGTACACCTTCTGGGATGACCAGACCTTCCGCGACATCGTGGATCAGGCGTTGGTGGAGACCGATCCCGAGGCCCGCGCGGCGCTATGGCAGCAGGCGGAGCAGATCCTGGTCACCGACTACGCGGCGGTCATCCCCATCTTCCACTACGACCGGACCGCCCTGGTGAACCCCGATATCGAGTACGAGTTCCCGCCCTTCGGTCAGGCCCATTACATGAAGTGGCGGCTGCCTGAGGGGAAGGACACCCTGCGGGTCCGCCTGGCCACCGAGCCGCCCACGCTGGACATCAACCTGGCCACCGACACCACTTCCCACGCGGTGCTCAACCAGTTGATGGAGGCTCCGTACCGCTACAAGGGGGACGGTACCATCGAGCCTGCGGGCGCCGAGTCCTACGAGGTGTCGGAGGACGGGACGGTCTACACCATCCACCTGCGCCAGGACGCCACCTGGTCGGACGGCGAGCCGGTGCTGGCCCAGCACTACGTGGACGGGATCCTGCGGCTTCTGAACCCGGAGACGGCGGCGGAGTACTCCTACGTCATGTGGTACATCTCCGGCGCCGAGGCCTACAACCTGGGTGAGACCGACGATCCCTCCACCGTGGGCGTGCGCGCGGTGGATGACTACACCCTGGAGGTTACGCTCGATAAGCCCCAGGCCTTCTTCGACAGCATCCTGGCCTTCTTCACCTTCTACCCGGTCCGCCTGGACGTCATCGAGCAGTACGGTGACGCCTGGACCGAGCCCGGCAACTTCGTGGGGAACGGCCCCTACGTGCTGACGGAGTGGGCGCACGAGGATCACCTGGTCATCGAGAAGAACCCCAACTACCACGACGCCGATCAGGTGACCATCGAGCGGGTGGAGTTCCCCATCATCGTCGAGGATGCCACCGCGCTGGCCGCCTACGAGCGGGGTGAGCTGGACGTCTCCGGCTACCCCAGCGAGGAGCTGCCGCGCATCCTGGAGGAGATGCCGGACCACTTCGCCCGCCTGCCCTACCCCGGCACCTACTACGTCGGTCTGAACACCGCCCTGGCCCCCACCGACAACCTGAACTTCCGCAAGGCGCTGGCTTCCTCCATCGACAAGCGGGCCATCCTGGACGCGGTCCTGAACATGCCGTGGCGCATCGAAGCCTGCGGCGTGATCCCGCCGGAGATCCCCGGCTACCAGGGCTGCGGCAAGGTCGGCTACCAGTTCGACCTGGACGCGGCGCAGCAGTACCTGCAGGCGGCCATGGAGGAGCTCGGCGTCTCCGACCCGGGTGAGATCACCATCCAGCTGTGGTTCAACCGCGGCAACGAGGACGTCATCGAGTCCGTCGAGGAGCAGTGGGAGACCAACCTGGGCATCAACGTCAACGTCGTCAACATGGAGTGGGGTGCCTACCTGGACGTGCTCGATACTTGCAACGACTAGCCTCTAGGCTGCCCGGCCCTGGGGGCCCTCGTGGCCCCCAGGGCCCTTCCCAGAGGCTTGGGTCCGCCCACAGGGGCGTGAGTGCGCTCGCGGGCCTGTGAGCGGACACAAGACGACGCCGAAAGACCTGTCTGAGGAGACTGAAATATGCAACGGTTCATCCTGCGACGAATCCTGTGGAACATCCCGGTGCTGATCCTGATCACCGTCGTCACCTTCGGGATGATGCAGATCGTGCCGGGAGGCCCCTTCACAGCGGGTAGCTCCGGCCGGCCGATCCCACCGGAGATCCGGGCCAACATGATGGCCAAGTACGGCTTGGATAAGCCGGTCTGGCAGCAGTATCTGAACTATATGGGCCGGCTGATCCTCCACTTCGACTTCGGGCCGTCGCTGCGACGGCCGGGGCGGACGGTCAACCAGATGCTCTTCGGAGGCAACTACCTGGTGGACGTGCTCCGGGAGCGGCTGACCCTCACCTTCGGTACGGCGGCGAGTTCGATGACCTTCGCCGAGCCGCCCAGCATCTTTGACTCCAACGCGCTGGTGGTCAAGACCAACGGGGAGGTGATCGGCTACATCGGCATCACCTGGTATGATCGGTTCGAGGCGATCAAACGGTTCCTCACCCTCGCGCCGGTGATGGTCTCGGCCCAGGTGGGGCTGGTCTCCATCGCCCTCGCCCTCATCATCGGCATCCCACTGGGCATCGTCTCCGCCCTGAAGCAGAACTCCTGGATCGACTACATCGCGATGTTCATCTCGATGCTGGGGGTCTCCATCCCCAACTTTATCCTCGGCATCGGCCTGATCCTTATCTTCGCCCTCTGGCTGGGATGGCTGCCCACCTACGGCTGGGGCGAGAGCTGGAAGCAGGTGATCATGCCGGCCGTTACCCTGGGCACGGGCGGGATGGCCTTCATCGCCCGGCTCACCCGCGCCAGCATGCTGGAGGTCATCCGCGCCGACTACATCCGCACCGCCCGGGCGAAGGGGTTGGCCGAGCGGGTGGTGGTCCTCCGACACGCGCTGAAGAACTCTCTGATCCCCGTGACCACGGTCCTCGGCCCGATGATGGCCGCCTGGTTGACCGGGTCCTTCCTGGTCGAATGGGTCTTCTCCATCGGCGGCATCGGCAAGTTCTTCGTCAGCGCGGTCACCGACCGGGACTACACCCTGATTATGGGCACCATCCTCATCTACTCGGTAGCGTTGGTGTTGTTCAACCTGATGGTGGATATTGCCTACGGGATCATCGATCCCCGCATTCGGTTCGACTAGGCTGAGCGGGGTAGAAGGAAGGAGCAGCCAATGGGTTTGAGCGCTTCTGATCGGGCGAAGCAGCGGGAGGAAACTCAGTTCCTCGAGCGAGGCGTGAGCCTCTGGCAGGATGCCTGGCATCGGTTGGTGCGCAACCGGATGGCCGTGGCGGGGCTGATCTTCGTCGGCATCCTCGTTTTCTGCGCTCTGACGGCGGACTTCCTCCCGCCGTACAGTTACCGGGAGGCGGACTACGAGAACACGCGGATCGGCCCGCGTTGGCCGGACCATATCTTCGGCACCGACAAACTGGGACGGGACGTGTTCAGCCGGGTATGGTGGGGTACCCGCGTCTCGCTGACCGTCGCCATCGTCGGCTCGCTGACCTCGTTGATCATCGGTATGACCTATGGAGCCATCTCTGGTTACCTGGGCGGCCGGGTCGACAACCTGATGATGCGGTTCGTGGATGTGATGTACGGGTTCCCCACGCTCCTGTTCATCATCCTCATCATGGTGGTCCTCCCCTCCGAGAACGCCATCCAGGGCATGATCAACATCTTCATCGCCATCGGCGTGGTGGGGTGGATGGGGATGGCCCGGCTGATCCGGGGCCAGTTCCTCTCGCTGCGCGAGAAGGAGTTCGTCCTGGCGGCGAAGATGGTCGGGGCGAGCCACGCGCGCATCATCTCCCGTCACCTGCTGCCCAACAGCCTGGGTCCGGCGATCGTCTCCCTGACGCTGGGTATCCCGGGCCTGATCCTCACCGAGGCGACACTCAGTTTCATCGGCCTCGGCGTGCCGCCGCCGATCCCGAGTTGGGGCCAGATGGTCTCCGAGGGATGGCGGGGGCTGCGGGCGACGCCCCATCTGACGATCTTCCCCGGCCTGGCCATCACGCTGACGATGCTCGCCTTCAACTTCCTGGGCGATGGGCTGCGGGACGCTCTGGACCCGACGATGAGGGGTACGGCGCTGGTCAGGGCGGCGCGGCGCAAGAAACGCCGGGCGAAGCGGGCGGCGCGGAGAGCGGCAAGGGCCGCCTGAGCAGCCTTCGCAGCCGGAGGGAGTTGCGGGCCACGTCGCTGATCCGTCGGCGAGGAAGATCCGGGGGTACGCTCCGCAGAGGTGGGGTGTATCCCCGTTTTTGTTGAGGGGGGAACGGGAAGATGAGACAACATTGGCGACGTCTGTTGGTCGGAGCGGGGGTCCTCGCCCTCATCGTGCTGGCGGCCTGGGCTACTTCTTACGTCTCCCCGTTGATCCCTGCCGCCTCGGAGGAGTGGAGCCGGGGGCGGGTGATCGGTCACTCCCCCGTGAACCGCCCCGCTGCACTCTCCCCGGCGGCCGAGGGAGGGGTCTACCTGGTGTGGTCCGGTATGGACGACCGGCTGGTGCTGGCCCGCATCGGCCCGGACGGGACCGTTTTGATGGACCGCCCTCTCTCCGTCTCCCAAAGGGGGCGGGATCCGCAGATCCAGGTGATGGGGGCGGATCGGCTTCACCTGCTCTGGCGGGAGGAGGAGCCGTCTCGGACGACGATCCGTTATGCCTTGCTGGACGGTGAGGGATCGCCGGTGCGGGAGCCGTTGGTGCTCTCCGACGCCGTCGGCAATCGGATGATCGGCCCTCGCCTGCTCCGCGGCCCCGAGGATACCCTCTACGCCCTGTGGGTCGACGAAGAGGGTATCCAGTGGGCGGCGATCGGTTGGGACGGGGGACCGGTGGCCCAGCAGGTGGTCCTGCCGGTCGAAGCGGAGTCCCTCGCCGCACAGGTCGATGAGGGGGGATTGGTGCACCTGGCCTGGCAGCAGCAGGCCAGCACCAGCGCACAGGGGATCTACTATGCGGTGTTCGATCCGGAGCGCGGCACGGTCGCCGGACCGGAGGAGATGACCCGCGTCTATCTGCGCGCCGGGCAACTGGTGGAGGGGCCGGCTCTGGGGTTGGACCTGGATACGGCCTACGTCCTCTGGGTGGTGCAGGACTTGAAGGAGGTCTCTTCCGAGGCCCATTACGCCTACTTTCTCATCGGGCTTCCCCAGGAGCGGGATGTGAAGACCATCGCCCTGCAGCGGGGCAGGGACCCTTCGGGGATCGCGCCTCTGGAGGGGCAGCGGTCACCGTTGCTGGTCGCCCTGAGCGAGATCGTCCGGAGCGAGGACGGCCGGACGGAGCCCCAGATCGCGGTGATGGCCCTAGTGCGGGATCAGACGCCCGAGTTCCGCCTTGTGGGGCCCGGTCAGGCAGGAGGAGGGACGCTGCCGTTTCCCTTCGCGTTCGACCCGGGATTGGCCGTGGCGCGGGCGGCCGGGATCGGATGGACCCTCGTGCGGGGGGCGGATGCGGAACACGTCGTCACCGCTTCGAACCGCCCTTCCCTCCACCCGACGATGGCGGCGGACGCGTTCTTCGACCTCCACCTGGTCTGGTTGGAGACAGGGGGGTTCGGGCGGTACCGGGTGGTGTACGCCAGCACGGCCGAGGGGGTGAAGCAGGCCTACAACCGTCTGACCCCATGGGATCTGGCAGATCGGTTCTTCAGTGGCCTGATGCAGCTCTCCTATGTGGCGCTGGCGATGATGCCGATGATGATCCTCTGGGCGCTCCTGCCGTTGACGGTCCTGGTTTTCTACCACCTGCTCACCGGGGAGGAGAACCTGGAGACCTGGGGGGCGCGGATCGCTCTCGGCTTGGTGCTTGTGATGGAGGTGGGCCTGACCCTCCTCTTCCCGCCGCGGGCTCGGTTGTTCCTGCCCGCGCTGCGGTGGGGCATACCTCTGGCTTCGGCGGCGATCGCGGCGGCCTTGACTTATTGGATCCTTCGTCGCAGGAGGAGCAGTGTGCTCTTCCTGGCGTTTTTCCTCTTCACTTTCACAGACGGGTTGTTGCAGCTGGTGGTGTACTTTGTATTCCTGGGGGGGAGGTGACCCCCATCTTGTCTGTCTTTGCCCTTTGTGGTAAACTACCCACCGCCAAAGCCCATCGTCGGAGCCGACTATGCTGGCGAAGGTTATCAGTTGTGCGCTCCTGGGCCTGGAAGGGATCCTGGTCCAGGTAGAGGTCGATGCCTCCAAAGGTCTTCCGTCCCTCACCATCGTCGGCCTGCCCGACGCCGCCATCAAGGAATCCAGCGAGCGGGTGCGGGCGGCGATCCGCAACTCCGGCCTGATCTTCCCGCGCAAGCGGCTCACCATCAACCTTGCCCCGGCCGACATCCGCAAGGCGGGTCCGGCCTACGACCTGCCCATCGCGGTGGGGATTCTCCTCGCCTCCGAGCAGGCGTGGCCCCAGGCGGTGGAGGATGCCCTCTTCGTGGGGGAACTCTCCCTCGACGGCTCCGTCCGCCACGTCCCCGGCGTCCTCCCCATCGCCGCCGTCGCGCGGGAGGCCGGGCTGCGGCGGATCTTCGTCCCGGCGGCGGACGCGCCCGAGGCGGCGCTGGTGGAGGGGCTGGAGGTGATCCCTGTGAAGGACCTCGGTCAGTTGGCGGTCCATCTGCAGGGGCTGCGGGAGATCCCCCCCTACCGGCCGACGTGGGATCCGTCCGACCTCTCCTCGCCGAAGTACGCCGCCGACTTTGCCGACATCAAGGGGCAGGAGCACGCCAAGCGGGCGCTGGAGGTTGCGGCCGCGGGCGGGCACAACGTCCTGATGGTCGGCCCGCCGGGGGCGGGCAAGACCCTCCTGGCCCGCTCCGTCCCCTCCATCCTCCCGGAGATGGGCCTGGAGGAGGCGCTGGAGGTGACCAAGATCTACAGCGTGGCCGGCCTCCTCCCTAGCGACACGCCGTTGATCCGCCACCGTCCCTTCCGGGCCCCTCACCACACGATCAGCCACGCCGGGCTGGTCGGCGGAGGGCATTGGCCCCGCCCCGGCGAGATCAGTTTGGCCCACCGGGGAGTTCTCTTCTTGGACGAACTGCCGGAGTTCAGCAGCCGCGCGCTGGAAGGGCTGCGCCAGCCGATGGAGGACGGCGTGGTCACCATCTCCCGCGCCACAGGGACCCTCACCTTTCCTGCCCGCTTCATGCTCATCGGTGCGATGAACCCCTGCCCCTGCGGGTACTGGGGGGACCCGGTCCGGGAGTGTACCTGCAGCCCGGCGACGGTGACCCGGTACCAGAAGCGGATCTCCGGCCCCCTGCTGGACCGGATCGACATCCATATCGAAGTTCCCAGGGTGGACTACGAGAAACTGACCGACGACCGGCGTGGGGAGCCTTCCGCTGCCGTTCGGGAGCGGGTGGAGCGGGCGCGGGAGGTCCAGCGGCGACGGTTTGCCGACACCCCTCTCACGTGCAACGCGGAGATGGGGCCGGTGGAGGTGCGGGAGTTCTGCCGCCTGGACGACGCCGGTCGGTCGCTGGTGCGGGCGGCGATGCAGCAGCTGCGGATGAGCGCGCGGGCCTTCCACCGGATCCTGAAGCTGGCCCGGACCATCGCCGATCTGGCGGGGAGTGAACGGATCGAGACCGCGCACCTGGCCGAGGCGATCCAGTACCGGCCGCGCAGGGTGGGGGGCTGAGGGAGAGCGCGGGCCGCTTGGGGCTACCCACGCGGGAAGCGAGCCTTCAGTTCCTCCGCCCGACGGAGATGTTCCTGTGCCCGGTCCTTCTGCCCGGCGGTCTGGAGGGCGCGGGCCAGGACCCGGTGGATGTCCGGCTCCAGAGGTTGGATAGCGACCGCCCGCTCCAGGGCGGCGACGGCCTCTTTTGCCCGTCCTTGCATCAGGAGAACCCGGCCGAGGTGGTAGTGACCCCAGGCGAAGGCCGGTTCCCCTTTCTCCGGATCCACCACCTCTCGCAGCGCGGCCTCCGCCTGGGCCGGTTTGCCCGCGCGTAGTGCGGCCATCGCCTGTCGGAACGTCTCCTCCGTCTGCTGGAAGCGGTCGTACCGTTCGAACTTCCCGAAGAAGGAGGAGATGTCGAACACGAAGGCCCGCTCGACCCCGCAGGCCTCGCATCG
>CAZOLN010000126.1:0-7701 GCA_964580565.1 uncultured Anaerolineales bacterium
TCTTATATAACTTTTCCGCTCGGATGTCAAACGTCGATTCGGTGTTCTGGAGGCATCGGGATTGACAACTTCCCTATATAAGTATATAATTATCGTGATCGATGCTTCAGGGGAACATCGTATGGAATCGCCTCGCCGCGTAAGGATCATCGGCTGTGCCACTGTCATTGAGGAGATCGGCCCCCTTCTCCCGCAGGACGTCGAGTGTCAGGTCCTCGATTTCGGCCTCCACGTTGCGCCCCAGCGCCTCAAGCAGGCCCTTCAGGAGGCGGTCGATCAGGCCGGCCGTGAGGTGGATGTCGTGCTCTTGGGCTACGGCCTTTGCTCGATGGCGGTCGTCGGCCTGCGGGCCAACGGGTGTACCCTGGTGGTCCCCAAGGTCGATGACTGCATCGCTCTCTTCCTCGGCTCCCAGGCTGCCTACCGGGCTCAGGTCCGCTCCGAGCCGGGCACCTATTACCTTACCAAGGGCTGGATCGAGGTCGGCGACACCCCCTTCGACGAGTATGACCGACTGGTAGACCGGTACGGTGAGCAAAAGGCCCGCTGGCTGATCGAGCAGATGCTGAAGAATTACACCCGGTTGGTCTTCATTGAGACGGGCCCGGAGACGGATCGGTACAAGGTGTATGCCCGGCGCTTGGCGGCCCGGTTCGGACTTCGCTACGAAACAATCCGCGGCTCGAGGGCCCTGCTCAGGAAGTTGCTTTTCGGCCCGTGGGACGACGGAGATTTCGTCGTCGTCCCTCCGGGCGGGACGATCACCTATGCGGACTTCCTGTCCGCTGAGGAGACGGCCCCAGCCCAACCAGGAGGAGGGGTGTATGGAGATCATCGGTGAGAAGATCAACGGTACCCGGAAACGGGTCGGTCAGGCCATTCAGGACCGGGATGCCGCCTTCATCCAGGATCTGGCGCAGCGGCAGGCGGAGGCTGGCGCCCACTGGCTGGATGTCAACGCAGGAACGCCGGCCGATCGGGAGCCTGATGATCTGGTCTGGCTCGTCCAGACGGTTCAGCAGGTGGTGAGCACCCCCCTCTGTCTGGACAGTCCGAACCCCGAGGCGTTGAGGGCCGCTATCGAGGTTGTGCAGCGGACCCCGATGATCAACTCCATCACCGGGGAGGCCGCGAGGTTGGATGCGATCCTCCCCCTCGTCGCCGAGCACGGCTGCCCGGTGATCGCTTTGGCGATGGACGGGCGGAAGATCCCCGAGACGGCCGAGGCGCGCCTGGGGGTGGTCCGGCAGATCCTGGCGCGGACGCGGGAGGCCGGAGTGCCCGACGAGCGGGTTTACATCGACCCGCTGGTTATGACCATCGCCACGGACGGGAACAGCGCCCGGGTCACGCTGGAGGCCATCCGGGCCATCCGTCAGGAGTTCCCCCAGGCCCACATCACCCTGGGGGTGAGCAACATCTCGTTTGGACTGCCAGCCCGGTCCCACATCAACCGGGCTTTTCTTGTGCTGGCGATCGAGGCGGGGCTGGATTGTGCCATCCTCGACCCGCTCGATCCGGGGATGCGGGCGGCAGCGTTGGCCGCCGAGTTGCTTCTGGGCCGCGATCGGTACTGCCTGAACTACATCCGCGCGGTGCGGGAAGGGTTGTTGAAAGAAGCGTAGGGAGGTGAGGGCGGAGTGAACAGATCGGATGGATAGTAACGGCACCCGGAAAGTCGTAACTCAACAACGGAAAGGAGGTAGTCCCATGTCGCAGGAGCTGATCCGCGCGATCACGGAGATGCAGGAAGAGGAGGCGCTACGGATCACGCAGTCCCTCCTCGACCAAGGCACGCCCCCTATGGCGGTCCTGGAGGCGTGCCGGGAGGCGATGACCATCGTTGGCAAACGGTTCGAGGAGGGGATATACTTCATCCCCGAACTGATCCTGGCGGGCGAGATGCTTTCCCAGATCTACGACCGGATCAAGCCCCTCCTTGAGAAAGGAGCCGCCGCCCAGAAGATCGGCAAGGTGGTCATCGGGACCGTGGAGGGAGACATCCACGACATCGCCAAGAACATCGTGGCCTTCATGCTGGACATCAACGGCTTCGAGGTGATCGATCTGGGCGTGGACGTACCGCCCGCGAGGTTCGTCGAGGCGGTTCGGGAGAGCGGAGCGAAGGTGGTCGCCCTGAGCGGTTTCCTCACCCTGGCTTACGAGCCGATGAAAGCGACCGTCGAGGCGCTGAAGGCGGCGGGGATGAACGACGTGAAGGTGATGATCGGTGGCGGCCAGATCGACGAACACGTCTGTCAGTACACCGGTGCCGACGGTTGGGGACGGGACGCGCCAGCAGCCGTCAGCATGGCCAAGCAGTGGTACGGAGGTTAAGCCATGATGGAGCAGAGGACCAAACTTTCGCCGTCCGAGAAGATGGAGGCGCGGTTTGAAAGATGGATGGCGCCGGAAGGGATGCAGTTCGCCGGTCCCGAGTCGGAGCAGGCCTACAAGGAGCGGGTTCAGATGATCAAGGACGTGGTTCGGCTGAAGAAGCCGATCCGCGTCCCCGTTTGCCCCACTGTTGGCTTCTACCCGTTCGCCTACGCCGGCGTGACCCCTGAGGAGGCGATGTACGATTACGAGAAGCTCGGCTTCGCCCTGAAGAAATACCACACCGACTTCTTACCGGACTCCCTGGCCAGTTCCCCCATCTACGGCTCGGGGAAGATCCTCGACCTGCTAGACTACAAGGTGTACCGCTGGCCAGGCCACGGTGTGCCGGCAACGACCCCCTATCAGTGTGTCGAGGGGGAGTACATGACGGCGGACGAGTACGACGCGTTCATCGCCGATCCGTCCAACTTCTTCATGCGGGTCTACCTCCCGCGGGTCCTCGGCGCGCTGGAGGCCTGGCAGATGCTCGCCCCCTTCACCGACGTCCTGGAACTCCCCTTCCTCGGCGGGTTCATCGTGCCGTGGGGCCTTCCACCGGTCCAGGAGGCCGTCCAGAAACTCCTGGAGGCCGGACGACTCGCCCTGGAGTGGATCCAGGCGTGCGTGGCGATCGATGGAGAGATCATGGCCACCCTGGGCATCGTGCCCCTGATCGGTGGCTTCACCAAGGCACCCTTCGATACGATCGGCGATACCCTCCGTGGCACCCGGGGGATCATGTTGGACATGTTCCGCCAGCCCGCCAAGTTGCAGGCCGCGTTGGAGCGGCTGGTGCCCATCGCCATCGAGATGGGGGTCCGCTCCTGCACCGCCAACGGCCATCCCATCGCCTTCATCCCGCTCCACAAAGGGGCGGATGGCTTCATGTCCAACAAGGACTTCGAGACCTTCTACTGGCCCACCCTCAAGGCGGTGATCCTCGGGCTGGTCGAGGAAGGCGTGGTCCCCTACCTCTTCGTCGAAGGCGGCTACAACGACCGGCTGGACATCATCACCGATCCCGACATCCCCGCCGGCACCACCATTTGGATCTTCGATCAGACCGATATGAAGGAGGTTAAGAAGCGGTTCACCGGCTGGGCCTGCTTCGGCGGCAACGTGCCGGTCTCCCTCCTTAAGACCGGCACGCCTGAACGGGTGGCGGACTATGTCAAGGCCCTCATCGACGACGTGGCCGGCGATGGGGGCTTCATCCTCTCCACCGGCGCCGTGCTTGATGACGCACTGCCGGAGAACCTCCACGCGATGATCGAGACCGGCAAGGAGTACGGGCGATACTAGCCGACGGTCCCGCCGGGGGCAGGTGCCTATGTCACGGGCACCTGCCCCCGTTGCGGTGGGACGAGCGGAGCGATGACGGTCTTCGTCGAGTTCGAACCCATCGGACGCCGGGGCGACTGCCCTGCGGGCGTGTCGCTCCTGGAGTGTGCCCGCCTCCTGGGCGTCGATCTGGTCAGCATCTGCGGCGGCAACGGGACCTGTGGCCGATGCGTCGTCCAGGTCGTGGAAGGGGCGGTCTCCCCCGTCTCTCCGGCCGAGGAGGAGTTTCTCAGCAAGCGATTGCTGGCAGAGGGGTATCGCCTGGCTTGCCGTGCCCGCCCGTTGGGGAGGTGTCGGATCCGCGTTCCTCCGGAGTCCCTCTCCACGCCTCAACGGACGCAGGTGGAGGGGTTGGAGGTGCCGGTCGCCCCCGAGCCGCCGGTGCGGGCCTATGCGGTCGAACTGGACCCCCACACCCTCGATGCACCCCAGGGGGAGGACAGGCGATTGGCGGAGGCCCTGTCCCGCCAGCACGGAGTGGTGGTCCGGTCCTTCGACCTTGGCGCCCTGCGTGACCTCCCTACCCCGGCAATGGGTTCGGGCCGGGCGGTGGTGGCGGTGCGGGGTGAGGAGGCGGTGGCGGTCCTTTCCGCCGAGGCGCGCCCGCTAGGGCTGGCCGTAGACCTGGGGACGACGAAGATCGCCCTCTATCTGGTCGATATGGAGAGCGGTCGGACCGCGGTAGCGAGGGGGCTGATGAACCCCCAGATCGCCTATGGGGAGGACCTGGTCTCCCGCCTGGCGTACGCCCTGCGGGACCCGGCCCAGGCGGACCGCCTGCGGGAGGTGGTCGTCGAGGCCCTAGACGCGGCTGTCGGCGGGATGTGCCGCGAGGTAGGGCGTGGGCCGGACGAGGTGGTCGAGGCGGTGGTCGTCGGCAACACGGCGATGCACCACCTTTTCCTGGGCCTGCCCGTGGCGCAACTGGCCCGGGCGCCCTACGTGCCTGCTGTCTGCTCGGCGCTGGACGTGAAGGCCCGCGACGTCGGCCTCCACCTCGCGCCAGGGGCCTACGTCCACCTGCTCCCCAACGTCGCTGGCTACGTCGGCGCCGATCACGTGGCGATGCTGCTGGCGACGGGAATCGCCGACGCAGAGGAAGTGGTGCTGGCGCTGGATATCGGGACGAACACGGAGATCTGCCTGGCGTCCGGCGGCCGGTTGACGAGCGTCTCCTGCGCCTCCGGGCCGGCCTTTGAGGGGGCCCACATCCGGCACGGGATGCGCGCGGCCCGGGGAGCGATTGAACGGGTGCGGATCGAGGGCGGGCGCGTCGAGGTGCAGACCGTTGGAGGGGCCGCCCCCGTGGGGATCTGCGGCTCGGGCATCCTGGACGCACTGGCCCAACTTCGGCTCGCGGGCGTGGTTGACCCCAGCGGGCGGCTCGGCGAGCATCCGCGCGTGCGGGAGCGGGAGGGCGAGCGCGAGTTCGTCCTGGTGGGTGAGGAAGAGCAGGAGGGCGGTCGCCCCGCCATCACGTTGACTCAGCGGGACATCCGCGAGGTCCAGATGGCGAAGGGGGCCATCCGCGCCGGGATCGACATTCTCCTTGAGACGCATGGGGTCGGCGTGGAGGCGATCGACAGGGTGGTCGTCGCTGGCGCGTTCGGCACCTACATCGACATCGCTAGCGCCGTGACGATCGGCATGCTTCCACGTCTCCCGCTAGAGCGGTTCCAGCAGGTGGGGAACGCGGCAGGGACCGGCGCACGAGCGGCACTGATCTCGGTCCGCCAGCGGAAGCGGGCGCAGGAGATCGCCGGGCGGGTCCACTACCTCGAATTAGCAGCCTATCCGCACTTTGCGCGGCGTTTCGCTCAGGCGATGCGGCTCGCCTGATAGAGGTTTGGTGTCCGACCCGCTACAGCGTCCGGGTCACCGTCACCTGGGTGTAGATCTCCCGCGTCTTCAGTTCCTCGAAGAACGGCTCCGGGTCGATCACCCGCTCCGGTGGGTGGACGCCGGGGGGGATGCGGCCCTCGGCCAGCCAGATCGCCGTGCGGGCCGGGGCTACCCCCGTCGGCAGCGAGCCTTTGCAGGTGAGGGCCCCCAGCCGGTACATCACCGTCTCCCCGTCCTTCGTCCCCCGCACCTCGGTGACGATCTCCTTGGTCCAATCCGGCGGGCGGTTCTTCGGCGGGGCCAGGAAGTCGGTGATGGGCGGCACGTACTTCGCCATCAGCGCCACCAGCAGGTCGCGCGGCACCACCCGCTGGCCCTTCACCTCCACCGGCTCCCGGCTCGCAAAGCCGAACTCGTCCAGGACGCGGATCTTCTCCACCGCCTCCCTCGCCATCCCCCAGTAGTTGATCTTGAAGAAGCATTCCTTTACCCCCTTGTCGGCGAAGGAGACGGGGAGGGTGGCGACCTCGGAGTGGAGGGAGAGGTGGGTCGGTTGGAGGCCGATGGGGTGGGTAAACCAGTAGTCCTCGAACTCGCTCATCGGCTCGCAGGCGATGAACTCCCCGTCCCGATAGACCATCGGCTCCAGGGTCAGTTCGTCGAGGATGGTGGGCACGGCGTAGGTGAACCGGAGGTCGTCCGGTGGGGGTGGTTTGATCCCGTCGTAGATGTGGATGTACTCGATGGTGTCCAGCCGGTCGGCGGCGTAGCGGGCCTGGACGTTGGGGACGCCGGGGGCGGAGCCCATCCCCAGCACCGCGCTCACCCCCGCCTCGGCGAAGCGGTCGCTCAACGCTAACTGCTTGCGAGTGGTGTGGAAGAGGCCGCCCATGTCGACGTAGGGCACCCGTGCTTCCAAGCATGCTTCCATCACCGGCAGGTTGAAGTAGTAGACGGTGGCGTTGAGGCAGGCGTCGGCGCCCCGCAGCACGGCCACCAGCCCGTCGTGATCGGTCACGTCCACCGGCTGGATGGAGAGCTTGGGGCTGCCGATGGTCTCCGCCACCACCTTCGCCTGCTCCACCTCCCGGTCGGCGATGACCACCTCGTCCACCCGTGGGTCGCCCGCCAGGTCCTGCACCGCGATGCAGCCCATCTTCCCCGCACCGCCCAGCACCACAATCCTCATCGAGTTCCTCCTTGCTTGGGAATTGCGACCTGCGACATGCGACATGCGACCTGAAGCCCCTGGACCGCACGTCGCAAGTCGCAGGTCGCAAGGTACAGGGTTGCAGATCACACCCCTAATTCATCCGCCACCCACCCCAGGGCAAGTTCCTCCAGTTTGGCCCGCGTGGGCTTGCCGTCCTCGTCCCAGCCCGCCATCCGGTAGTAGAGGGCTTTGGCGGCCTCCACCTCCTCGGCGGTGACGGCGACGCCGTCGCTCTTGCCGCCCTTGAGGGGGATGAGGAGTTTGGGCGGGATCGTGTCCGCCTCCGCACCGACCCCCTCCCGGGCGTTGAAGGCCCGCAGGAGGTTCAGCCGCCGCTCGCCGACCTTCATCAACTCCCACAGGCTTACGTTCCAGCCCGTCACCGCCCGCACCGCCTCCACCAACTGGCTGGGGCCGTAGAGGTGCCAGGCCGGGCCGAAGACGAAGAGACAGACGGAGATGCTGTCCATCGCGCTGTAGAGGAGTTGCGTGTAGTAGGCGAAGCGGACCTTCTCCGGGTTCAGCACCTTCGACGGCTGGGGGTCCAGGAGGTCCAATTCCGCCATCCGATCGGGGTACCACCCGTAGCAGGGGTCGTGCTCGCTCGATTCGTGGTCGGCCCCGAAGGGGTTGACGGCGTAGATGAGGGCTAGGCTTCGCTTGACCTGGGGCATATGGGCCGGCAGTTCGTGGTTCTTCACCGCCACCACCAGGTCCTTCCCCGCGCCCAGGATCTCGGCGGCGCGGGCCGAACCCTCCCCCAGCACCTTGCCGAACCCTTCTCGCTTGCCGATCAACTCCACCATCCGGACCAGGGCCTCACCGTTGCCGAAGCGGAGGTCGATCCCGCCGGTGTCCGCCTCGGTGATCAGCCCTCGCTCGAAGCAGTCCATCGCCCAGGCGATGGTGGCCCCGCAGGCGATGGT
>CAZOLN010000127.1:0-3764 GCA_964580565.1 uncultured Anaerolineales bacterium
CTCCGGGGCTACCAGTCTGGGGGGCTCCGGGTTCCACACCTCCTCCGTAGGTGTGGGGGTGGGCTGGCGGGCGATGAGGGACCATCCCAGGATGGCCAGCCCTACCAGGGCTGCGGCCGCTGCCAGGCCGATGCCGACCCAGGCCACCGTGGGGAGGCCTGGCTTCGGCGCAGGTCGGGAGGGACGGCGGAGAGGTGGGGCCTTGGCGAGGACGTCGAGGTTGCTCCGGGTGATCGCCGCCCCCGCCTCGTCCCCCAGCGACTCGCGCAGGCGGAGGGCCTTCGTGAGGGCGTCGCGTGCAGCACGGGTATCGCCCAGGCAGAGGGCCCGCGTGCCCAATTGGTGGAGGGCCCACGCCTCGGCGGCCCGGTCCCCCAACTCCTGCGCCGCCTGGAGGACCTGCCGGAGCACCTGCTCCCACGCCCCCCACCGGCAGGCCAGGGCCAGATGGCCCTCCACCGCCCGGCCCAGCCGCAGGACCTCGGGCCAGCGTTCGTCGGCTGCGGCCCACTTCAGGACGCGGAGGATCGGCTCCGCGGCCTCCGCCACGCGGCTGGGAGAGGGATGTCTCTTCTCTGCCCACGTGGTGAAGTAGGCCAAGGCCCGCTCCGCCCACGGGGTCAGGTCCCACACCCCCTGAAGGTACGCGCCCAACCCGCCAGCGAGGCTGTAGCGGGGGCTGTGGGCCTGGACCAATCTGCGTCGGATCAGCGATCCGAGGGCGGGTTCGACGTCGCGGACCCCGCTCAGCGCGGCCAGGTGGTCGGCGGGGAGGGGGGCGCCGTCCAGCAGGGCCATCACCGCCAGGAGCCGCCGCTGGGCCTGGGATAGATCGGCCACCGCCTCCGCCGTCAACGCCCGGGACGGATCGGGGGTCTGGGCATAGCGGGCGACCTCCTCCAGGCTTTTCCCCTCCTCCCGCACGCGCGCCGCGGCCTGGAGAATACGCGCCGGATGGCCCTTCAGGCCGGTGCAGAGGGCTTCGGCGGCGGGTCGCTCCCGTTCCTCCAGGGACCGGCCCAGTTCCCGTTCCACCAGCGCCAGCGCGTCTTCCAACGGCAACCCACGCAGCGGCACGGCTTTGCCCTCCCAGAGGATGCGTGCCTCCGAGGCCAGGACGAAGGTGGAGCGCGGGGCCAGGCCCATCAGCGCTTCGATCTCCTCCCGCTGCAAGCCCACGTCGTCCAAGAAGATCAGGGCTCGCCTCTCCTGGAGGGCGTGGCGGACCTGCATCTCGGTCGGCTTGAACGGGCCGTCGGTCTCGTAGAAGGCCTCGAAGAGGGACTGGAGCAGGTCGTCCCACGTCCGCCCGCGGGCCGAGAGATAGACGACCCCGTCGGGGAAGCGATCGGCCTCCGGGCGATGGGCCAGGTGGCGCAGGAGGACGGTCTTCCCGATCCCTGCAGGGCCGTGGAAGGCCACCGGCGTGGCGGACTGAAGCGCGCTGGTGGCGGCGTCGACCTCCTCTTTCCGGTTCAGCAGGTCGGGGAAGGGGCGGGGGCGGAGAAGGACGGGCGTGGAGCGAGGGCGCGGCTGGGGCTGCTGGCCCGGCGCGGCGATGTAGACCACGCCCCCGTGGACAGAGCCGATCTGGAGGATGTGCTTGCCGACCGCGACCTGACCGCTGACCTCTCCCTCTATGTGGGCCTCTATCGCGTCGGAAGGACCCGCCTGCCCCATGTTCCCGCCCTCCTCTCCATGCCTGATTATACACGTAAAACGTCAAACGTGGAATTCGTCTGAGGTCACCACCGGACCGAGAGGGTGTGGAAGGGGCCGGTCTCTATCCGGACCGTGCGGGCGCGACCGTTGTAACTCACCTGGTTGGCCCCATCCCCCGCGACCTCCGGTTCCCCTTCCACGCCGTGGACCACCACGGCGAAGCGGTCACATCCGGGGTAATCCCCCTCCACCTTCCGCACCAGGTCGATCCGGCCTTCCCCACCGTGCACCTCGAAGTGGGTCAGCCGGTACGCGCCGGTCCGGTAGGCGAACGTCTCCCCGTCGTCTTCGTAGAGCCAACCCTCCCCCTCGCCGGGGTAGACGTGGAGGGCCAGCGGGCAGGCCGAACGCTGGCCCACGTGCTCCATCTCCGGCCCCATCGGGATCACCGACCCCGCCCGCACGAAGACCGGGATGCGGTCCAGAGGAGCCTCTACCTCGGTATGGGCCGGCCCTGCATACCGAGCATCGGTCCAGAAGTCGTACCAGAGCCCGGCGGGCAGGTAAACCGTGCGTCCGTTCGCCCCTTCTTCCAAGATCGGCGCCACCAGCAACGCGTCGCCACAGAGGAACTGGTCCTCCAGCGAGTGGGTCGCCGGATCGTCCTGGAAGGCGAGGAACAGGGGCCGGGCGATGGGGAGGCCGGTCTGGACCGCCTGCCAGAGGGCGGTGTAGAGGTAGGGCAGCAGCCGGTAGCGGAGCCGGATGGTCTCCCTGTTGATGGTGAGGTACGGCTCCCCCCAGGACCACGGCTCCTGGTCGGGGCTGGCGAAGTAGGTATGGGCACGGAAGAAGGGGAGGAAAACCCCCAACTGCAGCCAGCGGGTGAACAGTTCCCCGGTGGCGAACCCGGCGAACCCGCCGATGTCCGCCCCGGTGAAGGGGATGCCCGAAAGACCCAGGCCCAGCACCATCGGCACCGTCAGCCGGAGCGACTCCCAGGTGGAGCGATTGTCGCCGGTCCAGTGGGCCGCGTACCGCTGCACCCCTGCCCAGCCGGAGCGGGTGAGGACGAAGGGACGGCGGTCCGGCCGCAGCCGCAGCAGCCCCTCGTAGGTGGCACGGGCCATGTTCAGGCCGTAGACGTTGTGGGCGCGGCGGTGGTCGCCACCCTGACCGTCCAAGTCGTGGCGGACCGGGCCGGGCAGCGTCGCGCCGTCCTCGCCGAACAGGGAGGGCTCGTTCATGTCGTCCCAGATCCCGTCCACGCCGACCTCGACCAGAGTCCGGTGGAGATCGCCCCACCACGTCCGGACCTTCGGATCGGTGAAGTCGGGAAAAGCGCAATCGCCGGGCCAGACAGGGCCGATGGCCACTTTTCCGTCCGGGTAGCGGCAGAAAACACCCCGCGCCAACCCTTCCCGGAACACCCGATACCCCCGGTCGGCCTTGACGCCGGGGTCGATGATGGTGACCACCTTGAAGCCCTGCGCGTGCAGGTCGGCGACCAGGCCCGCGGGGTCGGGGAACCGCTCCGGGTCCCAGGTGAAGCACCGGTAGCCGTCCATATAGTGGATGTCCAGGTGGATCGCGTCGCAGGGGACCTGGTAGGTCTCCCGGAAATCCCGCGCCAGCCGCCGGACGCGGCTCTCGGGGTAGTACGACCAGCGGCTCTGGTGGTAGCCCAGGGACCAGAGGGGGAAAAGAGGCGGTCGGCCGGTTTCCTCGGTGTACTGGCGGAGGACCTCGACCAGCGAGGGGCCGTAGAAGAGATCGTACTCCAGCACCTCGTCCTCGACCTCGATGGAGAGAACATCCGGGTCGGTCGCGCCCAGGTCGAACCGGCTGCGGGCGGTGTTGCGGAGGAAGAGGCCGTATCCCTGGCGACCTCCGTCGTGGAGGACGAGGAGGAAGGGAACGCAGAGGTCGACCGGATCGTCGCCTGTATCGTAGGTGCGGGGGTCGGTGTTCCAGTTGGTGCAGACGCTCCCCCGCAGGTCCAGCCCCAGCGTGCGCTGCCCCAGGCCGTAGCAGTGGCCGTCGGCGGGGAGCCGCCACCGGAGAAGCGTCCGCCCCTCAGCGGTCCACCCCACCGGCGCGGC
>CAZOLN010000127.1:3864-7673 GCA_964580565.1 uncultured Anaerolineales bacterium
CGCAAGTCGCAGGGCGCAGGTCGCACGAGGGGCTGTACTCGTACTTGCAGGTGTCCCGGTCCGGCGGCGGTGAGGGTGAGGACGGCGTGGTCGAAGGTGCAGGTGAGGGTTGAACCGTCGGAGGTGTGGGCGCGGAGGCGGCCAGGGGTGCGGACGACGGGGCCGGGCGGGGGGAAGGCGGTGGGGGGAACGGGAAGCCGTCGGAAGAAGGCGCGCAGGAGGGAGAGCCCCCGCAGGGGACGGTCCGGATCGGCGAATTTGGCCTCGATCCAGCGGGTGCGCACGGCGTGGCGGACGCCTGCCCAGGTGGGCCCCAGGCCGACCTCGCGGATGCCGCGCAGAAGAAGGGTCAGCGGGTTCTCTGTGGGCTGATCGATGTCGGAGCGTCGAGTCATCCCAGTCCTCCTTAGCGAAAAGGATCGTCGTGGGAGTCTGCGGATCGGCGCTCCCCCACCGCCGTCGGTCAGGGGGTGATCCGCCGTGTGACGTAGATGTCCGCCTCGATCATCTGGCTTAAATCGGCGGTGAAGTAGTGATGGGCGAAGTAGAGCGTGGAGCCGTCCGCGGTGAGCGTCGGCTCGGCGGCGAAGCAGGAGACGACCTCCTCCGGCTCGCCCCAGGAGCCGTCGGGCTGGCGCGCGGAACGGAAGATCGCCGGCCCAGGGCATCCGCTGCGACCCGGGGCGTCGAACCACAACTCCTGTCCGTCGGCGCTGACGAAGGGCCGTGCCTCGTTGGTCGCTGTGTTGATCGGCGGCCCCAGGTTGACCGGCTCCCCCCAATCGTCGTCCGTTCGCTCCGAGACCCACAGGTCCTGCCCGCCCAGCCCGCCAGGTCGGTCGGAACTGAAGTAGAGGTAGCGACCGTCGGCCGTGACGTGCATCTCCCCCACCTGATACTCCACGTTGATGCGCTCACCCCAGTTCTGCCAATCGGTCCAGACGCCATCGCGCCAGGTAGCCGTGTAGAGGTCTACCTGACGGTGGTTGCCCGGCCGGACCGAGCAGAAAACCATCCAGTCGTCCAGCACGAAGGGGCAGCCGTCCAGGTGGGGCTCATCCGGCGAGGCCAGGACCACCCGTTGGGGCTCCCCCCAGCCGTCGGGGGTGCGCTGCGTCGTCCAGATGCCGGTCACACCGTCGACAACCTGCTCCTGGGCGGGCACCCGCACGTCGGGGGTGAAGAAGAAGTAGAGGGTCCGACCATCCAGGGTGACGAAGGGGCTATCCTCTCCGCCAGCCGTGTTGATCGGCCCCTCCAGGGGCTCCGGCGTGCTCCAGCCGGGCCCTGCCATCGGCGGCCAGGGATCGTCCTGGGGAGTCACCTTGACCGCGTCGGCGGGGATGGCGGAGAGGCGGGGGATCGCCGTCGGCTGGGGCGTCGGCGTTCCCAGGCAGGCCAGTGCCCCCGACGCTACAAGGCACGCGGCGAGGGCGATGCGTCGGATCGTGTTACGCCGCATCGGGGCTTCGCCTTTCCGTCGCAACGCGCACCCGCCGCCACAGCCAGAGAAGGAAGACCAGCATGCCCAGTCCCACCAGCGCCATCCCGGCCGTGTTGTCCGGACGGGCCTCGTCCAACTCCTGAAGCGGTGCCAGCAACACGAAGAACGTCAGCGCGCCGCCCGCCAGCGCCAGCCGCTGCAGGTCGGTCAGCCCCCGCCGTGCCCACCGCCCGACCGTCCGGGCCACACCGACCACCAGGCCCACCGCGGCGACGACCGTCAGCAGCACGGGTACCTTGAGGGCCGGCAAGACCCAGTGGATCAGGAAGAAGGCCAGGGTCGCCCCGAAGCCCAGCAGGGCCAGGCGGGAGGTCGGGACGGCCGGGAGGTGCGGCTCCGCCGCCGGCCTTGGGCCGGGGAGCCGCCGCGCCAGGAGGAACAGCCCGACGACGATGCCGCCGGTCAGCAGGTAGGGGACCACCGGCGGTCGGTACGGGGTCAGGAAGAGGGCCCCGAACGCCACATCGGCCGCCAGAAGGAGCGCGAAACCGACCATCCCCCGGCGGCCCAGCCAGTGCTCGTCGCGGTGGGCTGGGAAGAGGAGTTCCACCAGCAGGATGGGGACAGCGATGCTGAAGACGGCGTGGTAGACCGTCAGTTGAAGACTCCAGACCCAGTTGACCCCCGCCCAGCGGCCGTAAGTGCCCAGCAGGCCCAGGTCGACCCAGTTGGGGTCGAAGAAGGACTTGACCATCAGCCCCTCCTCGACGATCCCGTAGGCCGCGCCGAGGACGAGGACGGTGGGCCAGCCCTTCCCCCACCGGACCCGCAGTTCGCGGACGAGGATCGCCCCGCTGCCGTAGAGGGCGGCCAGCAGGAACAGGGTAAAGGGGTGGAAGAACTCCGCTGGCGGCGCGGAGCCGGAGAGGAGCTCGCCGATCGTCGGGGCGAGGAAGAACAAGGTCAGGAGGGGGGCTAGTGACCTCTTCATCTGACAGGTCTACCAGGATTTCACCACAGAGACACGGAGAGCACAGAGGGACTCGGGAAAAGTCGAGGAGACTCCGTGTCCTCTGTGTCTCTGTGGTGTTTCTCTTTACAACTTCATCCCCCCGAACGGATCCACCCACGTCTCCAGGGCGACCCGCAGTTCGGGGTATTCCTTCGCCGCCTCCTGGAGCGACCGGCCCTCCATCGCCGCCTGGATGGCCTGGCGGAAGGCCTTCGCGCCGGCCACCGGGCCGTCGGGATGGGCGTGGATGCCGCCGCCGGAGCCGATGACGATGTCGGGTCCCAGGTCATTGATCACCTGCGGCACCATCTTGGGAGTGATCCCGCCGGAGGGCATCGGGAAGGTCGGTTTGATCTGATACAGGGGGAAGGTCAGGTTCTGGGCCACCCGCTTGAACTTCTCCGGCAGGACCGGGGCCTTGCCGTAGGGGGCGGGGAAGACGACGATGTCGGCACCGGCCAGACGCGGCAATCTTCCTAGGATAAGGTGGGAACTGATCCCGTGCCACTCGGAGGCGTACAGCGCCCCCGCCACGTCCATATGGGCCAGGATGGGCACGTTGATCTCGGGGTCCTCCGCCAGCGCCCGCAGGACCGGGAAGCCGGTCGCCAGGTAGTTGACCATGATGGCGTTGCAGCCCAGTTCCACCGCCCGGCGGGCGTTCTCGAAGACCTTGGGCACCTCGTCGGTGACGTTGACGGTGTAGAGGGTGTGCTCGCCCGTCTCCTCGTAGACCTGCCGCTCGGCCTCCATATAGAGTTTCACCCGCGCCTGGACCTCGTTGAAGGACGGGTTGGCCAGCAGTTCGTCGTCCTTGATGATGTCGCATCCGCCCAGCGCGGCGGCGCGGAAGAGCTCGACGCCCACCTCCGGCGGGTAGCCGGTGCAGGGCTTGATCATGTTGTTCAGGAGTGGCCGGTCGTACACCCCCAGCAGTTCCCGCACCCCCTGGATGCCGAACTTGGGCCCCTGGAAGCCCTCCACGTACTTCCGGGGGAACCGAAGGTCCAGCAACTTGATCCGCCCGGCCATCGAGATGTTGCCGACAACGGTGGTGAAGAGCATCGGGATCTGGGAGCCGAAGTTGATCTCCGGAAAGGCGATCTGGATGATGTAGTGGCGCTGGTCCACGTCGTGGGGGACCATCCACTCGTAGTCCGGGATCTCGTACACGCCGATCACCTTGGCGACATGTCTGCGGCGCACCTCGGGGGTCTCCCCCGGCACCGGCACCCAGGTCCCGGTGGACTGCTCGATGGCCAGCGCCGGGGCGATCTTGGGAACGGGGATGGCCTTGGGGTAGGAGACCAGGTAGGTACCGATGACGTACTCGTCGTAATCCACGCCCTCGGG
>CAZOLN010000128.1:0-7558 GCA_964580565.1 uncultured Anaerolineales bacterium
GGCAAACTGTCAGGTAGCCAGTACCCAATACACTTAGAACTTCGAAAAGCCCTAACAGGGACCAACGACCTATTGCTCCGATCGGTTTTTGTGGTAATATTAGGACGTTCCGCCGGTTTGTCGGCGGCTGTTGTTTAAGGAGGGGAAGGGAATTGCCATGGACTCGAAACGCCGTCTGACACGGCGTCAGTTCCTGTTTGGGATGCTTGCCGCGTTGGGCGGGGCGATGCCGGCGGGATTGCGTCGCTTTATCGGCCTCGCGGCTCCCGGCGAGCCAGCGGACATGGTCCCCCGCGTCTATCTGCCGCTTATTGCCCGCAACTACCCCCCTCCGGAGAGCTCCCGGGTCGTCCACGTGCACGATCCGGATGCGACCTCTTGGAGCTTCTCCTCCAGTTCCTACTACTGGCAGCATGTGAGCCAGAGCGCTGTCGATCGAATGGTAGAAGAAGGGCTGAAAACGCTGACCGGAACGGCATCGGTTCAAGAGGCCTGGCTACAGTTGCTGCCGAACTATCAGCCCGGACAGGTGATCGCCATCAAAGTGAACTTCAACAACGCCCCCAACTGCAGCGATGCGGACAACGTCATCGATGCACTGACCGAGCCGGTGAACAGCCTGATCGCCACTCTCAAAGCCTTCGGCGTCCCCGAGCGCGACATCTGGATCTTCGACGCGCTCCGAGCGCTCCCTGACCGGTTCGTGGGCCGCCTCCTCTACGGCGATGTTCGCCTCTTCGACAGCCGCTCTAAGGGATGCCGTGAGGACGCCACCTTCGTCAGCGACGATCCCCACGCAGAGGTGAGCTTCCAGCATCCCAACCTCACCAACCGGCGGCTGACGGACGTGGTGATCAACGCCGATTATTTGATCAATATGCCCATCATGAAGGACCACGGGATCAGCGGTGTGACGCTGGGCTTCAAGAACCACTTTGGTACGATCGACCGGGTCGTTGGAGGTTCGCCGGACGACCTGCACATCTACATCAACCCCTCCGATTACCGGTACAGTCCGGACTATAACCCCATGCTGGACATCTACCTGAACCCCCACATCCGGGACAAAACGGTGCTCACCGTGGGAGATGGGTTGTACGGAGCACTGGGAAACACCAACGTCGAGCCGTCGCGATGGTCCACCTTCGGCAACGACGCACCCAACAGCCTCTTCTTCAGCCGAGACCCGGTGGCGATCGACTGCGTGATGTTGGATCTCCTAGACGCGGAGCCAGTCTCCCACCCCAAGCGCAACGGCGGACACGCTGATGATTATCTGGCACTGGCCGAGGAAGCCGGACTGGGGACTTTCGAGCGGGGCGATCCCTGGCAGACGCCCTACGGCAGCGGCTACAGCCGGATCGAGTACCTGCGGATCGAGTTGTGAGAGACGGAAGAGACAAGGGGAGGAGATTTCACCAGGAAACCACAGAGACACAGAGAACACAGAGTTTCTCTCAGTTGTTTTGAGATTCTCCGTGCCCTCTGTGTCTCTGTGGTGAAACCCTCCTACCGTCCAATGGCCGCCCGCACCGCCCGGGCGAGCGCGCCGAAGGCAGGATCGTCGAAAAGGGCCGTGGTGCGCGGCCGGGGCAGGTCGATCCGCACCTCGGCTGTGACAGTGGCAGGGCGGGGGGTGAGCACCAGGACCCGGTCGGCCAGGAAGACGGCCTCCGCCACCGAGTGGGTGACCATCACCACCGTCTTGCGGCGGGCCTGCCAGATGCGGAGGAGTTCCTGCGCCATCCGCTCCCGCGTCAGCGCGTCCAGCGCGCCGAACGGCTCGTCCATCAACAACAGCCGCGGCCCGTGCACCAACGCCCGCGCCAGCGCGACCCGCTGGGCCATCCCCCCGGAGAGTTCCGCGGGGTACGCCGTCTCAAAGCCGGAGAGCCCCACCAGACCCAGCAGTTCCCGACTCCGCTCCAGCGCCTCCCTCTTAGGGACTCCAGCGACCTCCAGCGGGAGCGAGACGTTCTCCTCCACCGTCCGCCACCCCATCAGCGTCGGCTCCTGAAAGACGAAGCCGACGGTCCGGCGGGGCCGGTCCACCTCCACCCCGTCGAGGCGGACCCGCCCCGCCGTCGGCCGCTCCAGGCCAGCCAACAGCCGCAGCAGCGTCGTCTTGCCGCAGCCGGACGGCCCGACCACGCACACGAACTCCCCTTCCGCCACCTCGAAGGTCAGCCCACCCAGCACCTCCAGCCACCCGTCGGACCGGGGGTAGGCCATCCGCAGCCCTTCGACCTCCAGCAGGGGCGGTCGGTTGGTTCCACCCCCTCTCCGTGGCGATGTGCTCACCGGGCCGTCACGGGAGGTATTCATTGGTGAAGGCCTCCTCCACATCCACCGGGTCGGCAAGCAGTTCGGCCTCCTCCATCACCTGGGCCGTCGTCTGCCAGGCCAAGGGATCGGACGCCCCCAGCGGCTCCCCGCGCCAGTAGTCCAGCGTGGCCTCCAGCACCGCCCGCTGGACCGCTTCGTTCTCGTCCAGCCCCTCCACGTACTTCCGGCAGATCTCGAAGGCGGCCTCGGGGTCGGCCAGCGTGTCGGCGAGGCCGCGGAGGAAGGCGCGGACGAAGGCGCGGACCCGCTCCGGGTGTTCCTCGAGCATGGTCTCGCTGGTGATCAGCCCGTTGGAGACCAGAGAGGCGTAGTCGGCCACCGGGATCAGCGCGACCTCGTAGCCGGCCTGTTCCAGTTGGATCGGCTCGTTGTTGGCGTAGACCACGGCCGCGTCCACCCGTCCTTCGACCAGGTTGGCGACCTGGGTGTAGCCGATGACCTCCAGGTGGATCTCCTCCTCGGGAAGGCCCGCCGCCGCGACCAGCGCCCGCCAGCCGATGTAACTGGCGCCGAAGGTCTCCGGGATGCCTACCCTGCGCCCGACCAGGTCGGCGGGTTCGCGGATGCCGCTCTCGGCCAGGGCCGCGACCCCGACCGGGAACCGTCGGTACCAGTTGACCACGGTGACGACCGGCAGTCCCTGGGCGCGGGCCAGCAGCACCTGGTCGCCGCTGGCGACGGCGAAGGGGAGTTCCCCGGCCCCCACCAGCCGCACCCCGTCCGTCTCCCAACTGTAGTCGAACTCCACCTCGAACCCCTCGGCGGCGAAATACCCCCGTTCCACCGCCACGTACCAGGGGGCGAACTGGACGTTGGCGACGTACCCCATCGGCAGGCGGATGGTCTCGATGGGCTCGGGGGAGGGGGAAGGAGTGCAGGCCGTGAAGAGGAGGACGCAAGAGATTAGAAGCGGAAGGAAGCGAGGAAGCAAGGAAGCAAGAGAGCGAGGGAACACAGGTTTCGTCATTTCAAGACCTCCTTAGGATTGATTCGTGAGGCGTGATACACGATGGTCAACACGGAACACGTTTCACGTCTTACGCTTCACCACCAACCGTTCCACAAGAGTCACACCGCCGTAAAGCACCTGCGCCATCACCACCAGCGCACCGATGCCGACGAAGACGAGGGCGGTGTCGTACAGTTGTTGGCCCTGTTTGAGGAGGTAACCCAGCCCGCGGTCGGAGGCGACGAACTCGCCCACGACCGCGCCGATGACGGAGAGGGTGGCCCCCACCTTGAGCCCTCCCAGGAGCACCGGCAGCGCGGCCGGGATCTCCAGCAGTCGGATCGTCTGCCAGCGGCTGGCCTCCAACATCCGCATCAGGTCCCGCAGGTCCCGCCCCACCGACCGCACACCGACGACGATGTTGATCAGGATGGGGAAGAAGACGATGAGGGCACAGACGAGCACTTTGGAGAGGAGTCCCGTGCCGAACCAGATGACGAGGAGGGGAGCGATGGCGACCACCGGGACCGCCTGGGAGGCGACGATGTAGGGGGCCAGCAGCCGCTCCGCCAGGGGCGAGTGGGCCAGGACGTAGCCCAGGAGCACCGCCGTCGTCGCCCCCAGCGCCAGCCCGCCGACCACCTCCTGTAGCGTCGCCCCGGCGTGGCGCCAGAGGGAGCCGTCGGACAGGAGGTCGACCAGCCGACGGACCACAGCCCCGGGGGAGGGAAGGATGAAGGAGGGGTAGTCGCCGATCCAGACCACGGTCTGCCAAAGGGCCAGAAACATGCCGAGCGCCACTAAGGCCAGCCCGAATTGGGTGAGATGTCGTCGTCCCATCAGAGCCTCCTGTCGTCCACGGGGCAAGGAAAAGCCCCGTGGGATCACCACGGGGCATGGGCGATGGGATAACGAAGGCCCCGAAGACCAGGGCCTTCGGGGCGCGTCGAAGCAGCACATAAGGTGCCACGGCGACGCTCACCTTCTCCCATCCGGACTTTCACCGTCGGCTCCGGACTGGGCGGCCTGGGCCGCCTTCACCGGATCGGCCGCTTGCGCGGTTCGCGGGCTCGGCGGGCGTCTGCCCGCCCTACCGCCGGTCGGGAATTCCACCCTGCCCCGAAGGTGACCGTCTCTCGATTGTTGCGGCGGGAATTATACCCCGCCCGAAAGGGTTTGTCAAGCCACCGCTCTCACTCATCCCCAACGGACAACAACGGGAAGCGATACAACGTCGAAATCCTCGTCCCGTGGTCCCCTTCGCCGTACTCGGCGTGCGAGAAGAGCACGTACTCCCCTTCTGGACACCAAACAGGTCCTCCGACCGACTCAACCAGGAGCGCCGCACTCGTCGTCACGTCGGGGGCGTACCACCAGATCCCGTGCGTCTCGCTATCGGGAGGATACCCCTCAAAGAAAAGCGGCCAGATGGCTTCATCGGTAGAGGTGATCGTCGCCCAGCCCGCCAACGGGCTGGCACCGGGATACCAGACCGGGTCCCAGCACCTCATCCCCTCCGTCCCAGGCACCATCCAAGGGGGGACGTCGGCGAGGGGGACGACCCACAGGCCGCCGGTTCCCTCTTCGTGGTCCTCCTCCATATACCCCGGCACGGCCAGCGCCGACCCGTCCGGAGCCCAGGCCGGCGAAGCATAAGAATTGAAGGCGACGTCGGTGACCGCCTGCACAAGGTCCCCTCCTCGATCCACCACCCATAATTCGGCCGGACCGCCGCTCTCTTCGGTGTGCAGGAAGGCGATCCGACTGCCGTCGGGTGCCCAGACGGGCTCCACGAAGTCCCCAGGTCCGGAGGTCAGTTGGGTCACCTCGCTCCCGTCCGGGCGGGCGATGAAGATGTGGCTGTTGAAGTTCTCCCCAACGGAGTTGGTGAACAACAGCCGTTCCCCATCGGGGGACCAGACCGGCTGCCCGGTGATCCCCGTATAGGTGACGTTCCCGTAGGAGATCGACGTGCTGAAGCAGGAGGGGGCAGCACCGTCCAGATCGGCCACGCAGATCTCGCCGTTCGCGTTGTTGTAGGCGATGCGGTTCTCCGTCGGATGGAAATCGACGCGCCAGACGCTCTCAGGCAACTCCATCGGCAGGTAGGCCTGCTCTTCCCAGTCGTAGAGGAAGTAACCGGGCTTTTCCTTCTCCGGATCGAAGTAGGAGTACGCCGTATACCGCCCGTCGGCGGAGCACCGCGGGTAGCCGATGAACCCCGTGTTGGTGATCACCTGCGGGGTGCCGTAGACCGGCAGGACAAGGTCAAGTTGGTCCCCGACAGCCGACCCCCAGGGGATGCTCTGCTCGGGGTCCATCAACATCGGAGCGTCTGGAGGCCCACCTGGAGGCACCCGCACCTCCATCCCCGCAGACACCTCCACCTCCTCGCCGCCGGCACGGACCCAGACAGTCCCCTCCACGACGGAGATCCACGTCACGCCGTCGGGGTCGACACGGACGCTGAACCGCGTCCCCCGCACCGACGCCACAGCGGACGGCGTCTCCACCTCAAAGGTCTCCCCCGGCGCCAGCCCTTCAACGTTCACCCACATCTGCCCCTCGTCCATGCTCAACTGGACCGTCTCAGGGGCGGGCTGACCGAGGGTGAAGATGGTGTTAGGGGCCACCCGCACCAGGGCCTTCTCCACTTCCACCCGCGCCGTGGATGCTTCCTTGGCCCACACCTCACCGCCCTGATAGACGGTCATCTCCGGCAGCGCTGGCGTCCACTCCTCGTCCGGCAGGGCGTGGGCGTCCACATCGTTGATCACGTCCACCACCGTCGCCTGCGGCCCTTCCGGCACAGGCGCCGCCGTCGGCGAGGGGGACGCCGCCGACGAGGGCGCCGTCGCCGACGCAGGCGCCGTCTCGGGCGCCGTCTCTCCCCCTCCCCCACAACCAGCCAGCAGCCCTACCAAGAGGAGCAAGGTGACAAACCACAACCTTTTCATCCGGGACCTCCTTGTAGTGATAGAACAGGAATCTCAGAACACGGGGGAGACCTCAAACGTCGGCGGTCGGTCGCTCCCGCATCCCCAGCAGCCTGTAGACCCGCAGCGGCTCCGACTTCCCCCGTGCAGCGAAAGGGGGCACGCTCTCGTCCACCAGTACCCGATCCCGCACCTTCTCATAGAGGTCAGCGCTGATCAGGATGGTGACCGTGTCCGGGACCTCCCCGCCGGGTGGACGGGGGATCTCCATCGCCACCTTGCAATGAGCCTCGATGCGGGCGGTGGTGTTGACCGGGTCGCCGATGACGGAGTACTCCATCCGCCGCCCCCGGCCGACGATGGCGTCTACCATCGAGCCGCAGTGGACGCCGATCCCCATCTGCAGAGGGCGTTGGTCGCGCAGAGGCCATACCTCCTGCAGCCCCTCGGTCGCCTTCGCCATTCGGACAGCCGCCCTCACCGCCCGCAGCGCGTAGTCGGGAAATGGCTCTGGCAGACCGAAGAGGATCATCAGGCCATCCCCCACCACGTCGTAGACTACCCCTCCCTCGGCGAAGACCGCCTCCGTCATCGCATCCAGGTAAGCGGTGAGGAAATGGACCATCTCGGCGATCCGACCCTGGCGCATCAGCATCTCGGTGGCGCTGGTGAAGCCCCGGATGTCGGCGAAGAGGACGGCGGCTTCCTTCAGAGGGCGCCGGTCCTCCAGCAGCGACTCCCAGTTATCCAACACGGCCCGCAGCCGCTCGGGCGACATCACCCCGGCGAACCGCCTGCGCAGGCGCCGCTTCTCCCGCTCGACGACGAGCGTCCGCTGGGCCAGCGCCGTCCCCCCCACCGCCACCACCGTTGCCACCGGCGCGACCAGCGGCAACAGGAGGTCCGCCCGAACGAAGAGGAGCACGCCCGCCGCCAGATAGGCGGCAGTACACCCCGAGAGGGCCAGGAGCCCCCAACCCGGGCGCGGCAGGCCGAGAAGGGCCCAGGCCAACAACCCCGCCGCGACCACCGCCGCCAGGGCGAACCAACGCGGCGGTCGGTGCAGCCAGTCCCCAGACAGCAGCGTATCCACCGCGTTGGCCTGGATCTCCACGCCGGGCATCCCGTCGGGCCCGGCGAAGGGGGCGGGATGGCGGTCCTGCTCCAGTTGGGTCGTATACCCTATCAGGACGATGGCGTCGTGGAAGGTCTCCGGCTCCACCGCGCCCGACCACACCTCGTACATCGAGACGGTGCGGAAGGTCCCCTCCGGTCCGCGGAAGTGGATCGGCAGGCTGCCGTCCGCTCCCAGATCCTCCTTGGGAAT
>CAZOLN010000129.1:0-7491 GCA_964580565.1 uncultured Anaerolineales bacterium
TGCGGGTGTAGTTCAGTGGTAGAACGTCAGCTTCCCAAGCTGAATGTCAGGGGTTCGAATCCCCTCACCCGCTCCTGGGGCGAGTAGGTTTCTGCGGAACCGCCGGTGGATAGCCACCGGCGGTTCCTTTTTTGACTCCTGGACGTGCACCTCGATCCCTGGTGGGGTGGGGAGGCACGACATCTCCACCAGCCACCCGACGCGCTTGAAGGGAGCCTCCCGCAGGTTCCCCGCGCGCACCCGAGCGTGCCGTAATTCGTTGTCTCATCCGCCCGCTCCCCACCTGCCAATTTGTTACGGGCACTGGGAAGCCACCAGGGGTTAACAAAAGAGGAAAGATCGGGTATGCTATGATTGTAAACCCTATGTGCAAGTTTCTACAGGGTGATAGTCTGGGCGGGAGGGGTGGAGGGAGGCCCAGTTGCTGGCAGAACCAAACGGCGAAGGTGTGAGCCGGGATCTTGCGCCCTCATCGACTACAATCCCCAGGCACCAGTGGACGAGTGGTCCGGCGACCGGGGGTGTGGTGCTCTCTACCTCTCCCAGCAGGCGGTGGCGGCAGCCAGCCTGCCGGTGATCGATCGGAGGGAGCGATGAAATTCCACCAGGAGACAGCGGAGGTCTTCGTCCCCGATGGCCTTCCCGTCCGGGAGGCGTTGGCGCGGACCACCCATATGGGCATCGGTGCCCACCCGGACGACGTCGAGATCCTGGGGATCCGGGGGATCCTGGAGTGCTTCCGGAACCCGGGGAAGTGGTTCTGCGGCGTGGTCCTCACCGACGGGAGCGGATCCCCACGTGCCGGCCTCTACAGAGACTACTCCGACGAGGCGATGCGTGCGGTCCGGCGCGAGGAGCAGAAAAAGGCGGCCGTGATCGGGGAGTACGGCGCTCAGGTCCTGCTGGGCTACCCCAGCGGGGTGGTGAAGGACGGCGGGGATGAGCGACCGGTGGAGGACCTGGTGCAGGTGCTGACGGCAGCCCACCCCCAGGTGGTCTACACCCACAACCTGGCGGACAAACACGACACCCACGTGGCGACGGCACTGCGGGTGATCGAGGCCATCCGGCGGCTTCCGGAGGCGGAGCGGCCCCGCCGTCTCTACGGGTGTGAGATCTGGCGGGATCTGGACTGGTTGGTGGACGGGGAGAAGGTGGTGCTCGATTGCTCGGCCCACGAGAACCTTCAGGCGGCGCTGCTGGGGGTGTTCGATTCCCAGATCAGCGGCGGGAAGCGGTACGACCTGGCGACGATGGGGCGGCGGCGGGCCCACGCCACCTACTTTGCCTCCCACGATGTGGACGTCGCCACGGGGCTGCTCTTTGCGATGGACCTCACGCCGCTGATCGAAGATCCCGCCAGGGATATACAAGCATACGTCCGCGGGTTCATCGAGCGGTTCGCGGAGGAGGTTCGGGAGCGGATCGAACGGTTGCGCTGACCCGCACCTCTTTTCCCCTGCCAGACGGGGTCCCCGAGTGGATCAGCCCCCTGGTGAGCATCGTGCCCGCGCAGATCTTCTGCTACCACCTCACCCGCGCCAAGGGGTACGATCCCGACAACCCCCGTGGCCTGGGCAAGGTCACGTTGACGTTGTAGGGATGCCGCTCACAATCGCTCGCCCGCCGAGGTCGTGGGCACCGGCCCGTACCGCTGCAACCAGCGTCCCAGCGCCACAAGCGCGTGCCCAAGGCCGGATAGCGCCTGGCTGGCCTGCCAGGTCAGCCAACTCCGCCGACCTGAGCGGGCTTGTCGAAGGAGGCGCTCCGTCGCGACCGCCTGGAGGTGTTCCCGCACCCTCATTTCCATCAGCCGTCGAGCCGCCCCAAAATCCGGAAAGAACATCTCAACACACCCCCGCCCGGTGCAGGAGGGACTCCCCGTACGGGCTGTTGCCCTCCCCCCACCGTGCACTCGTTGCCGTCCCACCGCCGTAGAGACGGTGAAAGGACAGGCGTCGCCATCCCTTCCGTAGATCCGCCCGTCGCCGTCCGTTGCAGTTGCAGTGTAGCACAGGCGGACAGCGCACCGCATCGGTGAGAGCCCTATTCGCGGGTGGGCGAAGGTTGCGGATTTCCACAACGCCCGATGTATTGATACGCCTGCTCGGGTATGTTATACTGCAAGGGGATGGGTGATGCGGATGCGTCGCACCTGTGCGGCGGGTGGAGAGAGGGAGATGGAAGGGATAGAGCTGGCTGCCCGGTCGCCCGAGGCCAAGTTGGACGCCCTCTATCGGCTGGGACAGGCGTTGATCCTCCTGCGGGACGAGCGGGAGATCGTCGAAACCGTCCTGAAGATCGCCGATGAGGTGCTGGCGTTCCAGGACAGCGAGTTCCTGCTGGTGGACGAGGCGCGGCGTGAACTGGTCGTGGTCGCCCAGCGGGGCGAGTTCGACATCGCGCCGGGTCTCCGGCTGCCGTTGGACGGGGATCGGGGCATCACCGTCGCTGCTGCCCGCAGCGGTCGGCCTGTCTACGTGGCCGATGTGCAGGAGGACCCCCGCTATGTCTACGCCGGGTTCCCCGCCCGCTCCGAACTGGCCGTCCCGGTGCAGATCGAGGGCCGGGTGCTGGGGGTTCTCAACGTCGAGAGCCGGAGCCTGGACGCCTTCACCCCCTCCGACGCGCGGCTCCTCTCCACGCTGGCTTCCCAGGCGGCGCTGGCCCTGGAGAACGCCCGCCTCTCCGCCCAGGAGCGGCGCCGGGCGGAGGAACTGGCCGCCGTCAACCGGGTGGCCCGGCGTATCACCGCCAGCCTCGACCTCCGGGAGACGCTGGACAGCATCGTGGCAGCGGCGGCAGAACTGGTCCCCTGCGTGCTGGCAGAGATCAGCCTGTGGGACGAGGAGCGCCAACTGCTGACCCTCCAGGCGCTCCGCTGCGAGCCGGATCGGGCCTTCCCCATCGGCAAGTCCTATCCGCCCGGGAAGGGGTACACCGGCTGGGTCGTGCGGAACCGGCGGCCGTTGCTGGTGCCAGACGTGGAGGCCCGCCAGGACATCCGGCCCGACCTCCTGCCCGGAGAGCGTCCTTTCCTCTCCTACGTCGGCCTCCCGCTCCTGGCGGGCGAGGAACTGATCGGCACGCTGGTCCTGATCCACGACCGGGCGGGGGCTTTCGACGAGGAGGATCTGCGGCTGCTGGAGGCCCTGGCCGGGCAGGCAGCCGTGGCGATCCGCAACGCCCGTCTATACGAGGAAACGGTCCGTCGCCACCAGGAGCTCTCCGCCCTCTACTCCGTCGCGGAGGCCGTCAACCGCTCCCTCGATCTAAACGCCCTTCTCCAGGAGGCGCTGGATCGCGTCATCGAGGTTACCCAGGCCCAGGGAGGGGCGATCCGTCTGCTGGACCCCGGGACCGGGGAGGTGGTCCTGACCGCGTACCGAGGCCTTTCCGAGGCCTACGTTCAGGAGGCCCGTCGCTTCCCGCTCTCCCAGGAGATCGTCGGCTGGGTGGCGCGCACCGGGAGACCCACCCTGTCCGAGGATATGTGGGCTGACCCCCGCGTCAGCCCGGAGGTGCGCAGGCTGCTGAGGCAGGTGGGGCACCGCTCCCTGGCTCAGGTCCCCCTGCGCGCCCAGGAGCGGGTGGTGGGCACGCTGGGCCTGGTGGCGACGACCCCGGGCTTCTTCGACGAGGATGATCTCAGGCTCCTGGACGCCATCGGCTATCAGATCGGCACGGCCATCGCCAACGTCCAGTTGTTCCAGGAGACCCGGCAGAAAGCCCGTCGGTTGGCCGCCCTCAACGCCGTGGCCTCGGTGATCAACCGGCCTCTGCCGTTGCAGGAGATGATGGACCGGGTGGTGGAGACCGTCATCAAGGTGGTGGAGGCGGACGCCGGGGGGATCCGCCTGCTGGATCAGGCGACGGGGGAACTGGTCATCGTCTCCTGTCGGGGGCTGAGCCCGGAGTACGTCCGACAGGTAGACCGTCTCCGGTTGGGGGAGGGGATCGTCGGGCGGGTGGCCCAGTCGGGTGAGCCCCTGGTGGTGGAGGATATGGCCCACGACCCGCGGGTGACGACGATGGCCGCTGCGATGGAGGGCTTCCGCACCTTCGCCGTGGTCCCTCTGCGGGTGCGGGAGGAGATCGTGGGCACGCTGAGCGTGGTCACCCGCCAGCGCCGGGATCTCACCGACGAGGACCTGGACCTGCTGATGGCGATCGGTCACCAGATCGGCGTGGCGATCGAGAACGACCGTCTGCGCCAGCAGGCGTTGGAGGCGGAGCGGCTGGCCGCCGTGGGCCGCGTGGCGACCAGCGTGGCCCACGAGTTGCGCAGCCCCCTGGGCGGCATCATCCGCAGCGCCGAGTTCCTGGCCCGTCCGGAACTATCCGACGCCACCCGCCAGAGGCTGAGCCAGGCCATCGTGGCGATGGCCCGCCGCCTGATCAACACCGCTCAGGAGATCCTGGACTACACCCGCGGGGGTCGGATGAAACTGCATCCGGTGCTCTGCGACCTGCCGGCCTTCTTGGAGGAGGTGCTGGAGGTCCTGCGGGTGGACTTCAGCGACCAGGGGATCGAGGTGGCGGTGGATTGGGGCTACGCCGGAAGGATGTGGATAGACCCCGACCGGATGGCCCAGGTGGTCTACAACATCGCCGCCAACGCGCGGGACGCGATGCCCGAGGGCGGCCGACTGACGGTGAGCACCCGCCAGGTCGGGGAGTGGGTCGAGTTGCGGTTCGCCGATACAGGGCCCGGCGTGCCGCCCGAATTGACCGAGCGCATCTTCGAGCCGTTCTTCACCTACGGCAAACGGGAGGGGGCCGGGCTGGGGCTCTCCATCGCCCGCCGAATCGTCCGGGAACACGGAGGGGAGATCAGCGTGGAGAGCCCGCCCGGAGGCGGCGCCACCTTCGTGGTGCGGCTCCCGTTGAGGAGCGGTCCTCCCCCTGGATGATCCCGCGCCGCGGGGGCGTGGAGGACGCCCGGGAACCTTGGGAGCCTCCCTGACCCCTGCGCCCCGGCGGTGGGATGGACCATCCGAACGCCTCGCCGCGGTATTGCGGAAATCCACACCATCGGCCCGAGGGGAAAGCCGAGAACCCACGGATGGAACGCTGCCCTTGCTGTGCTATGCTGTCGCGGGGAGAGGGGGCATCGTCGTCCTCGTGGGGGATCGCTGGCGGGGTGGCGCTCGTTTCGGTTCTCCCGGCGCCCCTGCGGTAGCGCGCCGATGGGGGATGAGGAGGGACAGATGAGGCGGAAGGCGGCCGGGGCCATCGCGGTATATCTTGTGCAGATTCCGATCGTCGTCGGATACGCGGCGGGATGGTTCCCCCTCCATCCCATCGTCGTTATGCTCCCCCTGGTCGGCCTGCTCAACGGAAGGGTGGAGGGACGAGGGAAGGAGGGGCTGGGCCTGACGATCGTGCAGCCGGTCCGCTCGCTCCTGCTGGCCTTGTTGTGGGCCCTGCTCTCCTTCGGGCGGTTCGTGGCCGTGTTCTGGCTGGAGGGGACCCCTCCGACGGCTTTTCCCTGCTCGGCGGAGGCGATGGGGGGGCTGCTCTGGGACTTCGCCGTGGGTGTGTTCGTCATCGCCCTGTGGGAGGAGGTCGTCAGTCGGGGCTACATCCAGACCCGCCTTCAGGAGGCGTGGGGGGTCTGGGGCGTGCTCGTCGCCGCGTTGCTCTTCGCCTCCCTGCACATCCCCTCGGTCCTCCTGGCGTTCAGGTGCGATCTGTCCGCAGTCCTGTTCCGCTTCGTCCAGACAGGGCTGGCGGGGTTCCTGCTGGGCTACGTCTACTGGCGAACGGGGAGCGTGCTGACCCCCATAGCCTTTCACGGCCTGGGCAACTTCGCCCTGAGCCTCAGCCTGCGGATGACCGGCTCTACGGAGACCGCCCTTCTCGCCGTCCAGCGGCCCCTCCAACTCCTGTGGATGGGAGGACAGGTCGCGTTGATGTTGTTTCTCTCCCAGGGGTTCTTCAAGGAGGAGGTGTGATGAGGATAAGAGAGGGCAGGGTGATGGGCCGGGTGAAACTGCTGCTGATGGGGCTGGCGATCCTGGGTTTGCTGGTCGGCTGCGACCGGGATGGCACGCCGACCCCTGAGCCGGGGGCTATGCGGGTGCGTCAGGCGGACGGGGCGGAGATGGTCTGGGTCCCGGGCGGGGCCTACACCATCGGGCTCGACGAGTCGGACGTGGATGCGGTGATGGCCGAGTGTCCCGACTGCCTGCGCGACCGGGTGGACAACGCCTGCCCCCGTCACACGGTCCACCTGGAGGGGTTCTGGATCGACCGGCGGGAGGTGACCAACGAGCAGTACCGGAGGTGCGTCGAGGCGGGCGCCTGCTCGCTTCCGCGCCACACCGACGCCTACGACGACCCGGCCCGGGCCGACGAGCCGGTCACCGCGATCACCTGGTACCAGGCGGTGGATTACGCCCGTTGGGTCGGCGGAAGGCTGCCGACGGAGGCGGAATGGGAGGTTGCCTGCCTGGGTCCGTGGGTACAGGGGACGGGCGGGACCGTGTGGGAGTGGACCAGCACCCTGTACCGGCTCTACCCCTACGATGCGACCGACGGACGGGAGGACCCCGACCTGCCGCGGATGCGGGTTGTGCGCGGGGCGGCCTGGATCTTCGACCCCAACGTTGAGCGGTGCGCCTTCCGGTACTACTCGCCCCAGGACCTCTTCAGCGACGAGATCGGCCTGCGCGTGGCCTTTTCCTCCCCCTGATCCCTCCCGCCGGCGGGCGTCTGTGGCGGGCGGCGCGGTGCCGGCCCGGACGTTACGGACCCTTGCCCGGGCGGATCCACTCCCGCTGCATCGCGTGGACCACCGCCTCGGTGCGGGAGGAGACGCCCAGTTTGTTGTAGATGTGGGTCAGGTGGGCCTCGACGGTGCGCACGCTGATGTAGAGCCGCTGGGCGATGTCGTAGTTGGTCAACCCCTCCGCCGCCAGCCGCAGCACCTCCAGTTCCCGGTCCGTCAGAGGGCACGGCTCCTCCCCCGCCAGTTCCTCGCCAGCCAGGTGGCGCACAACCACGGCGGCCACTGCCGGAGGAAGGACCGACTCCCCGCGAGCCACAGCGCGGATCGCCTCCAGCAGTTCGTCCAACCCCGCCGTCTTGGGCAGGTATCCCACCGCTCCCGCCTGCAGCAGTTGGACGACGTATCGCTCCTCCTCGCGGGCGGTGAGGACCAGCACCCGGCAGGACGGGCATTCGGCGGTGATCTGGCGGGTGGCCTCCAGCCCGTTGAGGCGGGGCATAGCGATGTCCATCACCACCACGTCGGGCTGGAGGGCCTTCGCCATCGCCACCGCCTCCTCCCCGGTCCCGGCCTGCCCCACCACCCGCATATCCGGCTGGTGGTCGACCACCTCCGCCGTTGCCTCCCGCACCACGGCGTGGTCCTCCGCCAGGAGCACGTTGATGACCGCTCTCTCGTTCAACGCCCCCACCGATCGTCCAGGATGGACATATTATAGCCCGAGGGGGGGCAAGCGCCAACCGGCCGTTGGGGTGTGG
>CAZOLN010000130.1:0-7348 GCA_964580565.1 uncultured Anaerolineales bacterium
AGGATGATGATCTGGGTGCGGGTGTACCAGATCTCGTCCTGAGCGGCGCTCGCCACGGAGCCCTGCGCGGACGTGGAGGGTGAGGAGGGTGCACCGTAGGAAGGGGATCGGGTGAGGAAGGCGAGAAGGAGGGCCAGGGAGATCCCAAGGCATAGAGGGAAGATAAGCGAGAGAATCATCCGTCTGTGGTGTGTGGGTCTAACGGTCATCGCTCCTGCTCCCGGACGGTACAGAGTACGTGGGGCAGGGAGTCATGCCCCCTGCCCCACGTCGTCGCTTCAAGGTCGTTCTACTCGTCCCCGCCGCCCTGCGGGGTTGGGCTGGGCGTGGGGGTGTTGGGGGGCGTGGGCGTCTCGGTGATGTTGCTGGTCGGCGTGGGGGTGGGGGTGCGGGTAGGCGTGGGCGTGCGGGTTGGGGTGGGGGTGTTGGTGGGCGTGGGCGAAGGCCCCGGCGTGTTGGTGGGCGTGGGCGTGATCGGCGTCGGCGTGGCCGTCGGCGGGCGCGGCGTCGGCGTGGCGGTCGGGACGGCGGTGGGCCGCGGCGTGGGGGTGGGCGGTGGTGCTTGGCCGCCGCACACGTCGAAGGAACTGACCAGCAGCGTGTACAGCGGCTGCCGTTGCGCGCCGTGGAAGGTGTCCTGGTCGTCCGTGTCCATCACGCGGATGTAGATGTAGTATCGGCCGTTGAGCACCGGTCGGCCGTCGGGCCAGGTGTTGGGCAGCGGCCCGACGATCGTGACGCCGCTCGGCAGCGCGCTGATCTGGCTGGAGGTCAGGTAGAGCCAATCCCGCTGCCAGTTATGGCTGCTGTTGTACGGCACGGCCAGGTTCCGGTACCCGTCCCGGCTGTTGGGGCCGACGATCCAGATGGCGACCTCTTGGATGCCGGTGCCGTGTGGCGTGCCGAGGCCTCCGTCGTCCAGATCCCAGGTCTCCAGCCGCAGCCGGATCGGCTCGCCAGCGTCGATGCAGTTGCCCGGGCCGGGCGGCGGGGCGTAACTGTACGGCGCGGCGTTGGCCGGGCGGACGTAGTAGGACTCGGGATAGGCGTGGGAGGTCTGGTATGGCGGATAGTAGGACAGTTCGTCGGCCACCGGAGCCGGGGAGTACAGCCGGATCGCCGGACCTGCCCGGGCTTCGTCGATGGTGACCCAGCAGGAGCCCATTCCGCCAGGGAAGTCGAAGCGGAGTTGGGTCGCCCCCAGGTAGGTGAAGGAGGCCGGGTGGATGATGTTGCCGCCCAGGGCGTAGCGGCGGTGCCAGTCGTCGTAGAACCAGTTGTAGCGGCTGTAGGCGACGTAGGAGGAGGGCGGGGCCATCCGTCGGCCGTTGGGGTCCCACGGGTTGGGCGGGATGTTCAGGATCCGCCCGATGTCCGGATAGGTCAGCCCTCGGATGTCGAAGGAGAAGAGGCGGGTGTCCCCCGGATCGATCCGGCGGCTGCTCTCCCCCTGCCATCCGCTGGTCACGTGCCAGGGGTTGACGCGACCGTTGCCGTAATGGGCGGTGTTGCGCGACCCGCTCATCCTCCACCGGCTGATGCGGTCCACGTAGGGGTTGCTGTAGAAACCGTCCAGCCAGCCGTTCTCCCCTCGCGGCCAGTAGAGGTACAGTTCGTTGAGCACCGCGGGGAAGGGGGAGGTGTTGGTGATGGCACCGGTGAAGGCATCCCGATAGATGTCCGAGTCGTAGACGGCGATGAAGGGTAGGTCGTTCTCATAGTCAAGGGCTTCGTCGCAGTTGAGGCTTTCGGTTTCCACCCGGAAGGGGACCACGAGGAGGGTGAAGAGTCGGTCCAGCCCCCTCGCGTTGTCCCGGTCCATCACCCGGATGTAGAGGTAGTGGGTGCCGCTGATGACCCAACTGCCATCCGGCCATTGCCGATCGCTCAGGTCGACGGTCAGCCGGTAGGGTGGGGTGGTGAGGTAGTACCAGTCGCGCGTGCGGCGGTCGCGGAGCAGGTTGTAGTTGGGCCCGTCGGAGCGGCCGTAGTTCTCCGGTAGGTTCTCCGGCCCCTCGACCCACAGGGCGACCTCGCGGATGCCCGCGCCGTTGGAGGCGTTGTCGCCGAAGTCCCGGTCGAACGCGGTGACGTCGATGACCAGCGTGTCGGTGATGGGGCTGCCGCCCAGAGTGACGGGCACCCCGATCTCGCTCACCAGGTGGGAGGGGCGCATCAGGTAGTGGCCCTGGCCGTCGGTGCCGGGGATGGGCAGTTCTCCGGAGACGGCCGGGGAGTTGAGTCGGACGTAGGGGCCTTTCTGGTAGTTGGTGAACTCCACCAGGCAGTGGCTGTCCCCTCCCTCGGCGTCGAAGGTCCACCAGGTCTGCACGCGGAACTGGTCGGGATGGAGGATGTTGTCGTTCAGGTCATCGCTGCTGCTGGAGGGGTTGTAGTTGCTGACGGTCGATTCGAGGACCCGTGTCCTCTCCGGGGCCAGCGGTAGCCCCATCGCCCTCAGGTCTGGCGTCTGCTCGTAATCGAAGTCGAACCGGAGCCAGTGGGGCTCGTCGGGCCAAAGGGTCCGGTTGTCGTTGCGGCTGGGCCAGGAGACGCTCCACGGGCTGGCGGTGCTGTTCCCGCCGTGGACCCAGGTGTTGTTCACGTTGCTGGGCATATACACATCGTCCACCCGGGCGTTGTCGGGGTACATCTCCTCCTCGGGCCAGTGGATGGTGAACTGGTCCAGCCAGACCCGATAGCCGCTGGTGTTGACCACCTCTCCCGACACCAGCCATTCGTGGTAGGTCCCGAACGTGTCGTGCCCGAAGCGGACCAGGTGGTCGGAGGGCACGGTCAGCGCGTCGCAGGTGGGAGGTACGTTCGGCCCGCGTGCGGAGACGACGCATTGGTAGCCGAAGGAGGTCTCCAACGTGACCTGCATCTGGAAGTCGTATGGGTTGTAGCGATAGACGTTGTCGGAGTAGTCCAGGTCGATGCGCCGGGCGTCGCTGCGGCCCGGAAGGGTGCGGATGGTCTCCGAGCCGCCGACGAAGGAGCTGACCACAGCCGGAGGGTCGGAGAAGTCCCCGTAGTGGATGTAGGTGGTCTCGCTGGGGTTCCACCGGCGCATTCGGATGTAGTTGAGGTAGCGGGGGTAGCCGTCGACCTTCGGCCAATCGATCTCCAACTGGGTGATCTGGAACTGGTAGGGGGTGTTGTTTTGGATCATCCAGTCGGCGTTGTCGCTCTCCCGGAAACCGTCCCACCAGAGTTGGATGTCCTCGCAGTTGGGCTCCACGCAGATCTCGAAGGAGCGTCCCACGGAGGTCTGCTGCCCCTCGTTGTCGGTGGCGATGACGTGGAGCGTGTAGTTGCCCGGGATGACGGGGTCTCCGCTAGGCCACAGGCCGCCGGAGATGTCGATGGACTGGCAGGGAGCGTCCCCTCCCGTGCCGCAGTAAGCCGGTTCCAGGTCGGTGTATTCGTAGATGTTGTCGCCATAGGGATCTTCGATCCAGAAGCGGACGCTGACGATCCCCTCGCCGTCGTGGACGGCCGGGTTGCAGTTCTCCCCCGAGTCGTCGGGGTCGCACGCCTGAGCGTGCATCGTCAGGGTCGTATCGATGCACGGGCCGCCCTCGGGCGGTTGAAGGACGTTGACGATGGGCGGTTCCGGCGGCGCTTCGGGGATGTCCATCACCGGCGGCAGGTTGATGACGCGCTGGGGGCGGAAGATCTCCACCACCATCTCCCGCGTCGACTGGAGGAGAAGGTACTGCCGCCCGTTGAGGGCCAGGCCCTGGAGGGGGGTGATCAGGGGGTGGTTGAAGGCCAGGCCCACGATGACCCGGTCGTTCGGAGCACCGGCGTCGTCCTGAAAGTATTCGTCGCCCGTGTTGCGCAGGACGTCGGGGTCGACGATGCAGGCGTGGGGTCGGCCGCTGTTCTGGGTGATGTCGTATACCGCGTCCCGGTCGAAGACGTGCAACCCCCGGGTGCTGCAGACGGTGACGTGGAACCAACCCCGAGCGGAGGGATCGCCGTCCATGCCCCGGTTGAAGTCGTTGTTGCGGATGATGTCGCCGGAGACCGACTCGTCGATCATCAGGCTCCGGGCCGCGTTCCGCGCCGTCTCGCGGATGGAGTAGAGGCGGGCGGCGTCCTCCAGGCGTGCGGTGACCGTCTGGTAGAACCACTCGTTCTCGGGGTTGGTGGGGTCCACGCCGGGGGCGTCGGCTGGGACCTTACAGTCGGCTTGGCCGTCGGCCAGATCCCACGCGGCGTAGCTGTAGGGGGCGGGAGGCGGGTCGTTCGCGTCCAACAGGGCTGCCACCTCGGCGCAATAGGCGGGGTTGTAGTTGCCGGTGGCGGCGTACCGGGCCGCCTCGCGGGCGGCGTGCTCCAGCGTCAGCCAGGCGTGGAAGGCAGCCCCGAACTCGATGATGCCGAAGAGAAGGAGCAACAAAACCGGCAGGATCAGGGCGAACTCGACGAGCGCCTGGCCCAACCGCCCCTTTCGCCGCTTTAGCCGATCCTGCAATTCTCTCATTGCCATGCCCATACCTCACCTCCTGGCCTACGCGGCCGGGTTACCGACTGATACGGCTGAAGATCCGACCAGCGATGGCCTCGAACACGTCCTCCAGGTGGGCCGGGTCTGGCGCGTAGTAATAGTTACCGCAATCGGTCCCTGGAGGGGGCATCGGATCCGGCTCTGAACTCCAGTAGAAGTCGCTGCCGCACGGAGCGGTCTCGTTGTTGCCGTCGTCGGTGACGTCCGCGATGTACCTCAACAATCGTTCGCCAGCGTCCGCCCGACCCCGTCTGGCGCTGACGACCAGCCGGCCGAAGCCGATGGTGAAGACCGAGATCTGCTCGGCGGCGGCGAGGTCGGCTGCGTCGCGGGCGTAGTCGTCAGCGTCGTAGCAGTCGGGCAGGTAGATGTCGTTCGGGTTCGTGTACCAGGGACGGTCGCAGTCCTCGTCGGAGGGACAGTGGCGGCTGACCGTGGTGGTCAGCACGTCGGTGGTCCCGTCGGGCAGTTCGGGGTCCCGACAGCGAGGCAGGTACCATCGCTCGTCGCGACCGTCGCTCCCGGACACCGGGCAGAGGTATCCCCCGGCCGGTGGCGGGCCGGAGGGGCAAGTGTACCACCTGTTCTCATCGGCGGCGACGTCGGTTGCGTTGGCCGCGCCGTCGCTGAGGAGGACGATAACCCAGACGCCGATCTCGCGGTTGCCGTTGTTGACCAGTTCGGCCACCGCCTCCCGGAGCCCGCCGCCGATGTTCGTGCTGGTCCACTTGTAGTAGTTGTCCGACCAGGGGTTGGTGGGGGTGTAATCGCACTCCGGATCGAACTCCCACTTGGCGGGTTTGACGTAGACGTGGAGGAGATCGTTGTTGGCGATCGCGTCCAACACCGCCTGGCGGGTCGTCGTCAGCGGGATGACCACCCCGCTGGAGGGGGTGATGGTCATGTAGACGGTCTTGGTGATGGTCTCGGTGCCCGAGGTGACGGTACAGACCGCGACGTCCACCGATTGGGTCAGCACCGGCGTCTTATCCAGATGGTACACGCCGACCCAGTCCACCTGGTCGCGCATATGGGCGGCGAACTCCCAGGCGGCGCTGCGGACGTCCTCAAAGGGGCTGCACCACCCTTCGGTGGAACAGGCCTTGATGCATTCGTAGAAGGTGTTGAACTGCCTGCCGTGGGCCGTACGGGGGTAGGCGCTGGCCTGAGGCGGACAGGCGTCCGGGTCCTCCTGCTCGGTGACGATGCCGTCGCCGTTCTCGTCCACCCCGTAGGCCATCGACTCGGACGTGTCGATCAGGAGGATCATCTGGAGCACGGCGGCCTCGGCCTCGCTCTGGGCCCACAGGGTGATCTGGTCCCGCCCCACCAGTCGGAGGAAGACCAGTTGGACGGGGAGCCAGGCCATCACCCGCACGTGCTTGCGCGGCGGGTCGCCGGGGCCCGCGCAGAGGGTCTCCCCGCCGACCGGGTCGTTCTGGCGGTGGATGCTGTCGTCGCGGGGGATGTGGGGGTAGAAGGTTTGCCCCAGGAGGTCGGTGAGCGGGGGACCCAGGTCGGAGGGGTCGTTCAGGTTCCGGTTGTAGTCGCACCAGTAGACGCGGGCGTTCTCCAGCCCGGGGAGTTGGATCTGGAGCGTCTCCAGGACGGCGTTGTACATATCGTCGATGGTGCGCCCCTCCCGGTACTGGTTGACGGCGCTCACGGCGGCGGCGTCGACGGACCGCCGCAACCGGTTGTAGGAGACGTAGATGAGGGCTGCGTCGGTGGTGAGACCGACGAAGAGAAGCAGTGTAATGAAGGCAAGGGCGACGAGGATGATCGCCTGCCCGCCCTGGGGGCGGGTGGAGAAGCGGCTTCGCAGTCTCTCGATCCACCGTCGCATCCTGTCCCTCCTCCGTTCTCGGCCTATTTCGGCTCCGCGGCGCTCACCGGGAAGATGGCGTAGGGGCGGGTGGGGATCGGGTCGGGGATGACCTCACCGATGGTGAAGAGGCCGGTGAAGTGGGGGACGGCGTGGAATATCTCGACGATGACGAAGGCGGTCGCCGGGGCCTCCTCCCTCAGGTGCTGGCTCAGCGTGTCGTTGTCGAACTCGCTGTGGCGTACCCCAAAGAAGGACCAAGAGCGGCAGTTCACGGTCTGGGTGATGGTGCAGGTCGGGTTGGTCTCGCCGTCGTCGGCCCCCATGAAGTGGTAGGAGCGATCCAGGGGGTTCTTGTGGGCAGGGAGCGGCCAGCGCTGCACGATCTGACCGTCCTTCACGCCGACGACGGTGATCACGATGTCGTCCCCGTTGCCGGCCCAATCCAACCGCCCCAAGGGAAGGTTCTGGTAAGCCAGGCAGGCCACCTCGTAGTAGAAGTTCGTCGTGTCTCCCTCTTGGCACATCCTCTGGATCTGGACGGGGGACATGGACCGGACGTCGGGGAAGGGGTCGGCCGGGTTGTGGGCGTCGAAGGGGTACTCGCTGGTGAGTTCTGGGTCGAGGTTGGCGCCGAAGCGGGCGGCCTCCCGCGCGGCATCGTGGAAGATCATGTACTCGTTGCCCAGTGCACCGATCTCCACGATACCGGCGATGAGGATGAGGAAGATCGGCAGCATAATGGCGGTCTCGATCATGCTCTGACCGAGCCCCGCTCTCCTCGCTCCCGATTCCTGTTCGACAGAAGCGCGCTTCGGTTGGCTCTCCATCTTCCTCCGTCCAACGCCAACAGCCGCAATCCCCCTCGCTCGAAGTATGGGCGCGTTGGCTTGGGTGCGATGGAGTTTCTTTGGGGGGTGCGTTACGATTACAGCGGTCTATACGATTTAACTCTTTATCAAATTATATCTAAACCGGGCCGCAATGCAAATAGTACATTGGTACGG
>CAZOLN010000131.1:0-7157 GCA_964580565.1 uncultured Anaerolineales bacterium
GGGTGGGGGGTGAGGGCCCAGAGGAAGAACTCGCCCCGAAATTGAAACGCACCTTTAGTGGTGTGCAGATTTGACATCGTACGGTGGCGTGGTATAATAAATTTGTCTTTTTCGGGAACCCGGAGGGAAGATGAAACTGACCGGCCGGCAGAGGGCATTCCTGAGTCAGTTCCTGGACCTGTACCGTGAGGCCCGGGAACCGTTGCACTACACCACCGTTGCGGAGCATCTGGGTGTGAGCAAGATCACCGCCTACGATATGTTGCGACTGCTGGAGGAACGGGGCTTGGTGGAGTGCGAATACGTCCTGCGGGGAAAAGGACGAGGAGCAGGTCGTTCGAGCATCGTCTTCCGCCCCACTCCCAAGGCCCATGCCCTGTTCGCAGAACTGGCCGGCGAGGCGGCGGACCTGGAGCAGTGGGAAGCGGCCAAGGCGCGGATCCTGAAGGCTCTGGAGGCGGGGAAGGGAGGGGACTACCAGGACCTGCTGAAGGAGATCCTGGATCGCCTGCCGGAGCGCCAGTCGCCGCTCTTGTACGCGGCGGAGATGGTCACCGCCGTCATCCTCAGCCTGCAGCAGTTGCGGGAAGATGCCTCGGCATCTGGCTTGAGCGACAGGTTGCGCTCCCTGGGGCTCCCGGAGGAGGTCGGTTTGAGTGCCCTGGGAGGGCTGGCCGTGGGCCTTTCCTTTGCCGAGCGGGCCAATCGGCGGCTGATCAACCTTCTGCTTTCCCACGTGGGCCGCTATCAGGAACTCATCTCCCGCCTGAGCGCCGAAAACCTGCGGCGGCTGGCCGACTTCACCGGAGAGGTGATGCGGATCCTTGGGGCGTGATCTTTTCTTTTTTTACCCAATTTTTTCGTTTTTCTTGTCTCTATCAGATTTTTCAACAGGAGGCCTCATGTCGAAAACGGCGCTGGTCACCGATAGCACCGCTTACCTGCCACCGGAGCGGGTCCGGCAGTACGGCGTGTACGTCGTCCCTCTCTACCTCCACTTCGGCGAGAAGACGTATCGAGACGGGGTGGACCTGGATGCAGACACCTTCTATCGGCTCTTGAAGTCGGCCCCCAGGCTGCCCACCACGTCGCAGCCCTCAACGGGCGATTTCCTGCAACTGTATCGCCATCTAAGCCTGGAGGCCGATGCGATCATCTCCATCCACATCTCGTCCGGCATCAGCGGGACGGTGGCCTCGGCCCTGGCCGCTCGCCAGGTCCTTTTCGGCGAAATGCAGAACCCACCCCAGATCTACGTGGTGGATTCACGCATCACCTCCTGCGGATTGGCGCTCTTGGTCTCTGCCGCCTCTCGCGCCATCGCCGGGGGGAAGCCTGCCGTTGAGGTCGTCCGAGAGGTCGAGAATCTCGCCTCGCGCCTGTTCACCGTCTTTGTTGTGGACACGCTGGAGTACCTGCACAAGGGCGGGCGCATCGGCGGCGCGGCGGCTCTGGTGGGGTCGGTTCTCCAGGTCAAGCCGCTCCTCTACTTCCGAGACGGGCGGATCGACGTCCTGGAAAAAGCGCGTACCGCCAAGCGGGCAAAGCGGCGTATGCTGGAGATCGTGGCGGAGCGGGCGGACGGGCGGCCGATCCACGCCGCCATCGTCCACGCCCAGGCCCCCGAGGAGGCGGAGCGCATTCGCCGGTATCTGGCCGACCACTTCGACTGCCGGGAACTGTTCAGCGTCGAGTTCAGCCCGGCCATCGCCACCCACGTGGGACCGGGGACGGTAGGGGTAGCGTTCTACAGCGTAGAGGGAGGTGAAGCATAGGCAATGAGCCGAGCCGCAGGAGAATCCCGGGGCGAGGTGACGGTGTCCGTCGTCGTCCCGGCGTACAACGAGGAGAAGTACCTGGGCCGTTGTCTTGCAGCCCTGGCGCGTCAAACCTATCCGGCCTGCCTGTTCGAGGTCATCGTGGTGGACAACGGCTCGACCGACGGGACGGCGGAGATCGCCCGCCGGTACGGGGCGCGGGTGGTGTTCGAGCCGCGCAAGGGGGTGGCGCGCGCCCGCCAGGCCGGCTTCGAGGCGGCACGGGGGGAGGTCATCGCCTCCACCGACGCGGACGCCGTCGTGCCTCCCTTCTGGGTGAGCCGCATCGCCGCCCATTTCCGGGCCGATCCGGTCCTGGGGGCGGTCTACGGTCCGGTGTACTGGCCCGACGGTCGGCCGATCGAGCAGTTCTGGCTGCGGTACCCGGTCACCTGGGTCCTGTGGGTCAGCAATCGGGTCCGGCGCAGCCTTTGGTGGGGCAGCAACTTCGCCGTGAGACGGGATGTCTTCTGGAAGGCCGGCGGTTTCCCGGTGGACTGGCACTCCGGCGAGGACACGGATCTGTCGCTGCGGGTGAGCCGGATCGCGCCGGTCCGCTTCGATCCCGACCTCGCCGTCCACGCCTCTCCCCGCCGTGTCCGTGAGGGGTGGCATCGCGTGGTCGTGCGCTCGACGGTCAACGCGATGAGCCGTTTTCTGCTGCGACGCCCGCCGCCGCTGCCGATGACGGACATCCGATGAGGTACTGCAAACGAAGAGGAGATAGCGACAATGAGACTGGAAGACATTGTTCATGTAATCGCATCTACCGGGCAGGCCGGAACGTTCGCCCACGTCACCGCCGCTGCGCTGCGCTACCGGCCGGTCCGACGTATGCTGGTGGGCTACGTGGACCGGCGGATCAGCCAACGTCTGGAAGAGGCTCGCCACATCAACGAGCGTCGCCCTCCCCGCGTCACCCGGGACAAGGCATACATCATCCGGGCGCTGGTCCACTCCATCGATCGCGCGCTGGCCCGCGGCCACGTCTCCGAGGCCGTCGTGCGGGGGCTCCTGCGCGGCCTGGTCGTGAACGGTTTCCTGCGCGAGGAGCGCAGGGACGCGCTGGAGCGCTTCTGCCGCGAACACGGTGGGTATGGCCCTCCGGGTTTCCTGACCATCTCACCCGGCAAACTGTGCAATCTGCGCTGCAAGGGGTGCTACGCCAGTTCCGGCAACAACAGCGAGAAACTGGACTGGGAGGTCTTCGACCGCATCATCACCGAGGCCAAGACGCTGTGGGGTTCGGGTTTCATCGTCATCTCCGGCGGTGAACCGCTGGCCTACCGCTCGCACGGCAGGGGGGTCCTGGACGCGGCGGCCAGACATCAGGACGTCTTCTTCCTGATGTATACCAACGGCACGCTGATCGACGAAAAAGTGGCGGCCCGCATGGCCGAGGTGGGCAACCTGACTCCGGCCATCTCCGTCGAGGGATGGGAGGAGCGTACCGACGCCCGGCGTGGCAAGGGGGTCTTCCGGCGGGTGCTGGCGGCGATGGCCCACCTGCGCCGGGCCGGGGTTCCCTTTGGCATTTCGCTGACCGCCACGCGGGAGAACTGCGAGGAGATCCTCTCCGACGAGTTTCTCGACTTCTTCTTTGAGGAGCAGGGGGCCGTCTACGGCTGGATCTTCCAGTATATGCCGATCGGGCGAGGCTTCACGCTCGACCTGCTTCCCACACCGGAACAGAGGCTCTGGATGTGGCAGCGGACGTGGCAGGTAGTGCGCGAGAAACGATACTTTCTGGCCGACTTCTGGAACCTGGGCAGCTGCTCGGACGGGTGCATCTCGGCCGGTCGCCAGGGTGGTTACCTCTACATCGACTGGAACGGGAAGGTGATGCCCTGCGTCTTCGTTCCTTACTCGCCGGTCAACATCAACGAGGTCTACCAACAAGGGAAGACGCTGAACGACGTCCTGGAAGAGCCGTTCTTCCGGGCCATCCGCGAGTGGCAGGACAGGTATGGCTACGCGGCGAGCAGACCAGACGAGACCGGGAACTGGCTGATGCCCTGCATCATCCGCGACCATCACGCGGAGTTCCGGCGCATCCTGGAGATGACCGAGCCCGACCCGGAGGACGAGGCCGCGCTGCAGGCGATGACGGACCCGGCCTACCGCGAGGGGCTGATCGCATACGACGAGGCGCTGGCGCGGGTGCTGGACCCCGTCTGGACCCAGGAGTATCTCGGGAGCAATGGCCGAACTGCACCTTGACCCAGGTACGTTGACGGAGAATCTGACCGTCTTCATCGGCCGGGCAGTCGAGGCCTTCCGGCGCGCGGGGGCCATTGTGGGTTTGAGCGGAGGGATCGACTCGGCGGTGGTCGCGGCCCTTGCGGCACGTGCCCTGGGCCCGGAGCGGGTCCTGGGGCTGATCATGCCGGAGCGCGACAGCGAACCCCGCAGTAAGCGGGATGCGCTTCGTCTGGCCCGCAGCCTGGGTATCCGTTGCCGAGTCGTCAACCTGACACTCCCTCTGGCGCTGCTGGGCGTGTACCGGCAGGTGCCTCTATGGGTGCTGCCCACCCGCCGCCTTCGGGAGAAGGCGGTTCGCCGTTACTATGCCCGCTACGCCGAGACGTTGGGGCAAGGGGAGACGCCCTTCTCCGCCGTCATCCTCGGCACGCGGGGATTGGAGGGCCCGTGGCTCGACCAGAGTGTCGCCTATCACCGGGTCAAGGCGCGGCTGCGTATGACCGTGCTCTACTACCACGCCGAACTGGAGAACCTGCTCGTACTGGGCACCTGCAATCGCACGGAGTTGGCAGTCGGCTTCTTCGTCAAACACGGCGATGCCTCGGCCGATGTGGCTCCCCTGGCCGGGCTGTACAAGACGCAGGTGCGCCGCCTGGCAGCCCATCTCGGCATCCCGGTCGAGATCCTCAGCCGGCCACCTTCGCCCGACCTGTTGCCTGGCCTGACCGATGAGTTCGCCATCGGGATGGAGTACGCTACGCTGGATCGAGTCTTGTGGCGATTGGAGCGAGGGGAGGATCCCGATAGTATCGCGACCGCGCTGGGGCTCGACCCGGCGCAGGTACGTTATGTACAGGAACTGACATGTCGCTCGGCTCACATGAGGGCCCCGGCCATCACTCCACCCCAAATGCACAGAGACGTGGAGGTCCGAGAATGAACAGTCGCTCCCCCTCCATCGCCAAAAACGTGCCGCTGCGCCGCATCAGCCTGGCCCAGTTCACGTCATTGGCGGCCACTTATGCCATCTACTTCGCCTCGATGGCGTTGGTGGAAGAGGAGACCCACTCCAGTGCCCAGATGGGGATGATGGTCTTTTGCTCCACTCTTCCGGGTTTCCTGTTTGGGATGCTGGCTGGCGTGGTGGTGGACCGGTACGACCGGCGGCACGTCCTGGTGATCGGTAACCTCCTCCGCCTGCTTGTCTCGGTCGGCTTCGCGGCGTCCACCCACTGGCTGGAGGGATCATGCCTCCTGGCCGCTGTGTACGCCGGCAACTTCGTTCTGTCGGCGGTCGCCCAGTTCACCACCTCCGCAGAGGGGGCTGTCATTCCCCACTTCGTGCCGTCGGAGCGGCTCCGGGCTGCCAACTCCATCTTCCAGGTGGCAACGCTGGGGGCTCAGGGGGCAGGGACCGTGATCCTTGCCCCGTTGCTGCTCCGCGTGGGTGGTGCGCCAGCGGCCGGGCTGGGTGCCATTCCCCTCTTTGGAACGTCTGCCTGGATGTGTGCCCGCCTTCCCCGCCGGCTGGGCGGAAGGAACGATGCAGGGCTGTCTCATACGTGGGCATCGCTCCGCAAGGACCTCCAGGCCGGGTGGCGGTTCGTGGCCGACAATCCATCGGTGCGCTGGGCCATCGGAAGCCTCGTGCTCATGTCTTCTCTCTCCCTTGCCCTGACGACGCTCGTGCCCGGCCTGGCGGCACGCGTCTGGGGCGTGCCGATAGAGCATGTCGCCTACCTGGCCGTGCCCGGAGGCCTGGGCTTCGGCCTGGGGGCGTGGCTGGTCGGACGGCGCGGAGGTCGCCTGAGGGAGGAAGCGTGGGTCGGCACGGGATTGCTGCTCCTGGGCACAGGGCTGGCCCTGCTGCCCACTCTCCGCGCCCTGCAGGGACCGTACGTCCTGCTGTTCCTGCTGCTGTCTGTTGGGCTGGGGATTTCGTTTGCACTGGTCATCGTTCCGGCCCGTACGGTGGTGCAGGAGCGCTCGCCGGACGAGGTGCGAGGGCGGGTGCTCTCCACCCAGTTGTTTCTGAGCAACCTCGCCTCCACGTTGCCCCTGCCCCTGACGGGAGGCCTGGCGGACCTCCTCGGTTTCCGGCGGGTGTTCTCGCTGCTGGCATTGATCGCCCTTGGCGCCGGGGCGGTGAGCGCCCGGCACGCACGGGGATGAGATGCGTGAAACATAGACATAAGGAAAGGAGGTGAGGTGCGCGGCGGATCACGAGAGACGTCTGGGAAAGGTCGGGCTGGCTTCGTGAGATCGAACAAGGAGGTGTGCAGATGGCGAAATGGATCGAGAAGAGCCTGCTACTGGGCCTGGGTGTGCTGACGCTGACCCGCGACAGGGTCGTTCGGTTCGTGGACAAACTGGTCGAGGAAGGGGAGGTCAGGCCGGAAGAGGCCCCTGGTGTCATCGACCGGCTGGTGGCGCGGGGCGAGGAGGAGCGGGAGGAACTGCGCAAACTGGTGCGCCAGGAACTCGACCGTGTGACCCCCGTCTCCCGCCAGGACATCGAGGAACTGAACCGCAAGATCGACGAACTGGCCGCCCGGGTCGAGGAGCTGGCGGGCCGGAAAGGGACGAAGAAGCAGGCGGAGTGAGCACATCGTCACAGGGAAAGGGCGGGGGGGCGTCTCCGCGTTGAGCACTGCGTGGACGCTCCCCCGGCTCTGCGGGATCAGGCAAGGGACACCCTGCCCCACGATATGCCCGGCAGGAGAGATTCGATGACCGAACAGAATCGAACCGCACAGCATCCCCTGTGGGCCCGCGTCCTGGCCGGCCTCCTCCTCGCCCTGTGTCTCCTCTACATCGGCAACCCCTCGGGCGGGGTGGCGGAGATCTTGCTGGACAACATGCCGGTGGTCGGAAACCTGGACGAGGGGGTGGCCGCCTATCTGGCCCTGATGGCCCTGCGCTATCTGGGGGTCAGGGTCCCCGGCCTCAGCGGCCGCAGGGAGTAGAGGAGGCGATGGGAAGATGAGTTTGAAGACCAGCCTGGTGCGGCAGTTCATCCGCCGCCTGAGCCCCCAGGATATGCTCGACCTGGCCGGGGAGGCGGTGCGGGAATGGATGGCCCGGATGCCGACCTGCGACGTCGCATGGGGGCGGCCTCCCGCCGTCTGGCCGAGAGGC
>CAZOLN010000132.1:0-7137 GCA_964580565.1 uncultured Anaerolineales bacterium
CTGAGCAAGTTCCTCGCCCTCATCCTCCGCCACCAGCCGGAGCGGTTCGGGTTGGTGCTGGACGAGGAGGGATGGGCTTCCCTCTCGGAGGTGATGGAGATCCTGCGCGGGCTGCCCAACTTCCGCTGGGCGACCCGCGCCGATGTGCTGGAGATCGTCGAGAAGGGAAGCGGGGACGGCAAGCGCCGCTTCGAGGTGGAGGGGGACCGCATCCGCGCCCGCTACGGCCATTCCGTCGCCCGACCCATCCGCTACACTCCCTGCAGCCCCCCGGCCCGTCTCTACCACGGCACCTCGCCGGAGGCGCTGCCGTCCATCCGCCGGGAGGGCCTGAAACCGATGGGCCGCCAATACGTCCACCTCTCCCTCGATCCCGAGACCGCTGCTCGCGTGGGATCGCGTCATACCGCTCACCCCGTCGTCCTCACCGTCCGCGCCGCCGAGGCCCACGCCGCCGGGATCGAGTTCTACCAGGCGGAGGAGTCCGTTTACCTGGCCCGGCGGGTCCCACCAGATTTTCTTGAGTTGCCGGAGGAGTGATGCCGCGGAGATCCAGGGGCTCTGCGTCTCCGTGGTGAAACCCACAAGAGGAGTGCACGATGAAACGAGCCGATCAAGCGACGGCCGAGGGAATCCTTTACACCGACGAGTACCAACTGACGATGGCCCAACTCTACTACCGGATGGGCCTGCACGAGAAGCAGGCCCAGTTCGAGTATTTCTTCCGCAGTTATCCCGACTACGGCTCCCACCGGGCCGGGTACTGCATCAACGCCGGGCTGGAGTGGCTGCTGGACTGGATGCGGGAGGCCCGCTTCCGGGATGAGGACATCGAGTATCTGCGCAGCCAGACCGGGCGGACCGGGAAGCCGCTGTTCGACGACGATTTTCTGGACTGGCTGCGGCGGAACGGGACGTTCGAGGGAATCACGATGCGCGCCATCCCCGAGGGCCGGGTGATCCACCCGAACGTGCCCCTGGTCGTCATCCAGGGGCCGCTGGCGATGGCCCAGATCCTGGAGACGCCGCTTCTCAACCATCTGAACTACCCCATTCTCGTCGCCACCAAGGCGGCGCGCATCCGTGAGAGTGGGCGGGGGCGGCTCCTTCTGGAGTTCGGCCTGCGGCGGGCCCAGGAGCGGGCCGCGCTGGCCGGTGCCCGGGCCGCCCTCATCGGCGGTGCCGACTTCACTTCCAACGTCGGCATCTCCCACGTGCTGGGGTATCCTCCCAAGGGCACCCACGCCCATAGCATGGTCCAGGTCTTCATGGCCCTGGGTGGAGGCGAACTGGAGGCCTTCCGCGCTTACGCCGAGGTCTATCCCGACGACTGTCTGTTGCTGGTGGACACGGTCAACACGCTGGAGAGCGGCCTCCCTAACGCCATCAAGGTCTTCGAAGAACTGCGCCGGAAGGGGCACGAGCCGGTGGGTATCCGGTTGGACTCCGGGGACCTGGCCCACCTGGCCATTCAGGCGGCGCGGATGCTGGACGAGGCCGGATTCCCGAACACGGTGATCGTTCTCTCCAACCAGTTGGACGAACTGGTCATCTGGGAGATCATCACCCAGATCGAGAAGGAAGCGCCCCGCTACGGCGTGGATCCGGACCGGCTGATCAACCGGCTGGTGTACGGCGTAGGCACCCGGCTGATCACCTCCCAGGGGGCCTCCGCGCTGGACGGGGTCTACAAACTGGTCGCTGTGCGGGACGGTGGGCGGTGGACCCCTGCCATCAAGGTCTCTGAGACGCCGGAGAAGACCATCAATCCGGGGTACAAGCACGTCTGGCGGCTGTACGACCGGCGGGGTAAGGCCACTGCCGATCTCCTCAGCCTGGAGGACGAGGACCCGCGCACGATGGAGAGGGTCCTCCTTCACCACCCGATAGAGCACACCACGTATCGGGTCCTCCATCGGGACGAGATCACGGGGATCGAGCCTTTGCTGGTGGACGTGCTGGAGGAGGGGCGGTTGGTCTACGACCTGCCTTCGATCGAGGAGATGCGCCGGGTCCGCGAAGCCGACCTGGAACGGCTGGATCCGGGGGTCCGTCGTCTCATCAACCCCCACGTCTACCACGTCTCGCTGACGGAGGGGCTCTGGGACCTCAAGCGGGACCTCATCCGCTCGGTCAGGCAGCAGGGACGGCGCTGATATACCCCATAGAGGCGGCATACTCGAAGGGGCTGGCCCTGGGCCAGCCCCTCGTCTTATCGTGTCTCAGGCTCGCGAAGCACGTCACCCTGACTATGGGGTGGGTGGGCTGGGGATCTTCTCCATCCAGTTGTCGGCGTATTCGACCCCCTCCATCTGTTGCCGCATCCACTCCTGGAAGGCCTGCTCTCTCTCGTAGAGCAACATCATGGGATCCAGTTCCCGCTCTTCGTGGCTGAGGACCTGGATCACGTAGTATTGCCCGCCGAGTCCTAGGATGGGGCGGGTGTGCTCACCGGGCTCCATGGAGAAGATGATCTCCGCTGAGGCGGGATCGAACTGCTCGGCGAGGAAAGAGCGCGGGCGCCACAGCGGCTCCACCACGCGGGCCTCGCTCTCCTCCTGGCTTTCCAGTTCTTGGGCGATCGACTCCCAGTCCTCACCCTGATCCAGCCGATCGGCGACCTCGGTGGCCGCCTCCTCCGACTGGAAGACGATGTACTGGATCTCCACCTGCTCGGTGATGGTAGGTACGTCGGCGGTGATGAGGTCCCACAGCCGATCGTAGAGGAGGGCCCCCTCCATCGCTTTGCGGAACCCTTCGACGCCCATCCCGCTGGGCGCGAGCACCTGGTCGATGTATTCCTGATACCGCTCTTGGAAGACCTCCTCGGTTACCACCATCGTCTGGGTCGACCCCTCTGTCGCGGTCACAGGGGGGGTGATGCTTAGGGCCTGCTCCCGATCGTATCCGAAGAACTGCTCGATGGCCTGGTCGATCTCCTCCTCGGTCACGACGATGCCCCGACGGGCCGCCTCCTGTCGGATGATCTCCTCCTGGGCCATCTGCTCCAGCACGCGGCCGGCGATGGAGACCATCTCTTGCTGAGAGGCGTTCTTCAGGATCGCCTCGGCCAAGACCCGAGCCTGCCACTCGTCGGTCCGAATAGGCACCCCGTTGACGGTCGCCACCGGCTCGCGGGCCTTGAGCACCACTTCGGTGACGTAGCCGTAGACCAGCACGCCGATGATCAGCACCCCGATGGCGATGGTCCCGCCGATGACGATGCGGTTCATCCGTCGCTCCCGTGCGAGCCGGGAACGCTCTTTTTTCGTCATCGGTCGGGCGACTACCTTCTTTTTTTTCTTCGACATCCTTCTCTCTCCAACGTATCGGTTCAACCTGACCCGGGGTGCGTACGAAGAGAACGGGCATAGGAGGGGTTCCTATGCCCGGCTGCAGCCCGGCGGGGACCGAAAGGGACCTCAGGCACCGCGGATGTGCTCGGCGGTGAAGGGCAGGAGCGCCAGGTGGCGGGCCCGCTTGATCGCCCGGGCCAGTTGGCGCTGGTGCTTCGCACACGTCCCCGTCTGCCGGCGAGGCTTGATCTTCCCTCGGTCGCTCAAAAACCGCCGTAGGGTGTTGGCGTCTTTATAGTCGATTTTGTCGATCCCCTCGGTGCAGAAGTAGCACCGCCGAACCTGCCGCTGCCAGCGGCGGCCCCGCCGCTGCGTTCGCTGGGGCGAAGAGGACCGCGTCGTCTGAGTCGTTTGGGTTTCCTGAGCCAAACCAACCTCCTTAGTATTGCAGTTGCGTCCACCTTAGAAGGGAAACTCTTCGTCCGAAACCTCGCCCTCGTCGTGGGCGGTGACCGGCTCCGAGCCTCCTCGTGGGGGGCTGCCCAGGATGATCATCTCTTGGGCCACCAGTTCGGTCCGATAATGCTTCCGACCGTCCGGATCCTCCCAGCCTCGGGTCTGCAACCGACCTTCGATGTATACCTGTTGCCCCTTCCGCAGGTGCTGTTTACAGACCTCGGCCAGGCCTCCCCAGGCGACCACGTTGAACCACTCCGTCTCTTCCTGGCGCTCTCCGTTCGAGTTCGTCCAGGTGCGGGTGGTCGCCACGCTGAAGGAAGCCACCGGTCGACCGCTAGGGGTGTATCGTAACTCGGGGTCCCTCCCCAGGTGGCCGATGATCATTACTTTGTTCAGCCCCCTGGCCATTCCCCCTACTCCTCGATGCGCACGATGAGGTGGCGGATCACCTGTTCCTTGAGTTTCAGGCCTCGCTCCACCTTCGCCACGCCATCGGGCTCCAGACCGATCTCCATATAAACATAATGGCCTTCCCGTACCTTCTGGATCGGGTAGGCCAAGCGCCTGAGCCCCCAAGGTTCGGCCTTTCGGACGGTGCCGCCGCTCGCTTCGATGAGGCCCTTGACCTCCTCGATGACGCCGGACAGCCCCTCTCGATCCACCTCGGGGTGTACGATGAAGATCATTTCATAATCGCGCATCGGTGACGGTGTACCTCCTTTCCACGGGATTGCCCCCGGACCCGGCCGGGAGCGGAAAGCTCGTCCCAGGGCGCGCAACGGGGCTATGATAACACAAGAGGCGGGTTTTGACAAATCGAGGGGGTCTGAGGTTCGGACGTGAGTTTGAACACAGCCTCCTGATGGAAAAACCACAGAGGCACGGAGGGCACAGAGGAGCGTCGAAGTTTAGGGAGAAAACTCCGTGTCCTCTGGGCCTCTGTGGTGAAAAACGACGGATGTCCGAACCCATGTCCGAAGCCTAGGAGAGGGTGGGTGGGTCAGGGCCGTCCCATTACGACAGAACGGTCCACCTCGCCCGCGCCCACCGCATCAGCCGCAGCCCCTCCCAGACGTCGACGAAGATCAGCGGCGGCGGGACCGGGACCTGGTCGGTGAGCACCTTGATCGCCTGGACCACCTCCAGCGAGGCGACGACGTTCACGGCCGGTCCCAGCACGCCGACGGTGTCGCAGGTCGGGACGGTCCCCGGCGCGGGCATCGTGGCGAGCAGGCAGCGCAGGCAGGCGGTCCGACCGGGGATAAAGGTGGTCGTCGCCCCGTAGGTGGCGATGACCCCGCCGTATACCCACGGGATGCCGTGCTTGACGCAGGCGTCGTTGATCAGGTAGCGAGTCTCAAAGTTGTCGGTCCCGTCCACCACGACGTCGGCCCCCTCGATCAGCCGCTCCACGTTGCGCGGCGTGACGTCCGCCACGACCGGGTCGATCCGAACCTCGGAGTTGACCCGCGCCAGTTTCCGCGCCGCGGCGATCGCTTTCGGCAGCCTTTGAGCGACGTCTTCTTCGTCGAACAGCACCTGCCGCTGCAGGTTGTTCAGTTCCACCACGTCCCGATCGACGATGCGCAGGGACCCGACCCCTGCGCGGGTCAGCCCGTCGGCGATCACGGTGCCCAGCGCGCCGCAGCCGATGAGAACCACGAAGGCGGCGCGCAGCCGCTCCTGGCCCTCCGGTCCGATCTGCGGCAGGATGACCTGTCGGGCGTATCGGTCGTGCTCACTCATCGGCGAACAACCCCGTGCTTAGGTATCGCTCCCCCGTGTCGGGCAGGATCGCAACGATGGTCTTGCCCGCGCTCTCCGGGCGGCGGGCCACCTCCAGCGCGGCGAAGGCCACCGCGCCGGAGGAGATGCCGACCAGGATGCCCTCCTCCCGGGCCAGCCGCCGGGCTGTTGCCTTGGCCTCCTCGTCGGCGACCCGGATGATCCCGTCCACCAGGTCGAGCCGCAGGACGTCGGGGATGAATCCTGCGCCGATGCCCTGGATCTTGTGCGGGCCGGGCCGGCCTCCCGAGAGGACCGGCGAGGCTGCCGGTTCCACGGCCACCGCCTTCAGTTCCGGCTTCAACTTCTTGAGCACCTCGGCGCACCCGGTGATGGTCCCACCCGTACCGACCCCCGCCACGATGATGTCGACCGCGCCGTCGGTGTCGTTCCAGATCTCCAGGGCCGTCGTCCGCCGGTGGATCTCCGGGTTGGCCGGGTTCTTGAACTGCTGGAGGAGGAGGTAGCGCGGGTCCTGGGCGGCCAGTTCCTCGGCCTTGCGCACCGCGCCTTTCATCCCCTCCTCGCCGGGGGTGAGGATCAATTCCGCCCCCAGCGCCTGCAGCAGTTGGCGGCGCTCCAAGCTCATCGTGTCGGGCATCGTCAGCACCAGCCGATAGCCGCGCGCGGCACAGACGAAGGCCAGCGCGATCCCCGTGTTGCCGCTGGTCGGTTCTACCAGGATCGTGTCCGGCCCGATCTTCCCCGCTCGCTCGGCCGCCTCGATCATGCTGACCCCGATGCGGTCCTTGACGCTGGATAGGGGGTTGAAATACTCCAGTTTGACCAGCACCGTCGCGTCGAGGCCCGTGGTCACGCGGTTGAGGCGGACCAGTGGTGTGTTGCCGATGGTTTTGGTGATGTCGCTGTATATCCGACCCATCATGTCCTCCCAAGATGCAGGATGCAGGATGCAAGAAGCAGGGTGCAAGATGCAGGATGCAAGGTGCAGGGTTCAAGGTTCAGTCGTCTGCATACACAGATCGGCAAGGGTGACGGCGTCGAGGGTCTGTGCGACGGCCTGGGCCGCCTTAAGCCACAGCCGCCGTGTGACGCAACGGTCGGTCCGTGGGCAGACCGCCTCTCCGCCGGGGGCGGTGCAGTCGGTCAACGCCACCGGCCCCTCTACCGCACGGACGATCTCGCCGATGCGGATCTGAGAGGGGTCACGCGCCAGGACGTATCCGCCGCTTCGGCCTCGCACGCCGTGTACCAGCCCCGCCTGCTGGAGTCGGTTGAAGAGGTGGGCGATGTAGTCGGCTGAGATCCCCTGTCGGTCGGCGATCTCGGTCCGCGGAACCGGCCCTTTCTGGGCATGGAGCGCTAGGTCCACCATCGCCCGCACAGCATACCGGCCCTTTGTCGAAAGGCGCATCCTTGCTCTCCTTTCGAACCGTGGAAAGTGGTTGTGTTGTGAACAATGATATAATACTTGACCATATTTGTCAACTTTGGCCCCTGACCTTCGGACAAGGGTTCGGACCTCCCTACCCCCAAGGGTATATTTGACATTTGGACAAAGCCCGTTATAATATAGGCGCGTGCGGGTGTAGTTCAGTGGTAGAACGTCAGCTTCCCAAGCTGAATGTCAGGGGTT
>CAZOLN010000133.1:0-7030 GCA_964580565.1 uncultured Anaerolineales bacterium
CTCGTGGCGGATCCGATCCCCGCTCACCCGATCCAGCAGGGGCAGCGCGTTGGCGATGAGGGATTCGCTGCGCGGGTCGAGCCGGAAGCCCAGCCGGGCCTCCAGCCGGGCGGCCCGCAGGATGCGGGTCGGGTCGTCGATGAAACTGAGGCTGTGGAGGACCCGGATCACCCCGTTGCGGAGGTCCGCCTCGCCGCCGTAGAAGTCCAACAGTTCCCCCCAATGGGGCGGGTCGAGGCGGATCGCCAGGGTGTTGATGGTGAAATCCCGCCGGTGGAGGTCCTGCTTGATCGAACTCCGCTCCACCTCCGGCAGGGCGGTCGGATGGGTGTAGAACTCGGTCCGCGCGGTGGCGAAATCGATGGAGCGGGGGGTCCGATCCGGCGGCGGGGGGCCTCCGGCCACCGCCTGCCACACCCCCCGGCCGATCAGCCACTTGGCGGTGCCGAACCGGCGGTGGGCCACCACCCGCCCGCCCAACTGGTGCGCCAGACGGCGGGCCAGCCGGATGGCATCCCCCTCCACCACCAGGTCCACATCCACCACCGGCGTGCCCAACAGCAGGTCGCGCACCAGGCCGCCGACGAAGTAGAGGCTGTACCCCATCTCCCGGGCGGTCTCGGCGATCCGCCGGACCAGCGCCAGGGTCTGCGGGGGTAGCGCCTCCTCCAGCAAGGCGCGGATGCGCTGCACCTGCTGCGAATGGTTGGGCACGGCTCCCCAGAGGGTGATCAGGTCGGTGCGGGTGACCACGCCGACGATCTTGCCGTCTTCCACCACAGGGACCTGCCCCCAGCCGGTCTCGATCATCAACCGGCGCAACTTCTCCACCGAATCCTTCGGGGAGACGGTGACGCTTCCCGGCTCCATCACCTGGCGGACCGGCGCGGCGGCCATGCCGAACTGGATCGCCCGGTCCACCGCCCGCCGGGTGAGGAGGCCAACGACCTTGCCCCCCTCCACCACCGGGTATCCCTCGTGGCCGGTCCGCCGCATCCGGTCGTCGGCCTCGGCCACGGTGGTGTCCGGGGAAAGGACCTGCACGCCGCGGGACATGATCTGCTCGACGGTGACCGCAGGGCGGACGTGGCGGGGCAGCAGGTCCAGCAGTTCCTCCCGGACCGACCGGAGGGACCGGTTGCGGATCAGCGCCGCCGCCGCGCGGGCGTGCCCACCGCCGCCGAAGTGGGCCGCGATGTCGGCCACGTTGATGTCGTCGGTGGTGGACCGGGCGACCATCTGCACGTGGTCGTTGAGGGCCACCAGGACGAAGAGGGCGGAGGGCTCCAGAACGTCCCACAGTTTATGGGCCAGGGTGGAGATCTCCTCCCGATAGTCCGGGGCCTCCACCGCGGCGACGACGATGGAATGACCGCCGACCTCGTGGGTCGTCGCCTCGTCCAGCAACCGCTCGTACAGCCACTGCTGCCCGGGGGTCAGGGGATGATGGAGGAACTCGTTGGCGACGGACAGATTGGCCCCCCGTTCCAGCAGCCAGGCCGCCGCCCGCACGTCGCGCGGGGTCGTGTCGGGAAAGGAGAGGCTGCCCGTGTCCTCGTAGATCCCCATCAACAGCAAGGTCGCTTCGACGCGGGAGAGGGAGCAGGAACGACGGGCCAGTTCCTCCACCAACAACGTCGTCGTCGCCCCCAACCGCTCGCCCGAAAAGGTCCACCCCTCGGGGAACTCCTGATCCGGTTTGTGATGGTCGATGATGTACACCCGGACGTCGCGCGCCATCCCCTTGAGGGTGGTCAGGTTCTGCGTGTCCACCAGGATCGCCCGGCGGATGCGGCGACGGGGGAGGTCGTCGGGATGGACGAAGGGGAACTCGGCGCCGTAGAGGGAGAGGAACGCCCGGCAGTTCCGGTTGATGCGGCGAGGCAGGACCGGCACCGCCTCGGGGAAGAGTTTGTGGGCCCCCAGGAGCGATGCGATCGCGTCGAAATCGGCGTTTTCGTGGGTCAGAATAACCTCCACCGCAACCTCCGGCGGGATTATAACATAAAGGAAAAGGGTGGCAAGGAAAAACCGCCGCCTCGGGGGCGGCGGCAATTGTCCCTAATCGACGGCTAATGTCGGCCGCTGCAGCCAGCGCACGAGGTGGAGGAGCAAGACGCGCAGGAGGAGCCGCTCCCCGCAACCATCCCCTCGCTCCCGATGGCGGCGAAGAGGGAGAGCGCCCGCTCCGTCCGGTGGCCGCCGCAGTGGGGACAGTCGATCGGTGCGTCCGCCTCCCGCATCGACCGGAGAGCCTCGAACCGTTCACCACATTCGGCACAGACGTACTCGTACAGCGGCATATCCAACCCTCCAGGCAAGCGCCGGGATTTTACCCCCTTTCGCGACGATGGTCAAGTCTACCTTGACACCCCCCCATTCTGCGTTAAAATAAGGCCACAACCCAACCTCGACAAAGGCGACGAACAGGAGTAGTAGGCCATCCCCTCAGCGAGCCGGGGGCGGTGGAAGCCCGGCGCACGGTGTCCAGGGGAGCACCCGGGCCACGGCCCAAAGGCCGAACTCGCCTGGGAGCCGCGTCGGTGAAACCCCCTAGGGGCAAGTAATCGGCGACGGGTGGCCTCCGTTAACAGGCTTAGAGCGGGAGACGCCTGCTCCAACGCAGCGGGTGTCTCCAATCAGGGTGGTACCGCGGAGCGCCCCTTCGTCCCTGAGACGAAGGGGCGTCATTTGTTAGCAATGGGGCGGATGAAGCAGATAAATTAAGGGAATGGACACGGTGAAAAGAGTCGAGGAGTTGCCGAAAGCGATCACGTCCCATCTGGTGCGGTCGAGCGACCTGAACCACCACGGCACGTTGTTCGCCGGGCGGATGTCGGAGTGGGTGGTGGAAGCCGCCTTCATCGGCGCCCAACGGGCCCTGGGGATCGACCCCTCCCGGCTGGTCTGCCTGAAGATCCACGGGCTCACCTTCACCCGCGGGGCGGTGAGTGGAGACACGGTGGAGTTGCGGGCACGTCCGGCCCACGTAGGTCGGACCAGCATCACGGTCTACGTGGAGGCGTTCATCCCCCGATACGGGGAGCAGGCGCTGCTGGACGGGTTCGTGACCTTCGTCTGCGTCGAGGATGGCCGATCGGCGCCCCACGGGGTTGTGGTGGAGCGCCCCACCGAGGGGGAGGCCCTCCGGCTGTGGGAAGCGGTCGAGCGGTTGAGGGCCCAGAGGGAGTAGAGGTTCCAAATCGCAGGCTGAGATCGAGGAGCACGAGGAGATGCGTGTGGTCGAACTGACCTCCGGCGTTTTTCACCTGCAGGGCGGGGTCAACATGGGCCTGGTCGTGCAGGACGGCAAGGGGCTGCTGATCGACGCCGGGTTGGACAAAGACGCCGCCCGGCGGGCGCTGCGGGCCGTCGAGGGGATGGAGGTCGCGCTGGAGGCGATCTTCCTCACCCACGCCCACGCCGACCACTTCGGCGGCGCCCACTTCCTGCAACGCCGCCTGGAGGTACCGACCTACGCTCCCGCCCTGGAGGCGGCGATGATGGAGCATCCCATCATGGAACCGGTCTTTCTCTACGGCGGGGCAGCCCCCATCCGGGCCCTGCGCCACAAGTTCACCCTGGCCAAGCCCTGTCGGGTGGACCACGTGGTGGAGCCCGGCCCGCTGGCGATCGGGCCTTTCCAGGTGGAGGTCGTCCCCCTGCCAGGCCACGCGCCCAACCAGGTGGGCGTGGCCGTGGGAGAGGTGCTCTTCTGCGCCGACGCCGTCTTCCCGGCGGAGACGCTCCAGAAGCACAAGGTGATCTTCTGCGCCGATATGGACGACGCGCTGGAGACGCTGGGGCGGCTGCCGGATCTCCCCTACGCCCACTTCGCCCCTGGTCACGGCCCCGCCTACGAGGCCGGGAAGGAGATCACGGACATCTGCCGGGCCAATCGGGAGCGGCTGGAGGCGGTACGGGAGCAGGTCTACACCGCGCTGGCGGAGCCCCGAGAGACGGCGGAATTGGTCCAGCACGTCGCCGACCACTCCGGCCTCCGCCTGACCGCGCCCGCCGCCTACTACCTCACCCGCACCACCATCCTTGCCGCCCTCTCCGCGCTGGAGGGGGCTGGAAAGGTCAAGGCCGTCGTCAGAGGGAACCGGCTGATGTGGGAGCGCGTGTGAAGTGTGAAACGTCAAGCGTCAGGCGTCAAACGTCAGGCGTCAAACGTCAAGCATCAAACGTGAGGCGTCAAACGTCAGACGTCATAGAACACCGAACACAGAACGTGGAAGGAGGGGAAGATGACCGATCCTTACGTTCCGCAGGAGATCGAACCGAAGTGGCAGAAGAAGTGGGATGAGGACCAACTGTACCGGGCCGTCATCGATCCCAGCAGGCCGAAGCACTACGCCCTGACGATGCTCCCCTACCCCAGCGGCGACCTGCACATCGGCCACTGGTACGCGATGGCCCCCAGCGACGTCCGCGCCCGCTATATGCGGATGCGGGGCTACAACGTCCTCTTCCCGATGGGCTTCGACGCCTTCGGCCTCCCCGCGGAGAACGCCGCCATCCAGCGGGGCATCCACCCCTTCAAGTGGACCATGTCCAACATCGAGCGGATGCGGAAGCAGCTGAAGACCATGGGAGCGATGTTCGACTGGGAGCGGGAGGCTATCTCCTGCCTGCCGGGGTACTACCGCTGGACCCAGTGGTTCTTCCTGAAACTGTACGACATGGGGCTGGCCTACCGGAAGAAGGCCCCGGTCGATTTCTGCCCCAAATGCAACACCACCCTCGCCCGAGAGCAGGTCTGGGGGGAGGACCGACACTGCGAGCGGTGCGGCACGCCGGTCATCAGGAAGGAACTGGAGCAGTGGTTCTTCAAGACGACCGCCTACGCCGAAGAACTGCTGGACTTCTCCAAGATCGACTGGCCGGAGCGGGTGGTGACGATGCAGACCAACTGGATCGGTCGGAGCGAGGGGGCCAACGTCACCTTCCGGTCTGAGCAGGGCGACCCCATCGTCGTCTTCACCACCCGACCGGACACCCTGTGGGGGGCCACTTTCATGGTCCTGGCCCCCGAGCACCCTCTGGTGGAGAAACTGACCACCCCCGAGCACCGGGAAGAGGTAGAAGCCTATCAGTACCAGGCCGCCCGCCAGAGCGAGATCGAACGGCTCTCCACCGAGAAGGAGAAGACCGGCGTCTTCATCGGCGCCTACGCCATCAACCCGGTCAACGACGAGCGGATCCCCATCTGGATCGCCGACTACGTGATGATGACCTACGGGACCGGAGCGATCATGGCCGTCCCGGCCCACGACGAGCGGGACTTCGAGTTCGCCCTGAAGTTCGGCCTGCCGATCATCCCGGTCATCGACCGGCCCGACGGCGTCGCCAAGTCCTTCGTCCTGAAAGGAGCGGTCGCAGAGGGATTCGCCCAGGCGCTGACCGAGGCCGGCATCTCCTACGAGGAACAGGACGGAGGCTTCGCCGTCACGCTCCAGAAGGACCAGGTCGACCGGTACATCGCGCTGGCGAAGGAACACGTCCGGCCCGGCTCCTGGATCGAGGTGGTCGGCACCGGATGGGCTTTCGTCTTCGACGACCAGGTGATCCCCTTCGACGGCGTCGAGGCAGAACGGGCGATCCTGGCCCGCTGCCGGGAGCGGAAGCCAGAGGTGGCCGACAAACGGACGGTGATGGAGATGCTGTGGGAGGTCCCCTTCTACCGCGACGTCCTCTTCCACGCCGAGTACGGCACGATGATCAACTCCGGCCCCTTCACCGGCACCCCGGGCGATGTGGCGGTGAAGAAGGTCACCGAGTGGCTGGAGGAGAAGGGGATCGGCGAGTTTGCCGTCAACTACAAACTGCGGGATTGGCTGGTCAGCCGCCAGCGGTATTGGGGCGCGCCCATCCCGATCATCTACTGCGAAAAGTGCGGCATCGTCCCCGTCCCCTACGAGGACCTGCCCGTGCTGCTGCCGGAGGACGCCGAGTTCCTGCCCACCGGCGAGAGTCCCCTGAAGTACCACGAGGCGTTCCTGCACACCACCTGTCCCAAGTGCGGCGGCCCCGCCACCCGCGAGACGGACACGATGGACACCTTCGTCTGCTCGTCGTGGTACCAATACGCCTACCTGAGCCCTTACTACAAGGAGGGCGAGCCGGTCGGCCCTGACGACACCCCCTTCGACCCTGAGGAGGGGAAGTACTGGCTGCCGGTGGACGTCTACACGGGCGGGATCGAGCACGCCACGATGCACCTGATCTACACCCGGTTCTTCACCAAGGCGATGCGGGATATGGGCCTGGTCGACTTCGACGAGCCGATGCTGAAACTGCGCAACCAGGGGATCATCCTCGGCGAGGACGGCGAGAAGATGTCCAAGAGCCGGGGCAACGTCATCGCGCCGGACGATCTGGTGGAGCGGTACGGCGCCGACACGGTCCGCGGCTACCTGATGTTCGGCTGGCGGTGGGAACTGGGCGGGCCGTGGGACCCCCACGGGATCGAGGGGGTGCACCGATGGCTCAACCGGGTCTGGAACCTGGTGCTGGAGCCGAGGGAATCGGCGGATCGGCAAGAGAATGAGCCTACCGAGAAAGAGATAGCCGCCCTGCGCCGGGCGACGCACAAGACGATCAAGCGGGTCACCGACGACATGGAGGAGTTCGCCTTCAACACGGTCATCGCCGCGCTGATGGAGTTCACCAACACGCTCCAGAAGGCGAAGGAGACGCCCGTCTACGGGACCGAGGCGTGGGAGGAGGCCATCGAGACGTTGCTGCTGCTGCTGGCCCCCTGCTGCCCTCACATCGCCGAGGAACTGTGGGCCCGCACCGGCCGCCCCTATTCGGTCCATCAGCAGCGGTGGCCCGAATACAACCCGGAGCTGACCGTCGAGGAGACGATCACCCTGGTGGTGCAGGTCAACGGGAAGGTCCGAGCCCGGGTGGAGGTCCCGGCCGACATCACCGAAGAGGCCGCCAAGGAGGCCGCCCTGGCGGAACCGAACGTCCAGCGCCACATCGCGGGCAAGGAGATCCGCAAGATCGTCTACGTGCCGGG
>CAZOLN010000134.1:0-7013 GCA_964580565.1 uncultured Anaerolineales bacterium
GTCGAACAAGACGTAGACCGTATACCCTTCTGGGAGAAGAGCACGCAGTTCTTCCCCAAGCGGTGTGCAAAGGCGAGAAGGGGGTGATTTTATCGAAGGAGAGCCAGAGTTTTAAGGCACTGGAGCAGCGGGAACCATTTCGAGAACTTTAAGGAGGAGATAGAAAATGAAGCGAATCGGCCTTTTCGTCCTGCCTCTCCTGGTCCTCTCGCTGGCCCTTTCGGCCTGCGGGCCAAAGGAGCCCGCCAATGAGCTGGAAGCGATCAAGCAGGCCGGCAAGATCGTCGTCGGCACCTCTGCCGACTACCCGCCTTTCGAGTTCGTCGACGAATCCGGCAACATCGTGGGCTTCGACATCGACCTGGCGTACGAGATCGGCAAGCGACTGGGGGTCGAGGTGGAAATCGTGGATATGCCCTTCGACAGCCTGATCGCCGCGGTTCAGGAGGAGAAGATCGACATCGCTATCGCCGCCTTCAACTACACCGAGGAGCGGGATCAGGCGGTCGACTTCACCGACCCGTACTACTACGCCGAGGACGGGTTCCTGGTGGCCGAGGACTTCGCCGGCACGATCACCCAGCCTGAGGACGTGGTCAACTACAAGGTCGGTGTCCAGACCGGAGCCACGGCCGACAGCTGGGTGACGGAGAACCTGGTGGAGACAGGTAAGATGCCTGCCGAGAACGTCTTCCGCTACGAGCGGATGGACCAGGCCGCGCTGGACGTGAAGAACGGCCGCATTGACGTCCTGATCACCGACTACATCCCGGCCCAGGCGCTGGCGGAGCAGATCGGCGGCCTCAAGGTCATCTACCACGCCGAGGTCTCCACCGGCCCGGTGAACATCATCACGCCGGAGGGCTCCACCGAGCTGACCGAGGCGCTGAACGAGATCATTGCCCAGCTGCTCGAAGAGGGCTTCATCGATCAGCTCTCGGTGAAGTGGATGGGGCAGTAAGAGACAAGGGGGTTGGGGCTAAAAGGGCCGGCACCGCCGATCCTTTTAGCCCCCCTCTCCCAGCACGAAACACCACAGGGGTATGGAGGACACAGGGGAACTCTGAGGGAGGCCCTCAGCCACTTGACAGTTTGGGGCGGTTCCGCGCGATCCCGCCCAGACGCGAACGTCCGGGCTCAGAAAACGAAGCCCTTCGGGCTACCCAGCCCCGAGGGGGGCTTCGCAAGATGAGTCCGGCGTTTTGAGCGCCGGGCAGGCCGGCAAGATGAGCCCCTGTGCACCGTTAGAACTGCGTAAGCCCTGATAATTCCTGTCGAGGTAAGATGTTCCTCCAAAGCCTGGAATACATCCTCATGGGAACCGGCGTCACCGTGGCGGTGACGCTCATCGCCCTACCCTTCGGCTTCCTGCTCGGGCTGCTGCTGGCGCTGGTGCGGGTCTACGGAGGGCGGGTCGCCGGCTATGTGGTCGGCTTCTACAGCACCACGATGCGCGGCATTCCCCCCGTCGTGCTCCTCTTCATCATCTATTTCATCATCGCCGGCTCCATCAACATCTCCCCCTTCTTGGCCGGATCGCTGGCGCTGGGGATCATCAGCAGCGCCTACCAGCTGGAGATCTTCCGCGGCGCCCTCCAGGCGGTCGGCGCGGGGCAGATGATGGCAGCTCGCTCCATCGGCATGAGCAGGTTGCAGGCCATCCGCCACATCATCATCCCGCAGGCGCTCCGCCTGGCCATCCCCCCCTGGTCGAACGAGGCGGCTACTGTGGTGAAAGATTCCTCCCTGGTGTATGCCATCGGCGTCCCGGAGATCCTGCGCCGGGCCCAGTTCATCAGCGCCCGCACCTACCGGCCCTTCCTGGCCTTCACCATCGCCGCGCTGATCTACTTCGCGCTCACCTTCCTCACCAACCGCCTGCTCGACTTCGTCGAGGCACGCACGCGAATCCCCTCCCTGCATGAGATGGGAGAAGTATGAACGAGAGAACCAATCAGCAACCGATCATCGAGGTCATCGACCTCCACAAGCGGTATGGGGACCGGGAGGTCCTCAAAGGCATCTCGCTCCGCGTGTACGAAGGGGAGACGGTCGTCATTATCGGCCCCAGCGGCACCGGCAAGAGCACGCTGTTGCGCTGCATCAACCTGCTCACCAAACCGGACCGCGGCGTCATCAAACTGGACGGGGTCGAGATCACCACCCCCGGCACGGACGAGGACAAGGTGCGACAGCATATCGGCATGGTCTTCCAGGACTTCCTGCTCTTCAACCACCTGACGGTGCTGAACAACGTGATGATCGGCCTCACTAAGGTCCTACGTATGGACCCCAAGGAGGCGGAGGCGCGGGCTATCAAAGAGCTGGAGCGGGTGGGCTTGGGCGACCATATCCACCAGTACCCGGGGCAACTCTCCGGCGGCCAGAAACAGCGCGTTGCCATCGCCCGCTCGCTGGCGATGGACCCCCGGGTGATCCTCTTCGACGAGCCCACCTCCGCCCTCGACCCCGAGTTGATCGGGGAGGTGCTGGAGGTGATGCGGATGCTGGCGCAGGAGGGGATGACGATGATCGTCGTCACTCACGAGATGGGGTTCGCCCGGGAGGTGGCCGACCGGATCATCTTTATTGAGAAGGGCGTGATCGTCGAGGAAGGGCCGCCCGACGAGATGTTCTATCGCCCCAAGGTCCAGCGCACCCGCGAGTTCCTGTGGAAGATCACCGAGCTCTACGGCCATCGGAAGGAAAGCGAGCCGCATCCATGATCGAGATTCTGCTCCGCTACTGGCCCGAGTTCCTCTCCGGCCTGAAGATCACCCTCCAGTTGACCCTGGTGGGGCTGGGGGTTGGTTCGGTGTTAGGGATGCTGGCGGCCCTGGGCCGCCTGTACGGCAGCCGCTGGATCCGCTGGCTTGCCATTGGCTACATCGAGCTCTTCCGCGGCACGCCGTTGCTGGTGCAGCTCTTCGCCATCTACTTCGGCCTGCCCGATTTCGGAGTGACCGTCTCGCGGATGCAGGCAGCGCTGATCGTGCTGGCGATCAACAGCGGCGCCTACCAGGCGGAGTACTTCCGCGGCGCGATCCAGGCTATCGGCAGTGGGCAGATGATGGCGGCCCGCTCCATTGGCATGAGCCGCTGGCAGGCGATCCGGCACATCATCCTGCCCCAGGCGCTCCGCGTCGTCATCCCCGCCTGGTCGAACGAGCCGGTATCCCTGCTCAAAGCCTCCGCCGTCGTCTTCCTGATCGCCGTCCCCGACGTGATGACCCAGGCCAAGATCGTCGCCGCCCGAACCTACCAACCCCTGCCCTCCTACTTCATTGTAGCCTTCATCTACCTGATCGTGGTGTATGCCCTGTCTACCCTCCTGAACCGCATCGAGAGGCGGTACAGGATCCCCGGGTTGGAAGTTGAATCTCACAGGACATAGCAATGCCAATGACGGAAATCGTGATCCCCCTCTGGGAAATGTACGTCGCCCGCCGCCGCATCGCCGCCGTCGCCGCCCGCACTCCCCTGATCGAATCCCCTTGGCTGTCGGCGCGGCTAGGCTGCCGGGTGCAGTTGAAGCTGGAAAACCTGCAGGTCACCGGCTCCTTCAAGTTGCGTGGAGCGACCAACAAGCTACTCAGCCTGGACCCCGAGGCTCGGCGGCGAGGCGTGATGACCGTCTCCAGTGGGAACCACGGGCGGGCCGTCTCCTATGTGGCCAAAAGGCTGGGAATCCGGGCGGTGGTCTGCCTTTCGGAGGCGGTGCCGCTCCACAAACGCCGGGCGATCGCCGAACTGGGCGGAGAGGTAGTCGTCGCCGGAACGACCTACGACGAGGCCGCCGCCCACGCGGAGAAGCTTGAGCGAGAGCAGGGTCTCACGATGATCCACCCCTTCGACGACCCGCACATCATCGCCGGGCAGGGGACGATCGGCCTGGAGTTGATGGAGGACGATCCCACTATCGACACGGTGGTCGTTCCCCTCTCCGGGGGCGGGCTGCTCTCCGGCATCGCCCTGGCCCTCAAGCAGATCCGTCCCCACATCCACGTCGTCGGGGTCAGCATGGAGCGGGGCGCGGCGATGGTGGAGAGCCTGAAGGCGGGGCGGATCGTGGAGATCGTGGAGGAGCCCACCCTGGCGGACGCCCTCGCCGGTGGGCTGGGGCCGGAGAACCGGTACACCTTCCCGATCATCCAGCAGTTCGTGGACGAGACGGTCCTGGTCTCAGAAGAGGAAATCGCTGCAGGGATGACCTTTTTGCTGGAGGAGCATCACCTGGTCGCCGAGGGGGGCGGGATCGTCGGTGTATCCGCCCTTCTGTATGGGAAGCTGCGGCATATGGGAAAGAACGTGGCGGTCGTCGTCAGCGGCGGGAACGTGGACCTGCCCGTGTTGCTGGAGGTCGCCCAACGACGGTATCCCTATCAGCAACGTTGATACGCTGATACGCTGAGATGAGGAGGGCTATATGGAGATCCTAGTACTCAACGAAGAGGAGATCCGCACCTGTGTGCAGATGGATGCGACCAGCATCGAAGCGATCGAAGAGGGGTTCTCCAAGATGGTCGCCGGCGAGGTCACATTGCCGCCCATCCTGCGGGTAGACGTCCCTGAAAACGACGGGGAGGTCGACGTCAAGACCGCCTACGTGCATGGGCTGGATAGCTTCGCCATCAAGATCGCCGCCGGTTTCTTCGGCAACCGCCGCCTGGGGCTCCCCACGGGCAGCGGGATGATGGTGCTCATCAGCGCGCAGACCGGCAGGCCGATGGCGGTGCTCCTGGATAACGGCTATCTGACCGACGTGCGGACCGGCATCGCCGGGGCGATCGCCGCCAAATATCTCTGCCGAAAGCAGATCCGGAACGCGGGCGTCATCGGTTCCGGGATGCAGGCACGCTATCAGATCCGCGGCCTGCGGCTGGTCCGGGACTTCCAGAGGCTCTACGTCTATGGTATCGAACCGGATCAGGTGCGGGAGTACGCGGACGAGATGGGGCGGGAGCTGGGAGTGGAGGTGGTCGTGGCCGGGAGCGCCGAGGAGGTGGTACGGGGCTGCGATTTCGTCGTCACCACAACGCCCAGCCGCACCCCCTACCTCCGCCCCGAATGGCTCCACCCCGGGCTGCACATCACCTGTATGGGGGCCGACACGGAACACAAGCAGGAGGTGTTCGCCGAGGTGTTCGGCCAGGTGGACCTGATCGTATGCGATCGGCGGTCGCAGTGTTTCCACCTGGGCGAGCTGCTCCATGCCTTGGAGGCAGGGGTGCTTTCGGAGAAGGATGAGATCATCGAGCTGGGAGAGCTGACCTCGGGACGGCATCCCGGTCGCCAGAGCGATGATCAGATCACCATCTGTGTGCTGACCGGCGTGGGTGTCCAGGATACGATGATCGCCCGGCTGGCCTACGAGCGGGCAAAGGCCAGGGGGCTGGGGACGGCCTTCCGGGCATAGCGGCGATCGAAAAAAAACAGAACCGGAGCGAAAGCTATGAGAGAGAATTTCTATCCCTTCGCCCTCGAGCGGGAGATGTCCATCTGGGAGTACCGGGTGGCATACAACCTTTCGGAAAGCGGCGTCAAGCCTCTCACCCTGCGCGAGCTCCTGGCATACGACACGGCGCTGGCGGAGGGGCTGCTGGAGACGGAGCTGAACTACCCGCAGACGAACGGGACCGTCGAGCTCCGGCAGCGCATCGCCGCCCTCTACCCGGGCGCCACGGAGGAGAACGTCGTCGTCACCACGGGGGCAGCGCAGGCCAATTTCACCACCCTGCTGACCCTCCTCGACCCCGGTGAGGAGATCGCGGTGATGCTGCCGAACTACATGCAGATCTACGGCATCGGGGTCAACTACCGGCTGAGCGTGCGCACCTTCTCGCTCAGGGAGGAACTCGGCTGGGGGCTGGACGCAGAGGAGCTCGATCGGGCGGTCACCGGGCGGACCCGGCTGATCGCCGTCTGCAACCCGAACAACCCCACGGGCCACATCCTCACCCCGGAGGAGCGGCAGGCGGTGGTGGAGGCCGCCGCGCGGGTGGGCGCCTGGATCCTGGCGGATGAGGTGTATGCCGGGGCCGAGCACCAGGGTGAGGAGATCACGCCCTCTTTCTGGGGAGAATACGACCGGGTCCTTGCCATCGGCAGCCTCTCGAAGGCGTACGGCCTACCGGGCCTGCGCATCGGCTGGGTGGTGGCCCCGGCCGACATCGCGGCGGAGATCTGGGCGCGTCAGGACTACGTCACCATCAGCGCCTCGATGCTGGCCAACAAACTGGCCGCCCTTGCCCTCAGCCCACAGGTGCGGCCCAGGCTCATCGAGCGCACGCGCCGGTACGTCCGCCACGGCTACCAGAACCTGGAAACGTGGTGTCACCAGAACAGTGACCTGCTCTCCGTCGTCCCCCCCCAGGCGGCGGCAATCGCCTTCGTGCGCTACCATAAGGACGTAGACTCAAACCACGTCGTCCAACGGCTGATCCACGAGGAGCAGACCTACGTTGTGCCGGGGAACCATTTCGGGCTGGACCACCACCTGCGCATCAGCTACGGACTGCCCAAGGAGTACGTCGACGAGGGGCTGCGGCGCATCCTCAAGGTCTTGCGATCCGCATAGATCAAGATAAGGATACCGAGGGCACGGGGTTTCACGAAACACCCGGGCTTGTCCCGGCATCTCCCCGTGCCCTCTGCGTTTCCACCACCCCCGATCTGGAGGCCTGCCTGGCCTACCTGCGCTGCCCGTTGGCCCACCACAAGGCTGTCCGGACGACCAACCTGCTGGAACGGGCCTTCCAGAAGAGCCGACGACGGACGAAAGTGATTCCCCATCTCTTCACCGAGCAAGCCTGCCTGAAGTTGGCCTTCTCGGCCTTGGAGATCTTAGACTTGACCACGGATAGGGTAGAAGGAGGGGCCGGGCGACAACACCGTTCTCTACGGCATGCTGGGAATGGCCGGGAGCATTTCAGATTGGGGGCGGACTTCAGCCCGCCTCGGCCCGCCGCCAGGCGGGCCGGGTGGGGGGTGAGGGCCCAGAGGAAGAACTCGCC
>CAZOLN010000135.1:0-4159 GCA_964580565.1 uncultured Anaerolineales bacterium
GACAGTTTGCCAGCCTCCCGCAGGTTAACACACGGCTGGATAGCGCAAGTCGTCAGTCAGGACACCCTTCACGGCACCCTCGGATGCGCGCAGGGAACCTGCGGGAGGCTCCTTCTCAAAAGTGTCCGGTGGCTAGACGCAGGATGAGGAAGATCGGGAGTAGGGGGAGATGACAGAGGAAACCCAGCGCACGTTTCTAGATGAGGTGACGACGATTCCTGGCGGGGAGCGTTTGAGGACCTGTATCCAGTGTGGGACCTGTGGGGGGTCCTGCCCCTCCGGCCCGGCGATGGACCACACACCGAGGGAGATCTTCGCACTGATCATGGCCGGGGAGCGGGAAAAGGTCCTCAAGAGCAACACCTTCTGGTTCTGCGTCTCCTGCTACTACTGCACCATCCGCTGCCCCCAGGAGATCCCCATCACCGACATTATGTACCAACTCAAGCGGCTGGCGATCCAGGCGGGGTACTACCGGGCCTCCATCACCAACTTCTCGGAGACCTTCGTCGGCCAGATCGAGACCTACGGCCGGAGTTTTGAGTTGGGCCTGGCGACGGCCCACTACCTGCGTCACCACCCCGTCGAGAGCGTCAAGATGTCCCCGTTGATGCTGGGAATGATCACCCGCGGACGGATGGCCTTCCGGCCCAAGCGGATCCGCGGCATCCGTCAACTGCGGGCGATCCTACGCAAGGCCAAGGAACTGGGAGGTGAGTGGTGAGGTACGCCTACTACCCTGGCTGCTCCCTGGAGAAGAACGCCGCCGCCTACGACGAATCCTTCCGCCGGGTGGCGGAGGTCCTGGGGATGGAACTGGTGGAGATCCCGGACTGGAACTGCTGCGGGGCCACCGAGTACTTCTCCCTGGACCTGCTCCCCGCTTATGCCCTGGTGGCCCGCAACCTGGCCCTGGTCCCCGAGGACCTCGACCAGGTGGTCGCTCCGTGCTCCGCCTGCTACTACAATATGTACAAGACGGACAAAAACATGGCCGCCTACCCCAAACTGGCGGCGGCGGTGAACGAAGCGCTGGCGGCGGGCAAACTCCACTACGACCCCGGCCGTGTCCTCTCCCGCCACGCCCTGGACGTGATCCTGGAGGATTTCTCCCTGGAGGAGATCGGTGCCCACGTGAAGAAGCCGCTGCGGGGCCTCCGGCTGGCCGCCTACTACGGCTGCGTCACCGTCCGTCCCGCCGGCCACGACGACCCCGAGTACCCGGTCCGAATGGAGCGGCTCCTGGAGACACTGGGGGCGACCGTGGTGGAGTACACCCTCCGGGCCAACTGCTGCGGCGGGCATATGACCCAGTTGGACGCCGACACAGCATACGAGATGATCTACTACCTGTTATACAACGCCGCCAAACTAGGAGTGGACGCCCTCGTCACCGCCTGCCCGATGTGCCAACTGAACCTGGACGCCTACCAGGGACAGGTCAACTCCCACTTCGGCACCGACTTCCACATCCCGATCCTCTACTTCACCCAGATGATGGGGCTCGCCTTCGGCATCGATCCGGAGGCCCTGGGCTTCGGCCAGGAGATCGTCTCCGCAGCGCAGGTCCTGGAGAAGTTCCGCAACCCGCCGGAGGAGGAAAAGAAGCCTCGGCGGAAGCGTCGGGATAAGGACGCCCTCCCGATGCCCGAACCGTTGAGCGGAGGTGGTCGATGAAGATCGGCGTGTACATCTGTCATTGCGGGTCCAACATCGCCGGCGTGGTGGACGTGGGGGAGGTGGCCCGCTGGGCCGCCGACCTGCCGGACGTGGCGGTGGCCCGCGACTATCGGTTTATGTGCTCCAGCCTGGGCCAGGAGTTGATCAAGAAGGACATCGAGGAACTGGGGCTGGACCGGGTGGTGGTGGCCTCCTGCACCCCCCGGATGCACGAACCGACCTTCCAGCGGGCCATCGCCGAGGCGGGGCTGAACCCCTACTTCTTCGAGATGGCCAACATCCGGGAGCAGTGCGCCTGGGTCCACGAGGACACGGAGGAGGCGACGGAGAAGGCCAAAGCGCTCGTCGAGGCCGCCGTCCTCCGGGTCCGCCACCACGAGCCGCTGCGGGAGAACCGGGTGCCCATCAACCCGGCCACGCTGGTCGTGGGCGGCGGGATCGCGGGCATCCAGGCCGCCCTGGAACTGGCGAACGCCGGTTACCCGGTCTACCTGGTGGAGCGGGAACCGTCCATCGGCGGGCGGATGGCCCAACTGGACGAGACCTTCCCTACCCTCGACTGTAGTGCCTGAATTCTCGGGCCCAAGATGATGGATGCCGGTCGGCATCCCAACATCACCCTCCTGACCTACAGCGAGGTCGAAAGCGTATCCGGCTACGTGGGCAACTTCGTCGTCCGCATTCGGAAGCGGGCCCGGTCGGTGAAGGAGGACCTCTGCACCGGCTGCGGGACCTGCGAGGAGAACTGCCCCCGCCGGGTGGTGGACACGGTCTACGAGGCGGGGCTGGGCTACCGGACGGCCATCTACCGCCCATTCGCCCAGGCGGTCCCGGCCATCCCGGTGATCGACCGGGAGAACTGCCTCTACTTCACGAAGGGGAAGTGCCGCATCTGCGAGAAGGTCTGCCCCACCCACGCCATCGACTACACGCAGGAGGATACCATCCTCGAGGTGGAGGTGGGCAACATCATCCTCGCCACCGGCTTCGATCCGTTCGACGCCCGGCGCATCCCCCAGTTCGGCTACGGCCGCTTCCCCAACGTGTTCACCAGCCTGGAGCTGGAGCGGATGCTCAGCGGGGCCGGGCCCACCGGCGGCAAGGTGGTCCTGCGGGATGGGAAGACTGTGCCCCAGCGGGTCGCCATCATCCACTGCGTCGGCAGCCGAGATAAGAACTACCACGAGTATTGTTCCCGTGTCTGTTGTATGTACTCCCTGAAACTGGCCCACCTGATCCACCACAAGACCCACGCCGAGGTGTACAACTTTTACATCGACATCCGCGCCCCCGGAAAGATGTACGAAGAGTTCTACCATCGGGTGCTGGACGAGGGGATCCACTTCGTCCGCGGCAAGGTCGCCCAGGTGACCGACGCCGCGCGCGGGCCGGAGGAGGAAGGGCGACTGGTCATCCAGTTTGAGGACACGCTGACCGGCCTGCAACGACGGATGCCGGTGGACATGGTGGTGCTGGCCATCGGGCTGGAGCCGCGCCACGACAGCCAGGAGGTGGCCCGCCTCTTCGGCATCAGCACCGACGCCGACGGCTGGTTCAAGGAGAAACACCCCAAACTGGACCCGGTGGCGACGATGACGGAGGGGGTGTTCGTGGCCGGGTGCGCCCAGGGACCGAAGGACATCCCCGATTCGGTGGCCCAGGGCTCGGCGGCGGCGGCGCGGGTCCTCTCCCTCATTGGGCAAGGAGAGGTGGAGGTGGAAGCCGCCACCGCCCTCGTCGACGAACTGATGTGCGTCGGCTGCGGACAGTGCATCCAGGCCTGCCCCTACTCGGCCATCGAGTACCTGGAGGACCGGCGGATCGCCCACGTGATCGAGGCCCTCTGCAAGGGGTGCGGCACCTGCGTCGGCGCGTGTTCCTCCAAAGCGATCACGCTACGCCACTTCACCGACCAGCAGTTGGTCTGGGAGATGCGGGGGGCGATCTACGGGATGCGGGCGGAACAGGCAACGGAACTACGTAACACGTAGTACGTATTCCGTCGTCGGAGGAGGTCACGGTGAGCGAACAGGTCTACGAGCCGAAGATCGTCGGTTTTCTCTGCAACTGGTGCAGTTACGCCGGGGCCGACCTGGCCGGGGCGGCCCGTCTCAAGTACCCGCCCAACGTCAAGATCATCCGCGTCCCCTGCTCCGGCCGGGTCTCGCCAGAATTGGTGATCCGTACCTTCCGCGAGGGGGCCGACGGGGTGATGGTGCTCGGCTGCCACATCGGCGACTGCCACTACGCCACCGGCAACCACCGCACCGCCCGCCGGATGCCCGTCCTCAGGGCCCTCCTGGAGTTCACCGGCATCGAATCGGAGCGTCTCCTGGTCAAATGGGTCTCCTCCTCGGAGGGAGAACTGTTCGCCCAGACGGTGCGGGAGTTCACCGAGAAACTGCGGCAGATGCCACCACTGGGGCTGCGGATGACGAGCAGCAAGTAAGCAGCAGGGAGCAAGGAACAAGGAGCAAGG
>CAZOLN010000135.1:4259-6805 GCA_964580565.1 uncultured Anaerolineales bacterium
GAGCAAGGCATAAGGTGTATCAGGAGGGAACGATGAACATCGCAGGCTTCGAGTTTCCAGACGACCTCTACTACGACAAGCAGCACGGCTGGGCACGCGTGGAAGGGAACGTCGTGGTGCAGGGAATGACGGACTTCGGGCAGAAGATCGCCCAGGAGATCGTCTTCGTGGAGATCCCCCGCGTGGGTCGGGAGGTCCAGCAGGGCCAGACCCTGATGTCGCTGGAATCCGGCAAGTGGGTCGGCCGCATCCCCGCGATGGTCAGCGGCAAGGTCGTCGAGGTCAACGAGGAACTGGAGTGGGAGCCTAACCTCATCAACGAGTCCCCCTTCGACGAGGGATGGCTGGTCAAGATCGAGATGACCGACCCCGCTGAACTGGAGAACCTGATGCGAGCCGACTCTCCTGAGTTCAAAGCGTTCATTGAGGAGGAAACGGAGAAGTACAAGGATCTCCTTAAATAGTGCGATGATGGAACACGGAACACGGAATACGCACTTTGTATTCCGTGTTCCGTGCTGCATATCTTCCCCTTCGGAAAAGACCACCACTGCTAAGGAGCCAAAACGGTGAACGCAGAACTTCTTTTCTGGATCGTCCACCTCCCCCTGATGGTTCTCTCCCTGGCAGGGATGGGGTACATCGTTCGGCTGTGGCTGAGGGGAACGGTGCCAGGAGCACCAACCGATGGCCTGGGGGGCAAGATCCGGTGGCTGGTGGGGCAACTGTTCCGCCACCTCCCGGCCCTCCTCCGCGCCTTCGTCACCGAGGCCTGGTTCAACCGCCGCCTCTGGCGGAACGATCGGTGGCGATGGGCCGCCCACTTCCTGCTCCTGACCGGTTTCCTGCTCCTGATGACCCTCTCCGGCATCGCCGCCCTCTCCGAAAAGGTCCTCTACCACCTCTTCCACCTGGGCCACATCCCCTGGATCTCGATGTGGTACACCGCCGACCACCCGGTCACCGGCCTCCTCAACGAGATCGGGGGCACCCTGATGACGGTCGGCCTGGTCTTCTTCGTCGTGCGTCGCTACGCCCTCCGCCCCGCCCAACTCCGCACCGGCCCGATGGACCACTGGATGGTCGCCGGCCTGGGGCTGATCCTCCTCTCCGGTTGGGCTACGGAGATCGTCCGCCTCAACTCCTCCCACATCGGCCCCGCCCCCTCCGTTGCCTTCATCGCCTACCCCCTTTCCCGCCTTCTCACCGGCCTGCCGGTGGACTGGGACCGTTGGTACGACGTACTCTACGTGGGCCACGGCCTGCTGACCTCAGCCGTCATCGTCACCGTTCCCTTCTCCAAGTTCATCCACGCCGTCGCCGGAGGGCTGGTCGCCGTCGTGAACGCGGCCACCACGCCCGTCTTCGTCCCCGGCCGCAAAGCGGTCCTCCCCTACACCCTCCGCCAGATGGTCGAACTGGACGGATGCACCCGGTGCGGGGAGTGCATCGTCTGGTGCCCCACCTTCGCGGAAAAGCCCGATCAGGACGGCATCACCCCCTTGGTCAAGATCGAGACGGTGCGTGGATTCGTCCACGGGGAGCACGGCCTGCGCCGTCGCCCCCCCACCCCCACCGCCCTCCAGGTCCACTCCGACGGCACCTACGACTGCACCCTCTGCGGTCGCTGCGGGACCGTCTGCCCGGTCCACATCGACACCCGCCACCTGTGGATCGCGATGCGGGAGGACCTGGTGCAACGCGGCGTCTACCCCGAAACCCTGGACCACCTCCGCGAGACGGTCACCACCCACTACAACATCTCCGGCGATCCCAACACCGACCGCCTCATCTGGAGCCAGAACCTGGACCGGATCCCGGAGGGAGTCGGCAAGAAGGAACACGCCGAGGTCGTTTACTTCGTCGGCTGCGTCTCGTCTTTCTATCCCCAGACCTACTCGGTGCCCCAGAGCATGGTCGAAGTGCTGGACCGGGCCGGGGTGGACTTCATGGTCCTGGGGCCCGAGGAGTGGTGCTGCGGCTTCCCGCTGATCATCGCCGGGATGGGGGAGGCGGCGGTCGAATCGGTGCGGCACAACGTGGAGGCGGTGCGCCGGACCGGCGCGAAGCGGCTGGTAGCGACCTGCCCCTCCTGCTACCACACCTGGAAGCACGATTACCCCCACATCCTCGGCGAGCCGCTGGGCTTCGAGGTCCTCCACGCCACCGAACTGCTGGCCGAGATCCTGAGCGAAGGCCGTCTCCACCTCCAACCCTTCGAGCAGCCGGTCACCTACCACGATCCCTGCGACCTGGGCCGGACCAGCGGGGTCTACGAAGCTCCCCGCCAGGTGATCCGCGCCATCCCCGGCGCCACCCTGGTGGAGATGGAACACCACCACGAGTACTCCCTCTGCTGTGGCGGCGGCGGCGATGTGGAGATGGCAGACAAGGCGCTGACCGAAGCGGTCGCCCGGCGGCGCATCCAAGAGGCCCAGGCCACCGGTGCGAAGGTCCTCCTCTCCGCCTGCCAGCAGTGCAAGCGCACCCTGATGGGCGCGGCCCGACGGGAGAAGGTGCGCGTGAGGGTGATGGATGTGGTGGAG
>CAZOLN010000136.1:0-5445 GCA_964580565.1 uncultured Anaerolineales bacterium
ACGCTCTCCCCTCGTGCACAGAGGGCGGCGGCGACCAGCGCCATCCCCGCCCGAATGTCCGGACTGACCAGGACGTCCCCGTGGAGGGGCGAGGGGCCCTGCACCAGGCACCGATGCGGATCGCAGAGGACGATCCGCGCGCCCATAAAGATCAGTTTGTCCACAAAGTACAGCCGACTCTCGAACATCTTCTCGTGGAAGAGGACGGTCCCATCTACCTGGGTGGCGAGGACGATGGTGACGCTCATCAGGTCGGCGGGGAAGGCGGGCCAGGGCGCATCGGCCACGGTCGGGATCGCCCCCCCCAGGTCCGGTACGACCCTGAGCGGCTGGTCGGGCGGGACGTATACGTCTTCCCCGTCCACCTCGATCCGGACCCCCAGCCGCTCGTAGACGTAGCGGATCATCCGCAGGTGCTCCGGCGCGGCGTTCCGGATGCGCACCTCACCGCCGGTCATCGCCGTCATAGCGATGAAACTGCCCACCTCCATGTAGTCCGGACCGATGGTGAACTCCCCGCCGCTCAGCCGTTCGACCCCCTCGATGGTCAGCAGGTTGGACCCGATTCCCTCGATCCGGGCCCCCATCCGATTGAGCATCCGGCACAGGTCCTGCACGTGGGGTTCCGAAGCAGCGTTGCGGATGACCGTCGTCCCCTTGGCCAGCACCGCCGCCATAATCGCGTTCTCCGTGCCGGTCACGGACGCCTCGTCCAGCAGGATGTCCGCCCCCTCCAGGCGGGAGGCCCGCAGTCGGAAGGTCTCGTTGGCTTTCACCTCGGCCCCCAGTTCCTGAAAGGCCAGGAAGTGGGTGTCCACCCGACGCCGTCCGATGACATCCCCCCCGGGTCGAGGGAGTTCCGCCGCGCCCAGCCGGGCCAGCATCGGTCCGGCCAGCAGGATGGAACCTCGGATCCGGCGGAATCGCTCCCGGTCGAAGACCGGCAACCGGACGTCCCGGGCGTGCAACCGCCAGGTGTGGAGGTCCAGCCGCTCCACCTGAACCCCCACGTCGGCCAGGAGTTCGCCCATCGTGTGGACGTCCCGGATGTCCGGCACGTTGTGCAGGACGACGGGCTCGTCGGTGAGCAGGCAGGCCGCCATCGTCGGCAGCGCGGCGTTTTTGTTCCCGCTGGGAACGACCTCTCCCCGCAGGGGGTGTCCTCCCTCAATGATGAATTCCTCCACGGCTTTTCCTCCTCAGGAATTAATGGCCTCGCCTGGAGGCCGGGTTATCGAAGGTGAAGGGTGATGGGATCGCCGGGGCGGACCCCCAACGTGCGGGCAGCGTCGCCCTGGCGCACCGCGATCTCCAGGAAGCCCGTGCTGCCGACAAGGGCCAGGCTCTCTCCTACGGCGACCTCTCCATAGGTCCGCCGGACGCCATGGATGGTCCTTCCCCCCACCTTGACCACAGCGCCCGCCGCTGCCAGCCGGAGCGGCGGCGCTGCCCGGCGAAAGGCGGCGTCTAGCACCAGGCCGTTCCCCGCCCATCGCAGCCGCCCGATGCTGGTGACCACGTTGCCGAACCGATCGATGTAGAGCACCTCGCCCTCCAGCCGATCCTCCCTCACCTCCAGGCGGGGCAACGGCAGCAGGACCGGGTCGGGCACCGGCGGCCCCAACCGCTCCATAGGGACGCCTCGGGCCAGGTGGGCCGCGGCAGGAGCGAAGATGTCCCGCCCGTGGAAGGTCCCGCTGACCTGGGGGAGCCGGTAGGCCGGATCGCGCAGTTCCACCGCCCGCCACTCCTCCGCCTCGGCAAGGACGTAGGTGAAGAGGCCGTTGTCCGGCCCGACGAGGAACCCCTGAGGGACCTGCACGGCGATGGCCCGTCGGTCCGTCCCCACGCCGGGGTCCACCACCGCCAAGTGCACCGTGTCGGGTGGGAAGAAGGGGACGGCGGTGTAGAGCACGAAGGCCGCGCGGCGCACGTCCTGAGGTGGGACCTCGTGGGAGAGGTCCACCAGCCGGACCCCGGGGGCGATGGACAGCATCACCCCCTTCATCACCCCCACATACCCGTCGGCAGTGCCGAAGTCGGTGGTCAACGTGATCACCCTCATCGGGGGTATTCTACATCGTCGGGAGGGTGCGTCAAGTGGGCCCGGGGATGGGCTAGGGCAATCGCATTTTTCTTAACCGCAGAGCCGCAGAGGACGCAGAGTTTGAAGTTTTTCCTTCCGACCTCTGCGTTCTCTGCGCCCCGCGGTAAGATATGGGCAACCGCCTGGGATTTCCCTTGGCTTTTCCAATTGAATGGAGTATAATGAACGCACCTTCACGGCACAGGAGCCAAATCGCCTATGGAAATCGTCTGGTACGGTCTGAATACCTTCCGCTTCAGCGAGCGGGGGATGGCCTCCGTGGTCACCGACCCTTACCCCCCCGAGGTCGGTCTTACCTATCCCCGTCCCCGTGCCAACATTGTCACCGTCAGCCGCAACGTTCCTGAGTGCAGTTACACCCGCGGGGTGCGTGGCCCCTTCCGGGTGTTGGACACCCCCGGCGAATACGAGGTCGGTGGCGTGTTCGTGACCGGGATCCCCTCCCTTGTCGGTCCGAAAAAGGACCGGGCGCGAAACATCATCTTCCACTTCGACTACGACGGGCTGACCATCTGCCATCTGGGCCACCTGGACCAGGTCCCCTCCCAGGCTCAGGTCGAAGCGCTGGGGGCGGTGGACATCCTGCTGGTGCCGATCGGCGGGGATGGTGGCCTGAAGCCCGCCAAGGCTGCAGAGGTCATCAGCCTTCTCGAACCTTCCATCGTCATCCCGATGCGGTACAAGATCCCCGGATTGAAGATGTCGCTCGGATCGCTCTCCCGCTTCCTCCAGCAGATGGGGCTGGAGAAGGCAAAGCCCCAGGAAGAACTGAAGATCTCGCGTCATCGCCTTCCCTCTGAGACAGAGGTGGTCGTCCTCACGCCCCGGGTGGAATAAGCAAGATGAGGGGTAAGAGATTCCTCCTGACGCTGGCAATCCTGTTGCCGGTCCTTCTCTCCTCCTGCCGACCTTCCGCCGATCCCGCCGACCTGCTCGCCAGCGGCCGTCGTCTCGTCGAAGCCAGCACCCGCTGCGAGGGGGTGGACCGGTACGCGGAGGCGGTCGAGGCCCTGGAGCGGGCCCTTGAGGCGGACCCGGCACAGGTGGAAGCCTACTACTGGCTCTACACCGCCTATGCCGAGTCGGGCGACGAGGGCAAGGCCGCCGAAGCGATGGACCGCCTCCGGGCGGCCGTCGCCGAGGCGCCGGACGACCTGGAGGCCCGTTTCTGGCTGCTCAAGATCTATGTGGACCAGGATGCAGCGGAGGAGTGGGAGCCGCTCCTGGAAGCCCTGGAGGCTGCGGCGGAGGCTGCGCCGCAGCAGGCGGAACCGCCGTTCTGGCTCGGGCGGGCCCGGTACGAGACGGGCGATATGGACGGCGCGCTGGAGGCGTTCCGGGAGGCGACCCGGCTGGACCCCGAGCACGCCCTGGCTCACTTCTGGCTGGGGCAGGTGTACTTTGAGGAAGGGGACCTCGATCGGGCGTGGCAGGCGTTCGATGCTGCGATCCGGCTGAAGCCGGACAACGCCTCTGCGTACCACAACCGGGGGGTGGTCGCCTACCAGATGGGCCACCTCGACCAGGCCGTCGCCGACCTGAAGGCAGCCCAGGACAAGGACCCAGAGGACCCCAACACCCGCTATCAATTGGGCGCGGTCTATCTTGTGCAGGCCCTCCCGCCCCTCCCGGGGGCTGGTCCTCCAAACGCGGAAAAGCTCCAGGCAGCGGAGGCGGAGTTCGAGGCCGCCCTCGAGCTCTGCCCAGGGATGCCGGAGCCGTTGATCGGCCTGGGTAACCTCTACCTCCTGCAGGGGGACAGCGCCGCGGCCGTCGAGCGGCTGGAGCGGGCCCTGGAGCGTGTGCCGGATTCGCCGGAGGCCCTCTACGCGCTGGCCCAGGCCTATGCGCAGCAGGGGGACCTCGAGGCTGCCTGCTCTACCATCGATCGGTTCCTGGCGCTGGAGGTCGCCGAGGAGTGGCGAGCGCAGGGCCAGGAGATGCGCCAGCAGTGGAATTGTCCCTGAAGATCATGAGGGATCACAGGGGCCGCACGGCGAGGAGAGGTGGAAGGTAAGAAGCAGGGAGCGATCAGGAAGCGAGGAGTAAGGAGCAAAAGCCAAAATTAAGGAACTCTGTGTTCTCTGTGTCTCTGTGGTGAGCACGCTTGCTGGCGAGGGCGGGGGTACAACGACGCTGTTAAGGAGGTGGAAGATGGGAAAGCGATCGAACCGCACGCTGGGAACCGTCGTCGCCCTGTCGTTGTTTCTTCAAACGCTGGCTCCCTTCGCCCTGGCTGCGGCCCCCTCGCCCTCCCCCGCTCCCTATACCGCCCTGTTTCCTGGCTGGTACGCCGCCCAGGCCACGACGCTGAGCCTCACCAAATCCGCCAGCCCCGACCCGGTGGACCAGGGGGATCTCATTACCTACATCATCACCGTCACCAACCAGACGGCGGAGGAGGCCCACCAGGTCGTCGTGACCGACACCACGCCGGCCGGGACCGTCTTCGAAAGCGCTAGCGTCATCGACGGCGGCGGCGCTACCTGGTTCTGGGGCGGGCTCTCCGCCGGGGAGAGCGGCGAGTTCGTCTGGTTCACCTCCGACCGGATCTTCCCCGGCGATAGCGGCCTCCCCGGCAACGCGGCCGCCGTTCTCCAGTTCGTCGTCCGCGTCGTTGGGCCGATCCCCGACCAGGATCTGATCCACAACGATGCCTACTACGCCAACGCCGCCAACGCTCCCCTCGCCCAGGGCCCCGACGTGACCACGGTGGTCAACGCCCCCGCCTTCACCCTGGGGAAGACCGGCGCGCCCGACCCGGTTGCGGCGGGCGAGCGGCTGACCTACACGATCCGCCTGACCAACACCGGTCACCTCACCACTACCCGCCCGTACACCATCGTGGAAACGCTTCCCCCTCTGGTGACATACGCCGATTCAAGCCCGCCCGCGCAGGTCGCGGGCGGTGTGCTGACCTGGACCCTGACCGCCCCGTTGGCGATCGGTGAGGCGACCTCGGTCACCTTCGCCGTCACCGTCACCGCGCCGCTCACCGACGGCCTGCCGCTGGTCAACGACGCCTACCTGGCCTTCTCCAGCGAGGTCACCCCCACCGTCACCGGCCCGGCGATCACCACCACCGTGCGTTCCTGGCCTCTGCTGACGATCGCCAAGACCGACGAGCCGGACCCGACGGTGGCCGGTGGGACGATCCACTACACGATCGTCGTCACCAACGAGGCCACGGCCAACGGCCCGGCCCAGGGGCTGGTCGTCACCGACCGGGTTCCGCTCAGCACCACCTTGGTCACGGCCGCGCCGGGCGCGACCTGGAGCGGGACGACGCCGGGGAGCCTCATCACGTGGACCCTCCCCACGTACCTCTGGCCGGGCGA
>CAZOLN010000136.1:5545-6796 GCA_964580565.1 uncultured Anaerolineales bacterium
CAACAACGCCGACGAGGCGGCCGTCACCATCGTTCCGGGACCGGCGGCCCAGGTCTCCCTGATAGCCTCACCCTCCCCCCTGAGCGTCGACTGCAGCGCCACCGTGACCGCCACGGTGCGGGACGCGTGGGGCAATCCCGTGGCCAATGGGACGGTAGTCGCCTTCACCACCAGTACATCGACCAGCGGCGTCGATCCCGCGACCGACGCCACACTCGACGGGGTGGCGTCCACGATCCTGACCTCCACCCGGCCGGGGGTGGTGGTGGTCACCGCCACCGTGGGGACCGGCGTTTCGGGGACCACCGCCGTCAACTTCGTCCCCGGCGCGCCGGTAACGTTTGCCTTCGCCCCGATCGGCGATCAGGTGGCGGGGAGTTCCTTCCTTATCACGCTGACCGCCATCGATCAGTACGGCAACGTCGCTACAGGGTTCACCGGCTCGGTGGACCTCTCCGACGCGACGGGCACGCTTGCTCCGACCACGGGCGGGCCGGCGGTGGGCGGGGTGATCACCCAGGCGGTGACGATCACCCGCGCCTGGGTCGGCGACCGGATCACCGCCACCGCGTGGGTGACGCCGGACTGTGGCCCGCCCCATTGGGCCACGGGGACCAGCACCCCCTTCACCGTCACCCACGGTGCGGCGGTGACGGCCACCCTTTCCCCGGCGCGGGCCACCCTCCAGGCGGGGGCGACGCTGGCCTACACCACCGTCGCCACCGACGCCTACGGCAACGGGTGGGACGCCACCGCAGAGGCGACCTATGCCGCCTCGGGCGGCAACGGTTTCCTCGGCACGCCGCCCGGCAACAACGTCTTCTCCGCCACGGTGGTCGGCGCCAGCCTGCCGGTGACCGCGACGGTGGATGGGGTGCAGGCGGTGGCCTACGTGACGGTGACCCACGGGTCGGCGGCGGAACTGTCCATCCGTCCGCCCGTGACCACCGTGGTCGCCGGCTCCTGGGTTACCTACACCGCCGTGGCGACCGATGCGTTTGGCAACACCTGGAACGCCACCGCGGAGACCTCCTGGTCGGCCGGCGGCGGCAACGTCTTCGTGGGCAACGTCCTCTCGGCGACGGTGGCCGGCACCTGGCCGGTGACCGGCACGCTCGATAGCGCGCAGGATACGGGTGTCGTCACCATCACGTCCAACGTGGTGGACCACCTGGCCTTCGCTCCCATCAGCACCCAGACCGTCGGGGTGGGCTTCACCGTGGTGATCACGGCGGTGGACCGGTTCGGCAA
>CAZOLN010000137.1:0-6750 GCA_964580565.1 uncultured Anaerolineales bacterium
CACCCGCACCTTCGTCAGGAGGACGTGGTCGGCGAGCATCCCCCCGACGTCGGGGATAACGGGGAGGTGGACGATCTCCCCCTCCCGCAGGACGTACACCGCGATCCGGACGTCGTACACCCCCGGCGGAGCGTCGGGGTAGACCGTCAGCGGGCGCGCGTCTACAACGGTCTCCCCCGGCCGCCACGCTGCCGTAGGCACCTCTCCCCCTTGGGGCCAGCCGTCGTTCTGTGCCGCCTTGCGCTGCTGCGCATCCACCAGCTGGGCGGAGACAGTGTAGTTAGTGTCCATCGGACGCAGGCCCTCCCAATACAGGGTGAGCGTGATCGTCTCCCCCGGGCGGACCACCCGGCCGCTCAGATCATACCCTACCAGCCTCATCCGGTCCCCGAAGTTGATTGAGACAGGATGGGGGTACGGACCAGGGAGAGGACGAACCTCCACCCGACCGAAACGGACGTTGTCGCCGCCGGTGCTGGCAGGCAAACGCGCCCCTGTCGCCGGGTCGTACACACCCACTTCGACCTGGGCCACATCGGGAGCGTAAGCGGTGGAGGGGATCCGCAAAACGTACCGATCGGCCCATCGGAAACCCGGTTCCAGCCACGTCGTTGAGAGAAGTCCCACTCCCGGGAAAGTGTCCCGCTGCGCGACGATGAGATCCCCTTCCCCCAACAGGTGTACGAAGACGGTGTAATCCCGATCGGACGGAGCCAACGACTCCCAGTAGAGCGTTATCCCCAGTTGCCCTCCCGGCTCCACCGCATCGGCCTCCAGATCGTACCCCAGGAGCCGCATCATCCCCCCGAACTCGACCCCCAGCCGGTGGGGAATCACCGCAACCTGCGCGTCGGTCAACGGCTCGGGCAAGGCATAGGCCGGCGCGATCCAGGCGAAGGGGGCGACGACCGCCAGGAGGAGCAATGTTGCGGGCAAAACAAGGTAAAGGCGAGCGACGACGAGCGTGATGCGTGGTGCCTGGCGCGCGAAACGGGACGCGTGAGATGCGAGAGAGTAGAGTCCGAGAACAAGGAGGAGCGACCAGACGGAGATCGCCGGGAAGACCAACCGCCCCTGGGACGACCAGGTGACGCGGGACCAGCCGATCCAAGGGAGAAAGACCAGGGCGGCCCAGAGCAGGGAGAGGGAGAGGGGCCGAAGAGACAGGGAGACAGGGGGACGAAGGAGACAAAGCAAGAGGCCCAGCGCAGAGAGAACGAGGAAGGCATTGAGAAGATCATAAGCCCAGGCAGGCATCGGGACGTTGAGGGCGCCGAAGTTGCCCCAATAACCGGCCAGGAAACTGTACCGCTCGCGCCACAACTGGGTCAGGTCTGCCGGGACGGCCCGGATGTTGCCCGAGACCTGGGTGAAAACATTCAGAGCAGTGGGGTCCCCGTAGAGCCGGAGGTTACGCAGGTACCACCATCCAACAACAACAAGGAAAGGCAGAAGTGTCGCAAACCCACCCAGGAAGAACTCCCGCCACGACCGCTGCCGCATCGCCCGCATCGCCACCACCACCGCCGTCACCACCGTCAACCCCAGCGCGCTGGTCTTAGAAAGCGCAGCCAGGCCCAATACCACCCCCAGCGTCAGATACCGGACCAGCGCATGTCGCGTCGACCACCTTTCCTCCTTCGCCAGCCGCAGGATCATCCACAGGCCCAACCCGCACAACATCACCACCAAGTTGTCGTTGTTGACCGAACCGGCGATGAAGACGAACATCGGCGTGAAAGCGTGGACGGCGGCTACCGCCAAAGGCAGGATCGAATCGTCCGGAACGATCTCCCGGGCGATCCGGTAGGTGAAATAGACCGACACAACCCCCATCAGAACGGAGAGGAACCGGACCAGGTGGACTGCTAGCACCGTCCCACGCCAGGGAAACCGCTCCAACACAGGGTTGTGAACTACGAGATTAATGTTGCCATCCGGCATGGCGACCCCCGCGTCGACATGGGGATTCAGATGCCGCACTTGCCCCATGTCGGAGGTGTCAACCCAGAACGTAAGCGCGGCCCCAATGATATAGTAGAGGGGAGGTTGCCCTCCTTCCTGCCGCCAGGGGCCGGTCCCCTCTGGGTCCAACACCGGTAGACTCCAATGATCGGCGACATATTTCACCACTGGATAGTGCGAGACCTCATCAGAAGCCTCGAAAGGAGGAACAATAATACTATAGATAGCGCTGAAGAGAACGAAAGCCATCAGTATGACAAAGGTCGCAACCTGCTCTACGCGCTTGCCCACTTTCACCTCCCGAATCGAGGGCCTACAACCCCCACAAGGATCACTGCTAGCCATGCTGCGGATAGAATCCATCGCCAAGGCGGAACCACAGGTATAACTCGCACCGATAGCAATACAACCCGGTCCTCCGGCAAACGGGTCCCGATAGCGTCGAACGCAGGCACCCGCTCCATGGTCGCCGGATCATACAATCCCGTGCTAAGGAGATACTCCCCACACGGAACGTCGGCGGGGAGAGGGATCTCGTAGGGATCTTCGACTAGCTCACCGACCTCCCAGCCGCTCGTCGGGCGCGTGCCCCGCACGGGCGGGTTGTCCTGCTGGGCCACCAGCCCACCGCCCGGCTCCTGCAAGTGGACAAAGACGGTGTAGTCCCGATCGACCGGGCTCTCCGCGCGCCAGTAGAGGGTCAACAGAAGTGAGTCGCCGGGGGAAACCTCTTCCTGCGCCAGCCGGTAGCCCACCAACCGGATCGACTCTCCCAGCCGGATGTCGGTCCGGTGGGGAAGGACCGGTTCCGCGCCGGGCCGATGGACCCAGGCGTAGGGGATGCCGTCGAAAGAGACCACGAACTCCGGCTCACGGAACTTGTAGGTTGCCTCCCACAGGGCACCCCAACGGGGAAAGTTCCTCCCGCGCGTCGTGTACTGCACCCCGAAGACCAGCACGTCTACCTCATTCCCCACTTCAGCGATGTCCCGCACCGAGGCGCGGACGTACTGGGCCACCATCTCGTTGGCCAGGAACTGGGTTCCCACGGTGAGATCCTCCGCCCCGGGGAGCCCGTCCACGTACCGGGCCGCCAGGTCCAGCCCCTCCCCGAAGTCGGCAGGGGGGAAGACGCGGGCTGCCCCCTGCGCCCCCCCCAGGAGCGCGTTGTAGTGGGTGCCGTAGTAGGGGTGGCGGACAAGGACGAGGGCCGCCTGAAGCGCGATCAGGCCGCCGAGGAGGAGCCCCCTGCGCAGGCGGCCCGCAGTGAGGCGGCCGACCCACCAGGCCAGCCCGTAACCCGCCAGGAGGTCCAGCACCAGAAGAACCGGGAGCATGTACCGTCCGTCCTTCCACGCCCCCAGCGACATCTGGACGAAGTAAGACCCGCCGAAGACAGTCAGCAGCCCCACGGCTCGGCGGTCCCCCCGGCGGCGCAGCCCAGCCGCCAACCCCACCAGGGCGAAGGGGAGCGTGAGGAAAGTAGAGCGATAGAGCAGCACGTCCAGGTAGAAGCGAGGGCCGGGGTCGTACCGCCCCAGCCGGCCTCGGTAAAGGACCGGCAGGTCGCGGGTCCCGCCGGTGTGGCGAAGAATGCCCTCGCGGACCACCCGGTTGAAGCACTCCCCCGGCCGCACCCAGAGGGCAGGCCAGAGGAGGAAGATGAGGAAAAAAGCAAGGATGGCCCAGATGAGGAAGGCGCGGATCGGGCTTTGAGAATTGGGAATCGAGCATTGGGAATTGGAGATCGATCGCAGACGCGCGGTCAACAGAGCAAGGGCAATGAAAGGGAACAAGAAGAGGGCAGAGACCTTGGTGAGGATCGCCAGCCCTCCCAGGACGGCCGAGAGGAGGAGGTGGCGCTTCCTCTCCCTCCGGAGGTAGAGCAGAAGCGACAGGACGGAGAGGAGCGTCAGGATGGAGAGCGTCGCGTCCAGGTGGAGGACCTTGGAGTTGGTGAGGTGGAACGGATCGAGCGCCCACAGCGCCGCCGCTGCCCACGCGACGCGGGAGTCGAACAGCCGACGCAGGAGAAACCACCCCCAGACGATCCCCAGGGAGACGACCAACGCCAGCGGCAACACCCCTACGGCCACCCGATCGGCGAAGGCGTACCCCTCCGTCTCCAGCGGGGCAGGGGGATGCAGGCCGAGGAGGGATTGGAGCCCGTACCACCCCCACAGTGCCCCACCCGAGAGCCACATCACCGTCACGCCGGGATGTTCGGAGAACAGGGTCCCTGCCCAGTTCCCCTCCATCACCGCCTGGAAGAACTGGGCCGAGCGAAAGTACCACTGAAGGGGTCGGGATACCGGGTAGACCGCACGGGGGAGGAAGGCGACCAGGAAGAGCGCCACCAACGCCCACCGCTCGGCCCTTCTTATAGACAGTTTCGTCGAAGATAGAGCCATCGATCGATCCGCTCCAGGGCCAAACGCTTTTCAGGACGGTTGATTCTACCTTGTTCCGCCGCTAAGTCAACACAACACCTGCTCCCTAGAAAATGTGATGGCCCCGCGGCCGTGTCCGCGTCCGCGCGCGACCTTGACTTCGGGCCCTTCAGAGGTATAATACCCGGTCGATTGCCGCAATGGCCTCGAACGAGGCAAGAACACCGGACATCAGGCAGCCGGGGCCGGGTCGTCAAAAACGGGGCCCGGCCTTTCCACGAAGTCGCAGGGAGGAGGAAACCGTGAGCAAGAAATGGGTATACCTGGCAGCCAGAGCAAGTGAGGATCTGACCAAGACACTGGGACACCAGCCCACGCTGGATGAGATGAAGGTGATCCTGGGAGGCAAAGGGGCCGGTCTGGCCGACATGACGGCGGCGGGCCTGCCCGTTCCCCCCTCCTTCACCATCACCACCGAGGCCTGCGTCGAATACATGAAGACCGGCGACTTCCCGCCGGGGATGTGGGAGCAGGTCTTGGAGGCGATGAAAGAACTGGAGAAGATGACCGGCAAGCGGTTCGGCGATCCGGAGAACCCACTGCTGGTCTCCGTCCGCTCCGGTGCCCGGGTCTCGATGCCGGGGATGATGGACACCGTCCTCAACCTGGGCCTCAACGACGAGACCCGCGAAGGGTTGGCCCGGCTCACCGGCAACGAGTGGTTCTCCTACGACGCCTACCGCCGGTTCATCACGATGTTCTCCGACATCGTGATGGGGCTGGATCGGGAGCATTTCGAGCGGCTGCTGACCGAACTGAAGCAGAAGGAGGGGGTCAAGACAGACGCCGAGGTCAGCCTGGAGGGGATGAAGCAACTGGTCGAGCAGTACAAGGCCCTCTATCGGGAGCACTTCGGCGAGGAGTTCCCCTCCGATCCCTACCAGCAACTGCGGCTGGCGATCAAGGCGGTCTTCGACTCCTGGAACGGCGAGCGGGCAGTCGCCTACCGGGAACTGAACAAGATCCCCCACGACTGGGGCACCGCCGTCAACGTCTGCACGATGGTCTTCGGCAACATGGGGGAGAAGAGCGGCACCGGTGTCGCCTTCACCCGCGACCCCGCCACGGGCGAGAAGCATCTGTACGGCGAGTACCTGGAGAACGCCCAGGGCGAGGACGTGGTCGCCGGCATCCGCACCCCGATGAAGATCGCCCAGTTGAAAGAGGTGATGCCGGACGTCTACGAGCAGTTCGTCGAGGTCGCCCAACGGCTGGAGGCCCACTACCGGGATATGCAGGACCTGGAGTTCACCGTCGAGCGGGGGAAGTTGTGGATGCTTCAGACCCGCACCGGTAAGCGGACCGCCGCTGCCGCGGTCAAGATCGCCGTGGACATGGTCCACGAGGGGCTGATCACCAAGGAAGAGGCGGTGATGCGGGTCAAGCCGGAGGAGGTGGACCAGTTGCTCCATCCCTCGTTCGACCCCCAGGCGAAGGTGAAAGCCGAGGAGGAGGGCAACCTGCTCGCCAAGGGGATCAACGCATCGCCGGGGGCGGCGACGGGGATGGCCGTCTTCGACGCCAAGCGGGCCACCGAACTGGCGCGCCAGGGCAAGACCGTGATCCTCGTCCGGCCGGAGACCAACCCGGACGACGTGCCGGGGATGCTGGCCTCCAAGGGCGTCCTCACCCAGCACGGCGGGATGACCTCCCACGCGGCGGTCGTCGCCCGCGGGAACAACCTCCCCGCCGTCGTCGGCTGCGAGGACATCATCGTGGACACGGAGCGGAACCAGTTCACCGTCCGGGAGACCGGCCGCGTCGTCAAGGAAGGGGACGTCATCTCCATCGACGGCGGGACCGGCGAGGTCTTCTGGGGCGAAATCCCCACCAAGGAGGTCTCCTTCGAGGAGCAGAAAGAACTGGTGGAGTTGCTCACCTGGGCCGACGAGATCCGCAAACTGGGCGTCCGCGCCAACGCCGACTACCCCAAGGACGCCCGCCGGGCCCGCGAACTGGGCGCGGAGGGGATCGGCCTCTGCCGGACCGAGCACATGTTCTTCGACGAGCGGGCCCGCGACGCGGTGGTGCGGATGATCATGGCGGAGACCGACGAGGAGCGACAGGCCGCCCTGGACGAGATGCTCCCCTTCCAGGAAAAGGACTTCGAGGGGCTCTTCGAGGCGATGGACGGCCAGCCGCTCATCATGCGGCTCATCGACCCGCCGATGCACGAGTTCCTCCCGCCCCGCGATGAACTGATCGAGGAAGTGACCCAACTGAAGATCACCGCGCCCGACTCGCCGGAACTGGCCGAGAAGGAGAAGATGCTCCAGGTCGTCAACTCCCTGTGGGAGGTCAACCCGATGATGGGGCTGCGCGGCTGCCGGGCCGG
>CAZOLN010000138.1:0-1260 GCA_964580565.1 uncultured Anaerolineales bacterium
CCTGGGTGCTTTCGATCATCACAGCCGTTGTTGTCCTGGCGGCCTCTCCCGCGACAGGGGCGAGGTCGCGCGGCGGGTCGGGGGTGGGGGTAGAGAGCGTGGAGCAGGGAGCGTTGTCGGCTGCCCCCATCCCCGGCCCGCCTGCCGAGGTATGCAGGGATCTCTACGTCCTCTCCGCCCAGGCGGCCGCCCTCACCGGCTCCCTCGCCCTGGTGGACCGGGAGGAACGGCCTGCACGGGCGCGGGAAGCGGCGGCGAGGGTGCGCGGCCTGGCCGTGCAGGCGGCCGGGGTGGTAGGGGCGAACGGCCGTTCGCCCCTGGTCGGCGTGCTGGGGGACCTGGCCGACGCGCTGGAGCGGTACGCCGGGGGGGACCCGGCCTCACCGGCGGCGGTGCGGGAGGCGTCCGCCTCCAACGCCCGCCTCCGGGCGGCCTACGCCGCCTGTGCAAATCCCACGTCTGGAGGTGAATGATGAGCCGTGTTCGCTGGCCTCTTCTCATCATCGGCATCGTCGGGGCGATCATCGTCGCCGTGGCGGTGATCCTGGTGGTCCGGCTGGGGCGGGGGACGCCCGTCCCGCTGCCGGTCGCCATCGACGACATCCCGCCGGGGACCGCCCTGGACCCCCAGTTGTTCCGGCTGACGGAGGTGCGGGACCCCGATCCGGCCTTCCTGGAGGCGGTGGTCACCGCCGACGAGTTCGCGCAGGTGATGGGACTGCCGGTGCTGGAGACGGTCCACGCCGGGTCGCCCCTGCTGTGGGCCCAGGTGCGGACGGACGCGCCCAACGAGTGGCAGCGCCGGATCACCCTCCTGGTCTCCGACCCTGACCACCTGGTCTTCCCCATCCCGGCCTCGCCCGACCAGGCGGGGAACTACATCGTAGCCGGTGACTACGTGGACGTGGTGTTCACCCTGGGGCGGGTGGCTGCCCAGGAGATGAGCCACGGGTACGTGGTGCCCGAGGAGGTTGGGGTGCGCTCCCTGCGGGCCATCACCCCCACGGAGGAGTTGAAGGTTGGGGAGGTGATCACCGAGACGCTGCACCTGCCGGTGGCGAAGGTGATCCTGCCCGACGTGCGGGTGCTGCGGGTGGAGCGGGAGGTGGTGCAGGCCCCCTCGGTGGCCTACGGGACGGGCGCGGAGGAGGAGCAGCAGCCCCGCCGGGTCGAGGGGGATGTGATCCGGCTGTACCTGGAGGTGGACCGGGAGCAGGCGGAGGTGCTGGCCTTCGCCCTCAACAACGGCGTCCTCAACCT
>CAZOLN010000138.1:1360-2531 GCA_964580565.1 uncultured Anaerolineales bacterium
ACGACGCGGTCAACCTGGAGGCGGACGTGGTGCTCCTCTGCCCCCAGGTCACCGGCTACCGACCGCAGATGATCATGGACCTCCTCCTGCACGTGGACCGGCCCATCCCGACGGTCGGCTGGGTGGAGGCCACCTCCGACGACGGCCGCTCGATGGTCGCCCACGGGGCGAAGGGGTACGTCACCCTGCCGATGGACGCGCACCAGGGGAACAAGGTGGTCCAACTGCTCCGGGCGGCCGTCGAGGAGGCCCGCCGGGAGCGGCAGCGGGGGGAGGTGAAGGCCCGTCCCGTTCCCTCCAGCCGGCTGCAGGCGTGGAAGGAGCGGGTGATCACCGTGTGGGTGCCGAAGGGGGGCGGGTCCACCCGGACCACGCTGGCGGTCAACCTGGCGGTGGCCCTCTCCCACGCCTCGCTGGGCAACCAGCCGACGGTCCTTCTGGACTTCGATATGGCGAAGGGGGACGCCCACACGATGCTCGGCTTCACCGCCAACGTGAAGCACGCCGAGCGGCACGGATGGCCGCTCCTGGAGCGGGGTCTGTTCGACCTGGTGGTGGGGCTGGCCTCCCGCTGGGCGCAGGGGGGCGAGGGGCTGATCACCCCGGTCCTGCTGCGCAACTACCTGGTGCGGTGGGATGAGGACAGCCAGTTGGACCTCCTGCCGGGGCTGTATTTCCCCCACCAGGCGGGGGCGGAGGAGTTCCGCAACCGGGCGATGATCTACCAGATGGGGCGGCGGATCATCGAGGTGATGCGGCAGATGTACGCCTTCGTGGTCATCGACATCGGGCAGGACTTCACCCGGCCCCTGCACCGGGCGGCCATCGAGGCGGCCAACGAGGTGCTGGTGACGGTGCCGCCGGTGTGGACGGCGGTGGTCGATACGGCGAACGCGATGGAGCCGCTGAAGCACCACTTCGGCAGTCTGGAGAAGTTCAAGTTGGTGATCACCCGGTTCGACCCGGAGTTCGGACTGTCGGAGAAGGAGATCATCAAGGAGGTGGGGCTGCCGAAGTTGGCGACGATTCCCCACGACGCGGTGGTGGCGGAGAACGCGGTGAACACCCATACCCCCTACGTGCTGACCGACGAGGGGCCGCTGGGGGATGCGGTGCGGGAACTGGCCGCGTACTACCTCCCCTACCTGGCGGAGAAGCGGAAGCGGGGCCT
>CAZOLN010000138.1:2631-4601 GCA_964580565.1 uncultured Anaerolineales bacterium
GAGCCGGAGGGCTTGGGGACGAACGGTCGTTCGCCCTCGTCGGAGCCGGTGCCGTCCTTCTACGAGGTGATGCAGGCGGCGAAGGCGGAGGAGGTCGGCGACCCCTACGCCTACGTCCTGGAGACGGTGCGGGAGCGGATCCGCGCCGGGAACCTGCTCACCACCGCCCAACTGGACCACCCCGGCGAGGAAGAAGAGCGGCTGGTGTACGACCTGGCGCTGGAGGTGGCGGAGGACTACGCCGCTTCCTGTGCTAGCCGGGGCCTGCCCCGCCTCCCCGCCGAGCCGGAGCAGGTGGCGAAGCGGGTGGTGGACGACGTGCTGGGCTGGGGGCCGCTGGCGGAACTGATGGCCGACGAGACGGTGGAGGAGATCTTCATCAACGGCCCCGACGAGATCTGGGTGGTGCGGGCGGGGAGGCCAAAGGAGCGGACCTCCCTCCGCTTCACCGACGCGGCCGAACTGCGCCGGTTCTTCAACCGGAAGTTGGACCGGGCCGGAGGCCACCGGGGCCTCTCCACCAAGACCCCCTGGGCCGACGGACGGCTGGAGGACGGAAGCCGGTTCCACGGGATCATGCCGCCGCTGGTCGCCAACCGGGACAACCTGGTGGTGACCATCCGGAGGTTCCGGCCGGTGGCGAGGACGCTGGAGGAGATGGTCCGGCTGGGGACGATGCCGGAGGAGGTGGGGAGGTTCATCGCGGCGGCGGTGCGGGCGCGGCTGAACATCGTGGTCAGCGGCGGCACCGCCTCCGGCAAGACCACCTTCCTCAACGCCTGCGGCTCGGTCCTGGAGCCGGACGAGCGGGTGATCACCATCGAGGACACGCCGGAGTTGCAGGTGCCGGTGGAGAACTGGGTGCAGTTGGTGACGCGGGAGGCGGCGGAGGGGGTGGAGGCCGTGACGATGGCGGACCTGGTGCGGCACGCGCTGCGGATGAAGCCGGACCGGATCTGGCTGGGGGAGGCGCGGGGGCCGGAGATGGCGGCGATCCTGACGGCGGCCAACACCGGCCACGAGGGGGTGATGTTCACCGTCCACGCCGACGACGTGTGGGCCACCCTGACCCGCATCGAGACGCTGGTGCAGGAGGGAAAGCCGAACCTCCCCCTGCGGGCGATCCGACTGAACATCGCCACGGCCCTGCACCTGGTGGTCCACCTGACGCGGATCCGCCTGCCCGACGGCTCCGAGACGCGGCGGGTGACGGGGATCGGGGAGGTGCGGGACCGGCTGGAGGGGGAGGAGATCGTGGTCGAGCCGCTGTGGGAGTGGCGAGGCGAGGGGTTGGAATGGACGGGGAACTTCCCCTCGGAGCGGCTGCGAAAGCGGCTCCTGGAGCGGGCCGGGTACGACTTCCGGGAGGAAGTTGCACAGAAGGCAGGAGGAGGATGGTGATGGGCGAGATCACGACGCCCGACGAATCGACGACCTGGACGAGGTGGACCAGGGGGACAACCGGTGGTGTGTTGTGCGACCAATCGACGACGGTCGTGCAGGTCCTCCCGCCGGGGGCATGCCCCTGGTGCAGTCGGCCCTCGGTGCACCACTGGGTGTTCCACGGCGGCCCCTGCCCCCGCGTGAAGGCCATCGACTACTACCCAAACGGCTCCATCAAGCGGGTGGAGTTCTGGCCGGAGGATGAGGACCTGGCATTGGCAGAAGCAGACCTGGCCTCTTACGCCCTTGGCCTGGCCCGGGAGGACGAGGAGGAGTGACCATGCGTGTCGTGTCCCGCGAGCGAGACGAGATCCACCTGGCCTTCGACCGGGACGAGTTGCAGCGGTTGGTTGATGCGCTTGAGAGCGCGGTGGACCAGATCTACCGGGGTGATATGCCCCCGCAGCAGAAGCGGGCAGCAGCGGATGAACTGTGGGGCTGGATCGACCGGCTGAACGGCGTGGTTTGGGACCTGAGCCCCGACGGCGGTGAGGAGCAGGGAAGGGACCTTGCCGGAGACGACGGAG
>CAZOLN010000138.1:4701-6734 GCA_964580565.1 uncultured Anaerolineales bacterium
GGTCTTCCTGGCCTTCGCCCTCCGCCCCCGGCGGGTGGTCCGCGCCCAGGCGGAGACGCTGCTGCCCGGCATCCAGGTCCGCCTCGACCGGGCGAAGTTGGGAGTGAAGGCGTCCACCTACGTCATCCGCTCCCTGGCCTACGGGGCCGTCTTCGGCGCGGTGATGTGGCTGGCGACGGGGGCCTTCCTGGTCTTCCCCGTCGGGCTGGCCGCGGGCTTCTTCTTCGTCTGGTCCCGCCTGGAGGACGAACGGAACGAGCGGCTGAACCGGTATCACAAGGCGCTGGCCTCGGCCGCCGACACCATCGTCAACTCCTGGCGGATCAAGCCGTCGATGAACCGGGCGCTGGAGGCGGTGGCGACCTACGGACAGGGGAAGGTGGCGGAGGACTTCGCCGAGGTCCGCCGGGCGGTGCGCAGCGGGGAGCCGCTGGTGGCGGCGTTGCAGGCGGTGGCCGACCGGCGGGAGTCCCCCGTCTTCGACGCCCTGGCGACCGCGCTCATCGTCGCCGAGGAGGCGGGCGGGGAGGTCTCCGAGATGCTGGCCCGCCACGCCGAGGCGACCCGGCAGATGGCGGTGATCTACGAGGAGACCATCGATATGCAGAAGGGGCAGCGGACCGACGTGATGTGGGGGATCGTCGGCCCGTGGGTGGTGATGGCGATGGTCCGCCTGGCGACGGTCTTCACCGGCGGGATCGGCTACGGGACGGAGTTCTTCCGCACTCCGGCGGGGCAGGTGGTGGCGGTGATCGCCGCCGTCCTCACCGTCGTCGCCTACGTCCACGCCCACCGGACCGCCGGGCGGGGGCTGATCGTGGAGCGGGTGGCCGTTGAGCGGGGGCGGGAGGCGAAGGGAGCCGCCCGGGCAGCCCGCCCGACCGCAAGACAGGGGGTGTGAGATGGAGGTCCTGCTGGGGTTCCTGGCCGCATTGAGTTTCCTGGCCGTGTTTGGGGCCTTCGTGCTGCCCCGACGGCGGGTGGTCCGTGCCCAGCCCGAGGAGCGGATCCTGCCCGAACAACTCCAACTGAAGGAGGCCAGGGGACTGGGCTTCCTGACGCCCACCCTCCAGGGGCTCGCCGACCTGCTGCGGGGGGAGGGGACGGGCGGTGTCAACGGCCGCTACCTGGCCCTGCTCAAACAGGCCGATTGGTACTGGGGGCCGGGGGAGGCGGCCCCGCCCAACCCCGACGCTCCCTTCTGGAACCTGGAGACGATGTGGGCGGCCAAGGTCTTTCGGGGGCTCCTCTTCGGCCTGGGCGGGGTGGTCTTCCTGCTCCTCGTCGCCCTCCTGGCCCACCTGCCGCCCGGATTGGCCCTCCTGGGCCTGCTGCTGGGCCTGGTCGGCTTCTTCGACCCCGACCGGGAGGTGGCGGAGGCGGCGGAGCACCGGCGGCGGCAGATCGTGCTGGAGATGGGGTACAAGGTGCCGGAACTGCGGGTGTACGTCCGGTCGGGGCGGACCTTCGTCTCGGCCCTGCGGTACATCACCTCCCGGCCGGGCGGGCCGTTCGTCAAGGAACTCCACCGCGCCCTGGTGGTCCACGACATCACGGCGGACCTGGAACGGGGGCTGCGGGCGGTGATGGAGCACAACCGGCTGTGCGAGCCGCTGGTCAACCTCTGCGCCGACCTGCTGGCGGTGCTGACGGAGGGTGGGGAGTTGGCCCCGGTGCTGGAGACGCACGCGGCGGCGGCCCAGCACGAGCAGCGGCGGCTCCTGCGCCGGCAGGGGCAGGAGAACACCCAGGCGATGACCTACGTGGTCTCTTTCACCACCCTCATCGTGATGTTCCTGCTGATCGGTTCGCCCGCCCTGTGGATCGTGCTGACCAGCCTGGGCGGGCTGTGAGGTTGGTTTGCGAGGATCGTTGACCCGGCGGAGAGGAGGTGAGGCGTAGAGGGATGTTTGCACGCAAACATTTGAGTTGGGTGGCGGTGACGTTTGGTCACAAGCACATTGTTGAGGAGGTGAAGCGATGAAGGAGCGACTGCTGTACGGGTACTGCCGGGCAAAGGTGGAGTGGGACGC
>CAZOLN010000139.1:0-6713 GCA_964580565.1 uncultured Anaerolineales bacterium
AAGGTGCGTCGCACCTATCACAGCATCGATGGCAGGGGTGATGCTATTACTTCCCCAGCCGCTCCTTCAGCACCTTGGTCAGCGCCGGGACGTACTTGAAGAGGTCGCCCACGATGCCGTAGTGGGCCAACTGGAAGATGGGGGCCTCCGGGTCCTTGTTGATGGCGACGATGACCTTGCTGGTCCGCATCCCGGCCTGGTGCTGGATGGCGCCGGAGATGCCGCAGGCGATGTAGAGGTCGGGGCTGACCGTCTTGCCGGTCTGGCCCACCTGGTGCTCGTAGGGGATCCACCCGGCGTCCACCGCCGCGCGGGAGGCGCCGACCGCCGCGCCCAGCACCTCGGCCAGTTCGCGGATCGGCTCGAACCCCTCCGGCCCGCCCACGCCCCGGCCGCCGGAGACGATGATGGCGGCGTCGGTCAGGCTCACCCCGCCCTCCGTCTCCTCGAAGCCGGTGACCTTGCAGGTGATCTCCTCCTCCTTCAGCACCGGCTCTACCGAGATCACCTCCCCCTGCCGCCCCTCGTCGGGGTCGGGCTTGGCGAAGGCGCGGGGGCGGATGGTGAAGATGGCCGGCCGCCGCTCCGGGATGGTGCAGGTGGAGAGGAGTTTGCCCGCGTAGATGGGCCGCGTGGCGACCAGTTTGCCGTCCTCGAACTCCAGCGCTGTGCAGTCCGCCACGCACCCCGTCTCCAGGTCCACCGCCACCGCCGGTCCCAGGTCCCGCCCGCGGGAGGTCGCGCCGATGAGGATGACCTCCGGCTGATGCTCTTTCGCCAGGTGGGCCAGCAGGGCTGCGTAGGGCTCCACGCGGAAGTCGGCCAGGGTGGGGTCGTCGGCCAGGAAGACCTTGTCCGCCCCGTAGGCGATGGCCTCCTTCGCCAGGCCTTCGACGCCCTCACCGAAGACGCATGCGCAGACCTGACCTCCCAACGTCTCGCTCAACTGGCGAGCCGCGCCGATGGCCTCCCAGGAGGGGATCGCTGCCTGTCCGTGGAACTGTTCGACCCAGACGAAGATGTCTTTGCCCATCGCTCACCTCCTAGATGACCTTCTCGGCCATCAACTTGTCTACCAGGATGCGGGCCGCTTCCTCGGGCGTCTCGGCCTCGATGATCTCCGCCCCGCCCTCACGGACCGGCGGCGGGAAGATGCGCTCCCAGCGGACGCCTGACCCCGCCGCGCCGGCCTTCTCCGGCTCCGCGCCGATGTCGGCGCCGGTCCAGACCGGGTACTGGGCCCGCGTCGCCTTGCGGATGCCCATAAACGAGGGGTAGCGCGGCTCGTTGATCCCCTTCACCGTGCCGATCACCGCCGGCAGCGGGGCTTTCACCACCTGGCGGCCCTGCTCCAATAGCCGCTCCACGGTGATGGTCCGCCCCTCGAAGTCCAGTTCGACGATCTTGATCACGTAGGTGAGCGGGGAGAACCCCAGACGGCGGGCCACCTCCATCGGTACCTGCCCGGTCTGGCTGTCGATGGCCGACTTGCCGAAGAGGATCAGGTCCACGTCCCCCATCTTCTCGATGGCCTTGGCGAGGACGTAGGAGGTCGCCAGCGTGTCCGAATTCTCGAACGCTTCGTCCCAGACCCGGATGCCCTCGTCGCACCCCATCGCGATGGCGTGCTTGAGGGCCTCCAGCGCCTCCTCTGGCCCCATCGAGAGGACGGTGACCTTCGGCTCGCCGTTGAACCGCTCTTTGATGAGGATCGCCTCCTCAACGGCATACTCGTCCCAGGGGTTGATGATGATCGGGGAGTCTCCCCAGGAGACGTTGCCCGCCTCGTCCACGGTCAGTTTGGCCGCCGAGTCGGGCGTCTGTTTGGTACAGACGACGATGTGCATGTTCACCTCCTTTTATGCTTCCCTTTGCCACTCCTCCGGGTCATACGCTGGCAGTTCGCACCGCAGCGGACGGTCCTCCCGATACCCCAGGGCGTACTGCGCCTGGATGATCTCGTGGATCTGGCTGGTGCCCTCGTAGATGCAGGCACCCTTGGAATTGCGCAGGTACCGCTCCACGTCGTATTCGTCGGAGTAGCCGTAGGCGCCGTGGATCTGGACGGCGTTGGAGGCGGCGGCGAAACTGGCCTCGGTGGCAAACCATTTGGCCAGGCTGGTCTGCCACGTGTTGCGGATCCCCTGGTTCTTCAACCACCCGGCCCGCAGGTAGAGCAGCCGGGCGATCTCGTAATCCCGCCTCATATGGGCGATCATCCGCTGGATCAATTGGTGCTGTCCGATCTCCTTGCCGAAGGTCTTGCGTTCGCGGGCGTATTTGACCGATGCCTCCAGGCAGGCGCGGATCAGGCCGGTCGCACCGGCCCCGATGGTGTAGCGGCCGTTGTCCAGGCAGCTCATCGCGATCTTGAAGCCCTCTCCCTCCTCGCCCAGTCGGTTCTCCACCGGCACCTCCACGTCCTCCATCGCGATCCAGCCGGTGGAGCCGGCCCGCACGCCCATCTTGCCGTGGATGTCCCCGGTGGTCACCCCCTTCATCTCCCGCTCGACGATGAAGGCGGTGATCCCCCGGTGTCGCGGCTTGGCCTGCGGATCGGTCACCGCGAAGACCAGGAAGTTGTGGGCTACCGACGCCAGGCTGATCCACATCTTCTCGCCGTTGAGGATGTAGACGTCCCCCTCCCGGCGGGCGGTGGTGGCGAGCGCCGCCGCGTCTGAACCCGCCCCCGGCTCGGTGAGGGCGTAGGCGGCGAATCGTTCCCCTCTCGCCTGGGGGACGAGGAACCGCTGCTTCTGTTCCTCGGTGCCCCACTGGAGCAGCCCCAGGCTGTTGAGGCCCACGTGGACGCTCAGGACGACCCGCAGGGAGGAGTCGACCCGCTCCAGTTCCTCGCAGGCCAACCCCAGGCTGATGTAGTCCATCCCCTGCCCGCCGTACCGGACGGGGATGCAGATGCCGAGGATGCCCAGTTCTGCCATCCGGTAGATCGCTTTGGTGAACGGCTTGTGGGCGCGATCGTATTCCTTGATGTAGGGGGCGACCTCTTTCTCGGCGAAGTCCCGCACCATGCGGGCGATCATCTTATGTTCTTCGGTCAATTCAAAGTCCATCTTCAGACTCCTCTCGGGGGTGATAACTGACCGGCGGTCATTATATTCGATTGAAACGAGGGCGCAAGTGGCCGCTGGTTACCGGCCGTCAGGGAACGATGGTAAGGATCTGGCCCACCTCGATACGGTAGTCCGGCCCGATGTCGTTGAGGGCGACCAGTTGGTCTACCGTCAATCCAAAGCGACGGGCGATGGAGTAGACGGTGTCGTGCGATTGGACGTAGTAGCCGTACCGTCCGCTCGGCGGCGGGACCGGCACCAGGACCATCGTCCCTGCCTGGACCCAACGGGGGTCGGGGAGGTTGCTGGCCTGGGCGATGGCCTGGGCGGTGGTGTCGAACTTCAGGCCGATGCGGAACAGGTTCTCGCCGGGCTGGACGACGTAATAGATGCCCACGTCGGCGGTCGGGACGGCGGGGGAGGTCGGAGATGGAGGAACCGTCGGTGCGGGGGTGGCCTGCGTGGGTTGGGAGGTGGGAAGGGGCGTCGACGGGGCGGTCGGTTGGGGTGAGGCCTCGGGAGCGGCCGCCTGTTCCCCCTCTCCGGCGGACAGGACCGTGATCAACCCGTCCGAAAGGGGCATGATCTCGACGGGGTTCCCCTCCGCGTCGTAGGCGGTGACGCTCTCGAACTGGAGCGGCGTTCCTCCTACCTCCATGCCCCGAAGGGTGATCACAGCGGCGATCCCGCTGCCGTCGGTCCCCGTGCCGGCCTCCTGGGCCACCTCGTACACGATCCGCCCCTCCTCCGCCATCGTCACCTCGTTCTGGGCTACCTCGACCGGCGTGGGGATCGTCCCAAGACCGATCTGTGTGCCCTCCGTGGCGGGGTCCGCATCCTCCACCTGGACGTACCGGGGGTTGAACCGCATTGTCAGGGAGAAGCGGTTCAGCCGGTATGCCCCGTCGATCCAGATGTTGACGGTCGCTGTCTCCCCCACCGCCAGGTTCACCACCGACGGCTCCAGGTAGACGCTGGGGGGCTGGGAGGGCGGGGGTGGGGCCGTCGGTTCCGGGGCGGACTCCAATGCGCTCACCGTGGGCAGTGGGGTGGGGCTTGGCTCGACCACGACGGGGGTCTCCTCGTACACCGCTCGCACGCAGCCGGCGAGGAGCATCAGCAACAGCGCGCCAGCGCACAGGGTGAACGTCTTTCCGTTCATCGGCAACCTCCTTAAGCGAGTCAGCGGGTCAACGAGTCAGCGAGCCAGCGAATCAGCGAGTTAGCGCGTCGACCAGGCGGCCCCAGTCCTCCAGGCGGAGCCGCTCCGCCCGCAGGTGGGGGTCGATCCCGGCCCGGCGCAGCGCTTCGACAGCCTCCTGAGGGGAGATCCCTAACCCCGCCGCCAGGCTGTTCCGCAGTTGCTTGCGCGGCTGGCAGAACCCTGCCCGTACCACGCGGAAGAAATCGGCGACGTTTTCCACCTGGACGGGGGGAGCGGGGCGGCGATCGATCCGCACCACGGCCGATTCTACCTCCGGCCGCGGGTAGAAGGCGCCTGGCTTCAGTCGAAACAGGATCTGGGGTTCACCGTAAAAATGGACGCTCACCGCCAGCAGGCTCATCCGTCCCTCGCGGGCGATGATTCGCTCCGCTACCTCCCGCTGCACGGTGACCACCATCCGATCGGGGGGAACTCGGGCCTCTAGCAGGTGGCGCAACACGGCGGCGGTGATGCCGTAGGGCAGGTTGGCGACCACCTTGTAGGGTCGCTCCTCCATCAGCGCGGCTGGGTCCAGTTCCAGGATGTCCCCCTCTACCAGGCGAACGTTGGCGAGGTCGGCCAGTTCCTCCGAAAGCACGGCTACCAGGCGGGGGTCGACTTCCACCGCCACAACGTGCCCCGCCGCCTCCGCCAGCGCGCGGGTCAGGGTGCCTAGCCCCGCCCCGACCTCCAGCACGGCCTCGTCGGAGGAGAGTTCCGCCGCCGCGACGATCCGCGCCAGCGCACTCTCGTCCACCAGAAAGTGCTGCCCCAGCCGCTTGCGGGGCCAGAGGTCGTACCGTTGCAGCAGCCGCCGGGTCTCGTCCCTCATTGCTCGAGGATGTAATCGATCCGCTCCGGCGGCGGCACCGGCGTCAGCAGGTACACGTCCACCCAGCGGTACCAGAGGACCAGGTTGTCGTCGTCGTATCCCAGGTCGATCCGCCGCCCCCTGATCGCTCCGCCCGTGTCGGCCGCCAGACCGACGCCGTAGCCTGGTACGTACACCTGGCTTCCCAGCGGCACGACCCGGGGGTCCACCGCCACGATCCCGTAGCGCATCGGCAACCCCAGCCGCGTCCGGCCGTAATAAGGGCTGGTCCTCGGTACCCCGGCGGTGGACGCGCTGTAGGAGGTCGCCAGCATCCGGATCACCCGCCAGTACTCCACCGTGCCCTGGGGGGTCTCCAGTTGGCGGACCACGATCTTGGTCCCGTAGCCGATGATCTTGGTGGTCGGCGGGACGGCGACGTACTCGTTCTCCAGCGTGCGGGAGATCTCCGCGCCGTTCTCGTACCGCACCCGCCACCGTCGCTTCAGCATGCCCGGCGCGCCCTCCTGGAGCACGCGCCGGTGGTCGATCTCCAGGTCGGGGTCGGGCTGCCAGACCACGTCGAAGGGGATCGGCGACTGCTCGACGACGAACTCTTCCGCGACCCTCACGACCTCGATCGTCGTCTCGTCGCCCAGGGAAGCGTCCAGCGGCGGGCGAGTGTAGTCCTGACCGGAGAGAACGATCCCCAGGTCGGCCAAAACCTCTCCTACCCGCTCCCGATGCGTGCGGGTGCGGATCGTCCGCCCGTCCACCCGCACCACGACCGGTCGGGATCGCTCCACGTAGATGTGGGTGCCCGCCGTCAGCGGCTCCCCCAGGCCCGGCCGGACGCGGTCGGCCAGATAGAGGGTCAGGCCGATCTCCCGCAACGCCTCCCCCACCGTCCGGGCGGTGGTGTAGAAAGTGACCGAACCTCCGTCCTCGTGGAGGGTGACGGGGACCGCCCGTCGGACGATGAGGCGGAGCGCGGGGCTGCCGCTCCCGGGGTCGATCATCTCTGTGAGGACCCGGTCGTAGGGCCCGAGGGGGATCCCTGCCTCCTGGAGGATCTGCTCTGGAGTGGCCGCGTGGGTACGGACCTGCCACCGTCGGCCGTCGGCCTCGATCCAGACGGGGCGGGCGTGGACCACGCGGATGGTCATTCTGGGGGAAAGGGGGGTGTCGACGGAGGGCTCGACGATGTCTTCCGGATGGAGCGCTACCCCCACGTCCAGCAGCAGCGCGCCGACCGTCGCCTGGTGGGTGCGAAGGGGGCGGGCCACGTTGTCGACGACCAGCGTGACGGGCGTGGAGCCAGCCTGGTACCCTGCCGCCACTCCGATCACGAGGACCAAAGCGGCCAGGGTGACCAGACCGCGGGCGAGGGATGGCGATACCGACCGGGAAGTTCGTTCCATCCGTCGACCTACGAAAACGGGCGGCGGCAGGGCCGTCGCCCGCAAGTTTCCGGTGGTCGTGCACCCCCCTTCGAACCGCCTCGCACGGCTTGTCTGGGCCATCCGGCTCCGGGCAGGCACCCCTGCGGCACCCAGGAGGGACTCCTTACCGTTGCTTCCTCCCGGACCTGGCGGGGTTCGGAGGCTCCTGCCGCGCAGGACCC
>CAZOLN010000140.1:0-6689 GCA_964580565.1 uncultured Anaerolineales bacterium
CTGCGCCTCTGTGGTTTTCTAGCCCTCTTTCAACCAAACGGCGACCACGCCGGCGAAGACGCCCAGGATCGTGTAGGAGAGGTTCTGGAGGACGCTGGCGGCGTTCGGCGAGAACCCCGTCGCCCCCCAGAAGATGAGGCCGAGAACGAGGCAGCCGAGGTACAGGTAGGCCAGGATCTGGGCCATTTGGTCCAGCGTGGGCAGGCCTTTGAGGCTGGCGAAAGCGCGCCCTTGGTTGAACGTGATGCCCATCCAGGCCCCGAAATGGGTCGCCAGGGCCCCGCCGATGACCACGATCACCTGTTCCACGAATTCGGGGAGGTCCAAGGGCCCGGTGGCGGCGTATCGCAGGCTGGCGATCCCCGCCCATATGATCGCCGCCACATACAGCACCGCGCCGGTCCCCAGGATGATGAGAGCCAGCACCTTTTTCTGCTTGTCCTCCCTATCCATCTCTCCTCCTTTCCCAACGACTGGCTAGAAACAACAGTCCGACCACCAAGAAGGGACCGCCCGAAACCGCCATTGCCAGCCCCTTGTTGTGCCCTGCCGCGAAGTAGGCAAACGTGCTGTGCGCGACGGCGACCGCTATCAGAAGGGCCCCTCCAACCCCTTCCCGCCACCACCCGACGGCGACGCTTCCTGCCGAGGCGATGATCAGCCCCATCAGGATCGACGTCTCCACCGTCCACGGTTCGGTTCCTTTGACCGCGCCGAGGACGGCGATGAACAGCCAGAATCCGGCCACGAGTGAGCCTGCCCCCCGTGCAAGCCGGCGTAGCCATCGGGACGGTCGGCCGCCGGTCTTACCGCCGTTGTCCATAGAGTGCCCTCCTTTTCTGGTCGTTATCCGCACCCGCTACGGCTCTGCAGGGACAGGGAGATCGGCATCCTCTGGCCCTCTGCGGTGGGGGTGAGATCAGTCATCCGTCGCCCGATCGGAGGTGGCCTGTTGTTCTGGGAGTTGGGAGTAAACGCCGCGGTACTCGGGGGGAAGGAGGGCGGCGATGCGGTACATGATCATATCGGTGTACTCGTGCAGTTTGGGGCCGCGCACCCGGCCGCTCTCCGGCAGTCGGAACGGTTTTCCCACCACCACCCGCACGTGGGCCCGCCGAAGCCGGGGGAAGCACTCCTTTACCTTCTCCGTTCCCGTCAACCCCACCGGTAGGAGAGGAACGTCGGCGCGGGTGGCGAGGTAGGCGGCGCCGGTCTTCCCCCGTTGGAGGGCGTAGGTCCCCCGGGCGCGGGTGCCCTCCGGCGCCAACCCCAGCGCCTCCCCCCGTCGCAGCACCTCCAACGCTCCGCGCAATGCCTGCCGGTCCACCTCCCCCCGCCGCACCCAGATGGAACCGACCGCCGCCAGGAGCGGGGCGTAGATGGGGTTCCGTCGATGCTTGGCGGCGGCGAAGGCGCGGATGGTGTGGGGACAGACGGCGAACAGGACCACGGCGTCGAAAACGGAGAGGTGGTTGACGACGAGGATGTAAGGCCCCTTCTCGGGGAAGTTCTCCTTGCCGATCACCTCGATCCGCATCAGCAAGGGGAGCAAGAGCCGAACGATCGCTTTGAGCAGACGGTACATCATCCTTTTCTACCCTTCTACCCTTTCTTGCCTGCCGTGTTCGGTGTTCGGGGTTTGGGGTTTGGGGTTCCGTCTCTTACTCCTCTCCGGCCGTCCGCACCCGTCCATAGGCGATCACGGAGAAATCGAGAGGGGGGTCCCCATAGGTGGTGAGGAGCACCCGGAAAGAGATGGTCTCGCCTGGGGCCAGGGCCTCCGTTGCCAGCGTCTGTTGCCGGAATCCGTTCACGTGGCCTTCCCCGTCGTAGGTGGTCACCACCACCACGACCTGCCGGGCCGTCCGTTCTGGGTCGTCGTTGCGGACCTCCCCTGTCACCTCGAACCGGGGGCCCGAGGGCGTGCCGGACGGGTTGGAGACGGACAGCGGGACGTAATCTTCGACCAGGGCCCCGGCCAATTCGGACCGCAGGACCGTCACCTGGTGGCTGGCGAAGTCCGGTGGCGGGGAGAGGAAGAGGATGCGGAACGGCGCGCGGTCGAAGGGAGCCCGGCCGGAGGGGAGGAGGAGGTCGGCAGCCGCGAAGGCCTCCCCGGAGACCAGGGCGTTTCCGGCCGCGTCGAAGAGGGTCACGCGGACCAGAACGTTCGTCACCGTGTAGGGGGTGGTGTTGACCACCTCGCCGTAGCAATCCAGGCTGCCCACGGGGGTCTCGTAGAAGCCGATCCCCCGCACACCGACGGGCAGGGGGGTCGGCGTGGGAACCAGGAGTCCTCCCCCGGGCGTCACGTCCTCCTCGCCGGTGGGGATGATCAACTCCTGTCCCTCCCGCAACAGCAGCGGGTTCTCGATCCCGTTGACCACCTGCAGCGCCTCCACGCTGACCCCGTACTGGGCAGCGATGCCGGAGAGGGTCTCCCCGCGCTGGACCACGTGGATGATGGGGGTGGGGGTGACGGTGGGCGTAGCCGTGGTGAGGGTCGGCTGGTACAGGGGGACGGCCGTGGAACGGTCCGGGGGAGGGGACGGGGATGACGGTACGGCCGTGGGGGTTCCTCCCCTCCGCTCCGGGGTGATCACCCCCCCGCAGCCGCTCAGCAACACCAGCAGGAGGGGCAAGGCAAGAGCGATTCCACCGCAGAGGCGCATAGAGCGCAGAGTTGTCAAGGGTTTCTTCCTATCTTTTGCATCTCTGCGGTGTGTGAACCACCGGCCGGAACGCTCACCGGATGCTCGGGTCGTAGGGCTCAACGGTCTGCCCCTCCGTCCGACGGTCGTTTTTCTCCCTCCTCCGCCAGCACCGCCTCCAGCGCGCGGATCGCCACCTCCACCATCCCATCGTCCGGCTCCCGGGTGGTGAGCCGCTGGAGGGCGAGGCTGGGGCCGACCAGGGGCCGCATCCACGGGCGGTGGGCGTGCCGGGCGCTGAAGCGGAGCCATTCGTAGGAGATGCCGGCGATGAGGGGGATCGCCAGGATCCGGCTGACCACCCGCATCGGCAGGGAGGGCTGGCCCAGGGGGGCCAGCACCAGGATCGACACGGCCACGACGGTCAGCAGGAAAGCGGTGCCGCAGCGGGTGTGGGCGGTGGAGTAGGCCTGCACCGCTTCCACGGTGAGGGGCGCGCCGTCCTCGTAGGCGTTGATCGTCTTGTGCTCCGCGCCGTGGTAAGCGAAGACACGGGCGATGTCCGGCAGGTAGCCGATGGCCCAGACGTAGCCCACCATCAGCGCCAGCCGGATCAGCCCCTCCAGCAGGTTGTCCGCCAGGGGGGTGAGGGGGATGGGGAGCAGGCCGACCAAAAGGGAGGGGAGCACCATAAAGAGGCCAACGCCTATCACCAATCCCACCGCTCCGCTGATCCAGCCCATCGCCTCCTGGAACCCCTTCCCTTCCTCCCCCTCTTCCTCGCCGACGGCGACGTCGGCGGACCACATCAGCGCTTTCAGGCCCAGCCCCAGGGCGTCCCACAGCATCGTCAGACCGCGGAGGAAGGGGATCCGGCTGATGGGACCCTGGTAGAGGGCGGGGTTGAGCGGTTCGGTATGGACGAGGATCTCTCCTGAAGGAGCCCGCACGGCGACCGCCATCCGCCGTCTCCCCCGCATCATCACCCCTTCGATGACCGCCTGGCCTCCGTAGTTGAATTCCTGTTCCTTCATTTTTCTATCGCAGGATACGGTCCGTCAGCGGACCCAGCCGCAGGTCCTCTAGGTGGACGGGGGGGACGCCCAGTTGTCGACCGGCGAAGCCGCCGTGGCAGTCGGAGCCGCCGGTGATCAGCAGGTCGTGGCGAACGCAGAACGCCAGGCAGGCCTGGGTGGTCCGGGGGTCGTGATAGGGGGAGTAGCACTCCAGGCCAGCGATGCCGCTTTCCAAGAAGGGGGTCAACGTCTCGGGGGTGACCCCCTGCTTACGGAGGGACATGCCGGGATGGGCCAGCACCGGCACGCCACCGGCGGCCTGGACGACGGTGGCGACCTCGGCCGGGTGGGGGAACTCGGGGTCGGGAGGGCGATACGGGTCGACGTAGAGCCGGTCGAAGAAGTCCCGCACGTCCCGGCACAGCCCCAGGTCGATCAGATAGTTCAGGGCCTTCCACCCGCCCCGGGATGGATCGTGCTGGTAGGCTGCGTACGCCTCCAGGTCGATGGGGTAGCCGGCCCTAGCCAGCCGCCGCAGCGTCTCCTCGTTGGCCCAGTCGAGCAGCCGTCGGTTGGCCTCCACCAGTCGCCTCAGATCGGGATGGTCGGGATCGACCCCGTAGGCGAGGATGTGCACCCCTGTCCCGTTCAGCCGGGCCGAGATCTCAACGGCGGGGAGGAAGGACAGCCCCGCGCGGTGGGCCTCCTGGGCGGTGGGGCGCACGTGGTCCACCGCGTCGTGATCGGCTACGGCGAAGAGGCCGATCCCGGCGGCCCGCACCCGCTCGACGACCTCTCGGGGGGTCCAACGCCCATCGGAGGCTGTGGTATGGATATGCAGGTCTGCGCGCATAGGCGTACCATTGTAACACTGGAGGGCTCAATGTCAACCGTGGCCGCGAATGGGCACGGATGCACGAATGGTTTGGGTGGGGGGAGAGCCGTCCCTTGCAAGCACAAGCACCGAACTGCTTGACAGAACCGATGAAATATGGTATGATATAATTTGGGAAGCGGTTCCAAATAGTGGAACAACTCTTCCTTCCCTCTTTGTCCTTTGCGCGGCTTTCGATCTCCCGTGGAGGGAGCATGGGAAAGACCACCTCGGTGAAGACGATCGATCGTTTGGTTGCCGTGCTGGACTGTTTCTCCGCGGAGAGACCGGCCTGGTCTTTGACCGAATTGAGCCAGCGACTGGGCCTCCCTAAGAGCACCCTTCATCGGTTCCTCACGGCTCTGGAATCCCACAGTGTATTGCGTTGTGACCCTCGGGACAAGCGGTGGCGTTTAGGCTACCGCTTGTTGATTTGGGGGAATCTGGCGGCTGAGAGCAGCAACCTGCGCCGTATCGCCCGGCCTGTTATGGAAGATCTTGTCTCCGCGACCCGCGAGACGGCGATCCTGACGGTGTACTACCAGCAGGAGGTGGTCTGCATCGAGAAGGTGGAGACCAACCATCCGGTGCGGATGACGCTGCACGTGGGCACCCGCCGCCCCCCGCACGCCGGGGCCTCCTCCAAGGTCCTGATGGCCTACCTCCCGGATGAAGAGATCCAGGCCATCGTCCGGGAGAAGGGGCTCCCCCGTTTGTGCGTCAACACGATCACGGACCCCGACCGGTTGCGGGAGGAACTGGCCCGCATCCGGGAGCGGGGGTATGCCGAGAGCCACGAGGAGACCGACCTGGGGGCGTGGGGGGTGGCGACGCCGGTCTTCGACCGGGATGGCAAGGTGGTGGCAGCCATCGGCGTCGCCGGGCCCCGATCCCGCTACACGGAGCAGCGGGCGCAGGAGTTCGTCGCCCTGTGTCGCCAGGCTGCGCGTCGGATTTCCGCGCTGATCGGATCGGATACGGCGCTCTGAGACGGAGTTATGACGACCGAGCATCGGGGACGGTTTCGTCCTCCGTGTGCAGACCTCAGATCAGAAAGGAGGTGGTCGAGGGGGTACCGTGAGAGGTCGTGGGACCGGGTAATGGATTCTCCGTGTAGAAATCCCTAGAAGAAGTAAAGGAGGAGGATCATGCGAGGGAAGGTTGTTCGAATGCTGTTGGTGCCCATCGTTCTGGTGGCCATCGTGCTGTCCGGCTGTGGCGGCCCGGCCACCGAGGAGGCCGGCCCGGCCGAGTTGCCCGACAAGATCGTGGTGGGCTGCCTGGAGCCGCTCACCGGCGCGCACGCCGTCTTCGGCACCGAGGCCAAGATCGGGATGGAGATCGCCATCCGCCACATCAACGAGGCGGGCGGCATTCAGTCCCTGGGCGGCATCCCGCTGGAGTTGGTGGTGGAGGACGCCGGTGAGACAGCGGACAGCGCGCGTCTGGGAGCGGAGAGCATCATCAGCAAGCATCACCCCGTCGCCATCTTGGGCCTGTACATCAGCCGTCTCACCGTCGCCGCCTCCGAGGTCACCGAGCGGGAGAAGGTCATCCTCATCGCCGACGCCCTGGTGGACAGCGTGACGGCGATGGGGCGGCAGTACCTCTTCCGCCCCGCCCCTAAGGCCAGCCAGCACGGCGCGTCCGCGGTCCAGTTCGTCGTCGAGGCGGCCGAGCGGACCGGCGTTCCGATCGAGCGGATCGCCATTCTGAACGAGGACTCCTCCTTCGGTCGGAGCAACGCCACCGGCGCGATGCAGGCGGCGCTGGATAACGGCCTCACCATCGTCTACCAGAAGGAGTACCCCTTCGACATCGCCGACGTCTCCTCCATCGTCAACGAGATCGCCGCGGCCCAGCCCGACGTGGTGGTTCACTGCCCCTACTTCATGGACGCCATCCTCTTCGCCAACACCTTCCGCGAGACCGGGGAGATCCCCAAGTTCATCTCCGGCATGGGGGCGTGCGGCTACACCGATCCGGAGTCGATCGAGGCCCTGGGGGAGACGGCCGAGTACTACAGCAACACCTACAGTTACAACCCGGCCAAGGACACCCCCCAGAACCGCCGCTTCGTGGAGGACTTCGTCGCCGAGACCGGCCACATCCCCACCGAGGCGGCCGGCATGAACTACTACGCGATGT
>CAZOLN010000141.1:0-6670 GCA_964580565.1 uncultured Anaerolineales bacterium
GTCAGGGTATCCTCATCCCAGTCCCCGTCCACGGTGAAGAGCCAGATCAACGAAGGCTGCGCCCTGTCCCAGCGGGCGTTGCTCCACTGGTGGATGGTCAGCGTGGCCGAGACGATCTCCTTCCCCGGTGGAACCGGGGCAAGGTCAAAGCGGAGGAAGGACTTGCTGAAACAAGGGAAGTCGGTGATCCACTCCTGGTTCTCGACGAACAGGTTGGGATCGGAACCGTGGTTATCCCCATCAGGATCCCCCTCGTGCCCTCCGCTGCAGGTCCCGCCGCCGCCGACCCAGGCGTCTTCGACGACGCTCTCCCCCAGCCCACGGCGGATGACGGTCGTCCCCTGGGGATAGAGCGGCTGGGACGGCTCGTAGGTCGCCTGCCCGAAGGCGAGTTCGCCCCAGGTGGACGGGCGGCCGGGGTCCAGGCCCTCCGGCCAGCGCTCCACGGGGGCCAGGCCCGCCGAGGTGCCGTCGTCCCGGTCGAAGAGGCGCACCCCCAGCCGCCAGACCGCCCCCTCAGGCGGCGGGCCGGAGAGCCCCAGCGTCTCCCACGGGATGTAGATCTTGGCCCACCATCCGTAGTCGAAGGTGTTCTCGTTGTTGTTGTGCGGCGGGTTGCCGATCCACTGCGCCCAGGTTGCCTTGCTCCAATCCCCATCCCATCCGAAATCCCAGCCGGAACCATTGCCCCGCGCGTCCCGCATATAGGCGGTCCCGTCGCCACACTGGTAAAGGCAGAGGCCGACCAGGAAGAGATAGTCGTCGGACTGGGGAGTCGCCGCACCATCCCCCGCCGTGTCCAGATAGATGGCGACGGCATCGTACCGGGTCAGGTCGGTGGACTGGGTGGCGGGCAGGGGGTACCACAGGTAGTAGTCCTCGACGTTGGGATAGATCGCCAGGGCCTCCTGGGTGTAGGCAACGCGGACGTCGACGTAGTTCTGCCCGGGGATGACATCCGGCAGGTCGACCCGGCCGAACCAGAAGATGCCGCTCTCGGCCCAGCGGACCGTGTCGTCGAAGTAGGGAGCGTGAACGCGGCGGAGCGGAGGAAGCGGCCCTGCACTGACCGGCGCGGTCCCCACCAACGTCAGAAAGAGCACGAGCGGAAGCATCCAGCGGTACCGACCTCTCATTGCGTCGCCCCCTTTGCCACCAGTGGCAGATGGACGAAGAGCGGGTTGGCGATCACCGTCGCCGAACGGACGTAGGTGCCGTACGGACCGGCGTCGATCTCCATCTGGTTGAGGAGCACCCCCCGTTGATCCGTCGTCACCTCCACGCTGTAGGAAATGACCACCTCAGCGGTCGTTGAGAGCACCCCGCTCCAGGTCAGACGGCTGCTCGTACAGGTTGGCGGATCCCCCCACGAGGAGGCGCACAACCCGCCCGCGGACACCATCCCGTCGGGAAACGTGTCGGTCACGGTGATCGGCGTGGTCAACGGACCGCCCGTGTTGCGGATCGTAAGCGTGTAGGTCACCCGATCCCCCTGATAGACGGCGACCCGGGAGACCCTCTTGGTCGAAGCGGAGAGGTTGGGGGTGGTCTGATACCAGGAAAGGGTGCCGAAGGCGGGCAAGGTGAAGCGAATGTCGAAGCCATCGGAGCGGAAGGTGTAGGAGGAAACAGCCGGGTCGGCCTGGATCTGGGAGGCCAGCCACGCCGACGCCGGGACCGGCACGGAGAGGTCGAAAGTGGTGGCCTTCCCCGTGGGGTTATAGAAGGCCAGGGAAGCCACGCGTCCCCCGGCTACCTGGTAGAGCAGGTGACCAGGGCCGCTGCTGGCGTGCCCGGCGGCGTTCTGGACGGCCTCGAAGAAGACGACGCCGGTGAGTCCACTGGACCCATCCCGCACCACGTGGACGGCCGGCGTACGGACGAGCACGCGGGCGTCTGGCGCGGCGGCGTACGCCTGCGTCTCGGCGACGCTGGCGCGGGGGAGGTAGATGAGGGTGTAGGCCGCCCCCTGGGGGCGCACCCCGTGGGGGATGTACAGCCGCCGCCAGGGCGGATCCTTGGAGAAGGTGAGCACTTCGCTATCCCAGGCGGGTCGATCGGGAAGGACCACGCCGATCGTCCCCTCGTGCAGCCATCCCGACCCGCTGCGCACGGTGTGGGTCTCGTCGCGGAAGGTATGGATGTAGGTCCGGGCCTGGCGGGCATCGTCGCTGCGGATGTCGCTCCCCACGCAGGCGATCTCGTCGTCGAAGAAAAAGCAGGAGGCGTGAGCGTTGGTCCACGTGCTGGCGCTTTCCATCACGCGGAGCGCCATCCCCGCCGCCGCATAGTCGCCGAAGGCCACGCCCCCGGCCATCGGGCTCTGATCGCGCTGCCAGTAGTTATAGGGGTCCCCCTCCACGGCGGTCACCGCGCCGTACAGTTGGGTCGCTACGTGGTCCATATCCGTGTAATCGGTATAGTTCTCGTCCGTTAGAACGGTGAGGTTGGCGTCGTGGGCCCGGTTGGCGTTGCCCATCGGGCTGAGGACGCTGCGCATCCCCAGCGTGGCGAACCACCCCGACCGACGGATGAGCAGGAACTCGCTATACGGATAGTAACGAGCCCCCTGGGGTGGATCGGCCGCCTGGGGCAGGAGGGCCTCGACGTTGTCCAAGAGCGGCTGGGCGATCAACGTGTCCCCAGGCAGGTGGAAGTTCCCGAACCACGGGGAGGCGAACCCCCAGTACCCCTGCCGCATGTTCAGATCGCCGGGATGTTCCTCCAGCCAGTCGGCCGCCACGCGGACCAGTTCGTCGCGGTAGCCGACGCCGGGGGTGTTCAGCCGGAACAGCACACCCATAAACAACTCGCCGTGCTCCACCAGATGCGGCCACCGTCCGCGCGTGACGGGAGCCTCCAGGCTGTGGAACGTGTTCCACCGCAGCCACTCGTGGAAATACTCGTCCAGGTACTCCTCCACCTCCGGGGAGAGGCTGTAGCACTCAGACCCCTGGACCAGATAGGCGACGAAGGAAAGGGTCTCGAAGAGGTGGTCGCCGTACAACTGATTGGGCCCCCGGCCGTGGTCCCAGAAGGTCTCATCCGGTTTGACCCCGTAGGAGGGGAGCCCGGGCTCGCTGAGGTTCAGGTTGATCGACGCCGTCTGATCGATCTCATCCACCGCCCATTGGACGACGGGCGGGAGGCGGAAGTAGAGGCCGGTGAGGAGGGCTACGGTTCGGAACCAGGCTCCGTTGGCCTCCTGGAGGCTGAACAGGTCGCCGCTGGGGCTGTACTTGTTGTAGGGCGGCGCGCTGCTGGCGTTGCGGCCGCTCCATTGATTGGTCCAGATCAGCATATCCTCCAGGGCGTTCCGCGGCTCTATGCTCAACTGATCGCCCACGGCGAAGAGGATGTCGACGATGCGGAAAGGAACGGAGACCTCCCACGACCACCAGTTGCCGGGGAAGCCGTTCTCCGGATAGAGGTTGCCGTAATCCCGCTCGTAGAGGATGGCCGGCTCGATGTGGTCGGTGATCAGGGAGCGGTCGTGATAGTAAGGGGAGCCGGGCGTGTGGTAGGCGATCGCCATCGCGTAGATCGTCCCCAACCCCCCGGCGATAGCCCCGGTCTGTGGATCCTGCTGGGCGATGCGCCAGGCGAGATCCTGGTTCAACCGTGCCACTTTCTCCTGCACCGAGGGATCGCTCCAGTCCACGTACCGAAGCCGGATGAGGTCCTCGTACCGCTGACGGATCTCCTCCAGGCACACCTTGCCGGGATCGTCCACCGTGACGTCCCACCGGTGGGGCGGGTCGAACCCCTCGGCGTCGGCACCGGGGAGGGTGACCGTGCCCGACTCGACGTCCAGTTGCTGGAGGATGCCAGCGTACCGATCCGAGGCCGCCATCGCGGTCATTGGCGACAGAGTCAACACGCCCAGCAGGGAAAACAGCGCGAGCAGTGAAAGAACCGACCGATACCTTTCCGTTTTCATCCCTCAACCTCCGTGTTGTAGCACAAAAAAACCCCCGCACCGATCAAGGTCGGGGGCAGAAATGGGCCCACAGGCCCACTCAGTTAGAAAGCGACGGCCTCCCGAAAGCCTCGGTACCTCCTCTCCTCAGATCACGGGCGTTCGACAGTCGCACCTATTCTAAAGGCACGACAGGCGAAAGTCAATGGTACTTCAGTCCCATCACGGTACAGGCAACAAAAAAGCCCGGCATCGATGGGGGAGGTCGATGCCGGGCTAGGGGGCCCGCGGGTGCGCTACAGGATCAGGCACCCTCGGGGCCGGAGGGGGCTACAGGGGGAACGGGCACGCTCTTCGTCGTCTCAGCCACCTCCCACACGGCGTGTTCCCGCCGCCACAAGCGGTAATCCAGCATCCCCAGGACGCGCGCCCAAACCTCAAGGGCGATGACCCCGGGTCCCCAAACGAAGTACCGCCAGTCCCGCCTCACCCCCGGATTGAACAAGAGGGTCCGGAGGATCCGCATCACCTTCATCGTCGCCACCCGGTAGCCCAGCGTATCGCGGACGTAAACGTGGCCTGCGTAGATGCGACGCCGCTGTCGCAGGAAATCCTCCACCGTCTCCGGCCCGCGGTTGTAGACGACGGCCTCGGGGACGTAGCGGAGTTGGTATCCCTGCCCACGGATCAGGGGCTCGATGCTGGCTTCGTCCACGGCGGAGTCGGACGGGATCTTGCGAAAGACGTTGCGGAAGGCCACCATCTCGCCCATCTTCGGATAGCGCAGCGAGAGCTGGTGGTGGAGCGTCCACAGGAAGTGGGCCGCATACCCCATGAACGTTCGGGGATCGTTGGTCGGCACAGGACGCCCGCCGGTCATCCCTACCCGCGGGTCGCGGAGCGGGGCGACGAGCCGCTCGATGGCGTCCGGGGCGGGAACGGTGTCAGCGTTGACCAGCACGACGACCTCCGCATCGGTCCGCCTGAGCAGCAGGTTGAGCGCAGCCGACTTGCCGCGACGGCGGCGTTGTGTGATGAGGCGGATGCGAGGTTCGGTCACCGCGTAGGAACGGACGATGTCCTCGGTACAATCGGTGCACCCGCTGGCAACGACGACGATCTCGGCGATATGGACCTGCTGGAGCCGCTGGTTCAGGAGAGCGTCCAACATCCGACCGATGTTGGCTTCCTCGTTATAGGCCATCGTCGCGACACAACATTCTATCACTTGCCCCTCCCATACACCCTGCTCGATCCTCATGAACCTCGCAACGCCAGCGGGAGATAGATTCTGTAGGGGTATCGATCCAGCACATCCAACTGCCCACTGGCCGACCATATGCCGTACGTCCCTGTGACGACCCAGCGACCAACGACCTCGGAGTGGTAGACGTTGCCGATCCACGTACCGCCAGCCCCGATCTCGATCGTGAAGGAGACCGTGGTGGAAAGGTCGGCGATCCGGTTGTCGAAGGCGTCGACGCTCCAGAGGGCATAGGTGATAACGTCCCCAGCGTAGATGGAGGCGTACTCCGGATCCAGGATGACGTGATCGGTGATCCCTGGCGTGACGGTGAGAACCGCCGTATCCACGGCGGTGCCGAAGGTCGCGGTGACGGTCCAGACCCCAGCCCTCTCCGAGGTATAGGCGTTCTGGTTCCACGTCCCTCCGGTCAGCGGGGAGATCTCGAAGTCGCTCACGTTGGACACGTCGCCGATGCTGTTGTCGAGGGCATCGAAGGCCTCTACGGTGTAGGTCTGGATCTCGCCAGCGGTGATTTCCGCCTCCGAGGGCGAAAGGGTGATGTAGGCGAGGTTGGCCGGGACCACGGTGACCTGGGCGGAGTCGGTGCTGGAGGCGCCGTCGTCGTCGGCGACCCGTACGGTGACAGTGTACACGCCGGTCGTCGTGCGGCTGAAGGGGGCTGTGACCCCCACCGCATCGTCGAAGAGGCCGTCGTCGTCCAGATCCCAGGTATAGGTCAGCGTGTCGGCGGTGCCGGGGTCGTAGGAGGCGGCAGCCGTAAGGGTGACCGTCTCCCCAGCAGCGACGGTGTAGGGCCCTCCGGCGTTGGCCACCGGCGGCGCGTTGAAGACCGTGACCTGGTGGGTTGCCTCGGCATACGTATCGTCGTCGTAGACGCGGACGCGCACCAGGTACGTGTCGTTGTCCGGCCAGGAGTGGGAGGCCGTCGGGGAGGTCTGAGTGTACGGCGGGATGTCCCCAGGATCGGTGAAGTCGCCGTCGTTGTTCCAGTCGAAGGCGTAGGTCAGGGTGTCGCTACCGGGATCGTCGGCGGAGACGGTGAGCGTGATCGGCGAGCCCTCGGCGGAGGGGCCTGTGTCGGTGATCTCGAGGATGGTCGGGGCGACGTTGGTCACCGTCAGCACCGCCGTGTCTTGCAGGCCACTGTAGGTCCCCGTCACCGTCCACGTGCCGTCCACCGTCGCCGTGCACACATTCCCCGTGCACCCGCCGCCGGCCCCGGACTCGATGGCGAACGTCGTGCTGCCCGTCACATCCCCCAGCGAGTTGCCGTAGGCATCGAACGCCTCCGACGTGTAGGTCTGGCTCCCGCCCTCGGGAACCGTCGTTGCGCTGGGCGAGATCACAATGTACGCTGCACTTGCCGGTGTGATGCTCACGCTGGCCGTGTCGGTGTCGGTCAGTCCCTGACTATCTTCCACCCGCACCGTCACCGTGTACGTCCCGGCCACCTGCCAGGTGTGGGTCACCGTCGCCCCTACCCC
>CAZOLN010000142.1:0-6663 GCA_964580565.1 uncultured Anaerolineales bacterium
TATACAGAGCAAGGGCAAAGTGCGCAAAGGAGGGCGTCCGGCCGTTGGGCTCCGGGAGTTGACAACCCCGAGGGAGTCGATATACTGTATCGCAGGGATGGGTTTTGGGGAATTCGGAGAACTTGGGTCATCTCCGTGCCTCGGTGGTGAGGCCAAGGGGAGGAATCCGTGGGAGCGTTGCGGGACCTGGCGTTGATCCTGCTGGCGCTGGAGGCAGCGTTGGGCGCGCTGGTCGTGCTGGCGGTGGTGGGCGCGATCAACTATGCCCTCTTCTACTTTCGCTGGTGGGAGACCCTCCCCCGGTGGTTCGCCACCGCCCGCGGCTACCTCCGCCTGGGCCGGCAGGCGGTGGAGAAGGGGGCGCGCGCCGTCGTCGCTCCGATCTTCGCCTTGGAATCGTCCTGGGCCGGGGCCAGGAGGGCCGTGGGCGAACTTCGGAACCGGCAGAAACGTTCGCGCCACGGAGAACCGTAGGGAAAACCCTCCGTTCTCCCCGCATCGGCAAAGAAAGGCAAAGGAGGGATGGATGAATCTGCGGACAAAGGTCCTCCTCTTTGGTGGCGTCCTTGGGGCGTTGATCGGCGTGGGTGTGGCCTACCTCTACCTCCAATCGACTCCCATCCAGGTGGACGAGGAGGGGCGGGAGCGCCTTCCCCCTATCCACCCCGGCGATGCCCTCAAGGTTACCCTCGGCTTGCTGACCGCGATTCGGCAGATCGTCGGCCTGGGTCGACTGCCGGCGGGGTAGTCGAATCCACCGCAGGGGCACAGAGGACGCGGAGGGTAGCGAACAACAGACTCTGCGTCCTCTGTGCCCCTGCGGTAAAACCACAGTTTGACACCTCCCCCGCCCCGTGCTAGAATCCCCGCGCGATGCCAGAAGCCACGTTCCATTTCCCGTCCGATTTCAAGTGGGGTACGGCTACCTCCTCTCACCAGGTTGAGGGGGAGAACACCAACAACGACTGGTGGGCCTGGGAGCAGGAGGAAGGCCATATCAAGGAGGGCCACCGCTCTGGGAGGGCCTGCGATTGGTGGCAGCGGGCGGAGGAGGACTTCGACCGGGCCGCCGAACTAGGGCAGAACGCCCACCGGCTCTCCGTGGAATGGTCCCGTATCGAGCCCAGGGAGGGGTACTTCGACGACGGTGCGCTGGACCGCTACCGCGAGATGTTGCGCGGCCTGCGCGAGCGGTCCATCGAGCCGATGGTCACCCTCCATCACTTCACCAACCCCTTATGGCTTGCCGAGATGGGTGGGTGGGAGAACCCCCGCGTTGTCCCCCTCTTCGAGCGGTACGTGGCGCACGTCGTCGAAGCGCTGGGCGAGTTCTGCACCCTCTGGTGCACGGTCAACGAGCCCAACGTGGTCGCCTACCTGGGCTATCTGCTGGCCGTTTTCCCGCCGGGGAAGCAGGACTTCGGCGCGGCGATGAAGGTGGGGCGGAACCTGATGCGCGCCCACGGCGCCGCCTACCGACGGATCCACGACCTCCAGCCCGAGGCGCAGGTCGGGTTTGCCCACAACATCCGCATCTTCGATCCGGCCAATCCGCGCTCCCTGCTCGACCGGCGGGTCGCCCGCTGGCAGGACCGGGCGTACAACGAGACCTTCCTCGCTGCCGTGACCGAAGGGCGGTGGCGGCTGCCCCTGGGCTTCGGCTTCACCTGGCGGCTGCGGAACACCCTGGACTGGATCGGCCTCAACTACTACACGCGGGACGTGGTGGCCTTCGACCGGCGGATGGGGAAGCAGCTGTTCGGGCGGAACTTCCACCCCGAGGATGCGGAACTGCTGGACGGCGGGTACGGCGAGTTCTACCCCGAGGGGATGGGGCGCGCCCTCCGTCGGCTGGCCCGCCTGGGCCTCCCCATCTACATCACGGAGAACGGCATCCCCGACGATGACGACGACCAGCGCCCCCGCTACATCGTGACCCACCTGCATCAGGTGTGGCGGGTGATCCAGGAATGCATCCCCATTCGGGGGTACTTCCACTGGACGCTGGTGGACAACTTCGAGTGGGCCGAGGGGTGGACGCTGCGCTTCGGTCTGATCGAACTGGACCCCGAGACGCAGGAGCGGAAGCCCCGCCGGTCGGCCTACCTCTACCGGGACATCTGCAAGGCGAACGCGATCACCCCTGAGATCATCGACGAATACGTGCCGGAACTCCGACCGGTGTTACTACCGGGATAGAAAGGAACCACAGAGACACAGAGGTCACAGAGAAACCTCATAAGAGGAGAAAACTCTGTGCCCTCCGTGCCTCTGTGGTGAAACTACCTAGATGTAGAACCGCTCCGGATCGACCTCCTCCCGCAGGATGCGCAGTTCCTCCTCCGTCGGTGGCTCGTTCACGCCGACCTCGTCGGGGATGATCAGTTCGAAGCCGGTGTTCTCGATCACCTGGTCGACCGTCACGCCGGGGTGGGTGGCCAGGAGCCGCATTCGCTTCGTCTCCTCGTCGAAGTCCAGCAGCGCCAACGTGCTCACCACTCGGTAGGGGCCGCTGCCGCGGGGCAGTCCCGCCGCCTCCCGCGCCCCGGGCCCGTCGATGTACCCCGGCGTGGTGACGAAGTCCACCTTGGGCACGAACCGTCGCTTCTCGTGCCGCATCAGGATGATGGTCCGCCAGACGAGGGAGCCGACGTCGTTGCCGCCGCCCGAGCCGGGGAGCCGGATCTTCGGCGGGTAGTACTGGGGGCCGATGATGGTGGAGTTGACGTTGCCATAGGGGTCGATCTGCGCACCGCCGATGAAGCCGTAGTCGACGAAGCCGCGGCAGGCCGTCTCCAGCACCTCGCAGATGCCGTAGGCGCCGATGGCCTTGTAGAAGGTCCGGCTCCCGCCGACCGCGCGGGGTGGGATCTCCAGCCGCGCGCCCACGCCGCCGAACTCGAAGATGGGCATCAAGTTCGGCGCGTGCATCTTCTGCGCCAGGCTGGCCGCCAGCATCGGGATCCCCGTGCCGACGAAGACGGTCACGTTGTCCGGGATCTGCCGAGCGGCGACGCAGATCAGGAGTTCCGTCATATTGTACCTTTGCTCGCCCATCACCGCCCCTCCATCGCCGCTTTCAGCGCTTCCAGCCGTTCCTGGCCGATGAACTCCAGGTACTCCTGGTGGTTGGACAGGCTGTAGATGTACTTGTTCAGGTAGGCCTGGGTCCCCTCCTCGGTCTTGGAGGCCTCCACCCATTCCCTCAACTGCTCCTCGTCCCGGGCGTACATATAGGCCATCTCGCCCGGGTGGGAGCCGAAGGGGGCGTGGACGACGGCGTCGACCAGGAAGTAGGGGATGATGGTCCGCTCGGGGTAGCGGCGGATCTCCTCCGTGTCGATGATCTCCTCGGCGCTGATGATCAGCCGCTTGGAGGCACGGGCGATCTCGTGGGCGAACCCCGAGATGCCGTCGATCTGGGCGTTGCCGTACCGGTCGGCCCGGTGGACGTGCATCAGGGTCACGTCCAGGATCAGCGCCGGCACCAGGCAGACCTTCTGGCCGGTGAAGGGGCACTCCGCGACCTTGGCCGCGCTGTGTTTGAAGGTGTCGCTTCCCAGCATCACGCGGACGGGGAGGAAGGGGACCCCCATCGCGGCCGCCTTGAACCGCCAGGTCAGCGCGCCGTTGGACCACTCGACGATCTGTTTGAGCCGTCCGTTCTCCGCCGCCCGCCGGAAGACCTGGGAGGTCCCGTACAACTCCAGGCCGATGTAGGTGAGATCCATCTCCGCCACCACACCGGCCCCCAGGAGGAGGTCCGTCTCCAGCACTCCCTGCCCGACCAGTCGGAGGTCCTTCTTCCCCTGGCGGATCATCTCGCGGACCAGGCTCATCGGGGCGCGGACGGTGCCGTAGAGTTCGGTGCCCAGGTAACAGCCGTCGGTGACGAAGCGGGCGATCGCCTCCTCCTCGGTCATCAACTTATCGACCATCGCCCGGGATTTCTTCTCCCGGTTCCACTCCCGGAACGCGTCCATGTCCGGGGGCTGGATCAGTTTGCCGACGCCCGATTCGAGGATGCGCAAGGTGCACCTCCTTTCGAATGGCTGGAAGAAACCGCGCGCCACAAAAGACCGCCTCGTTTGAGGCGGTAAGTTATGTTCCTCTCCTTTCGTTGAAAAGCCGCAGCCACTCCTCCAGGTCTTCGACGGAGCGGGGTTTTTCTTCCGCTCCTTCTTCCACCTCGTCGTCGGCGACCAGTTCCGCCGCGAAGGCCTCCGCCGGGATCACCCGCGCGCCTCGGGCCCTCGCGGCCGCCTGCACGGAGTGGTCGGATGAGACGACGATCAGCCCCGCCGGGTCGCGCGTCCGCCGGATCCGCTCGCGGAGCAGCGCGTCGGCGGTCTGGCCCTGCGAGGCGAAGATCACCTGGACGTTGGGGGAAGAGAGGTGGGGGGAGCGGCCGCCGGGGAGGCCCGCGTCGAAGACGACGGTGGCCCGGCGGCGGTGCCGCCAGCAGTATCGGCGAAGACGCTGGACCAGCAGGACCTCATCCTCCGGATCCTCCAGGCTGAGGTCCGGCATCCGTCCGATCAGGTTGTGCCCGTCGATCAGCAGGGGCATCGCTCCGCTTTCCCCCGAACGTGGCGAGGCGGGGAGGGAGTCCGACACGACTAGGCAGGCTCCTCGCCCAGTATTTTAGCACAATTGAGGGTGGGGAGCAATCGGGAGCGAGGGTGAGAATCTGTGGGGGACAACATATCCCGGTACGGCCCGGATGTCAACCTGGTCCGGCGGTTGTCCTTTCCTCTCCTCCAGGTTATAATCCGCCTTCAAATCGACCCATCGGAGGAGAAGAGAATGGGGATCGAACTGGATAGCCTGGCGATCATCGGGATGACCATCGTCGCCGCTTACCTGGGAAGCAAACTGGTGCAACGGGTCGGTATCCCCCAGGTGGTCGGTTTCATCGTCGTGGGGCTCCTCCTCGGTACGTCCTTCCTCGACCTCATCCCCCTGGAGATGGTCCGCGAACTGGGCTTCATCAGCGAGATCGCGCTGGGGTTGATCGGCTTTGAGATCGGCTCCCACCTGCGCTTCAGCGAACTCCGCCGGATGGGCCGTACGATCCTGATGATCCTCTTGGGGGAAGCGGTAGGTACGTTCCTTCTGGTCACCGTGGGGGTCTACCTGCTCACCCGATCCGACTACACCGCCCTGATCTTCGGCGCGCTGGCCGCGGCGACCGCTCCGGCGGCCACGGTGGACGTGCTGGCTGAGTACCGGTCGAAAGGCCCCCTGACGACGACGTTGTTGGCCGTGGTGGGGATGGACGACGTGCTGGCGCTGCTCCTCTTCAGCCTCGCCGCGGCATTGGCGGAGTCGCTGCTGGCGAAGACCGGGGGGCTCTCCCTCCAGCAGGTCGTCGCCCTTCCTCTGCAGGAGATCGGCGGCGCGCTCCTGCTGGGCGTGGGGATCGGCCTGCCGTTCGAATGGCTGCTGGACCGGCTCAAGGGGCGGCACGCCGTCTACGCCTACATCGTTGGAACGGTGCTGCTGGTCGCCGGGCTGGCTAACTCCATCCACGCCTCCCTCATCCTGGCGACGATGACGATGGGGATCGTGGTGACCAACATCGGCAGCGACAACAGCGAGTACGTGGCCTGCGTGGTGGAGCGGGTCGGGCCGCTGGCCTACACCCTCTTCTTCGCCCTGGTCGGCGCCCGCTTCCAGATCGCGCTCCTGCCGCAGATGGGGCTCCTGGGCCTCCTTTACATTATCCTACGGACGGCCGGGAAGTTCGGTGGGGCCTGGCTGGGTGGCTGGTTGGGGCGGGCCCCCCGTGCCGTGCGAGATAACCTGGGGCTGGGGCTCCTCTCCCAGGCGGGGGTCGCCGTCGGGCTGGCCCTCTCCGTCGCTAACCGGTTCGACATCTATGGACCGGCCGGTGCGGCCCTGGGCGAGTTGGTGGTCAACGTCATCACCGCCACCACCTTCGTGGTCCAGATGGTCGGTCCCGTGATGGTCAAACTGGCGATCACCCGGGCCGGAGAGGTCGGCCTGGGCACGGCGGCGGAGGACGAGGGCGTCGTTCCCTCGGTCCCCTGCCCGAACGGAAAGGGGTTCTAGAGTGCACGGCGAGACAAAGACGTCGGATGTGCTGAGAACTGGCACAGCCCGCGAGGTGGCGGAACTCCACTATCAGGCGGTGGTGGAGGGGAACCTGGACCTGTGGCGGGCGACGCTGAAAGCCGACTACCGACCGATGGTGGGGCGGCGGGGGAGCACGCCCGACTTCTGGTGGAGGACGGGCCGGAAGTACGCGACGGAATACGGGGTGACGTACCGCTTCCTCCGGGTGGACCGGGCCGATGAGCACCGCCAGAAGCTCTTCTTCGAGCGGCTCAACGCCGACGGTACCCCCCGTGGTATGCCCGTCCCCATCCATCTGGTGCGGGAGGAAGAGGGCTGGCGGGTCGAAATGGCGACCTATTGACCTCTCCCTGCCTCCTGCATCCACACCGTGACCTTTTTCCCTCCCCGGTGTTATCTCTCCTGAAAGGAGAGCCTCTCTAGGGATTGCATGCCGCAGAGGCAGGGAGAGCACGGAGGAACTCTGTGTGCCCCGTGTCTCTGTGGTGAACGTCACCCTGTAACGCTTAAGGAGGTAAACCGTGAGGCGACGCGTCGTGGTGACCGGTCTGGGAGCAGTCACCC
>CAZOLN010000143.1:0-6639 GCA_964580565.1 uncultured Anaerolineales bacterium
TGATCTCGGTCATCATCCCCGTGTACAACGGGGAGAGGACCCTGGGCGAGTGTCTGGCGGCGCTGGGGCGTCAGACGGTGGATCGGGATCGATACGAGGTCATCGTCGTCGACGACGGCTCCACCGACCGCACGGCCCAGATCGCCCGCCGCTACGGCGTCCTCCTGGTCCGCCAGGAGCACGCCGGCCCGGCCGCGGCCCGCAACCGGGGCGCGCAGGCGGCGCGGGGGGACCTCCTGCTCTTCACCGACGCCGACTGCGCCCCGGCCCCCGATTGGATCGAACGGATGGCGGAGCCCTTCCGCGACCCGGAGGTCGTCGGGGCCAAGGGGGTCTACCGGACGCGGCAGCGGAACCTGGTGGCCCGCTTCGTCCAGCAGGAGTACGAGCACAAGTACGCGCGGATGGTCGGCCGGGACCGGATCGACTTCGTGGACACCTACTCGGCCGCCTACCGGCGGGACGTCTTCCTCGCCAACGGCGGGTTCGATCCGCTCTTCCCCACCGCCTCGGTGGAGGATCAGGAGTTCTCCTTCCGCCTGGCCCGCAAGGGATACCGGCTGGTCTTCGTGCCCGATGCCGTCGTCTATCACCAGCACGACCGGTCCGTCGCCGAGTACTGGCGGCGCAAGTTCCGCATCGGCTACTGGAAGGCGCTGCTTTTGCGCTGGCATCCGGAGCGGGCCGTGCGGGATTCCCACACCCCGCAGACCCTCAAAGCGCAGATCGTCCTGACGGGGGCGTCGCTGGCCCTCCTCCCTCTGGCGCCGTTCCTGCCCCCTGCCCGATGGGCGCTGGCTGCCCTCTCCGGCCTCTTCCTGCTGACCGCGGTCCCGTTTCTCCTTCACCTCCTCCGGCGCGATCCCGCGTTGACGCCGATCGCCCTGCCGATGTTGCTGGTCCGGGCGCTGGCCCTGGGCACGGGGATGGCTGCCGGCATAGTCCGCTTCGGCACCCGCCCCAGCCCCCGCCCGGCCCCCATCGGGGGAGTGAACCGGGTCCTGAAGCGGGCGATGGACGTCGTAGGCGGGGCCGTCGGCCTGCTCCTCTCCGCCCCCCTCATCGCCGTCCTGGCGGTGGCCATCAAACTGGACTCCCCTGGCCCGGTCTTCTTCGTCCAGGAGCGGGCCGGCCTCAACGGGAAGCCCTTTCGGATGATCAAACTGCGCACGATGGTGGACGGGGCGGAGGAGATGTTGGAGGAACTGATCGACCTGGAATCCCTGCCTGCGCCGGCTTTCAAACTGCGGGACGATCCTCGCGTCACCCGGGTGGGGCGGTTCCTGCGGCGGACCAGCCTCGACGAGCTGCCCCAGTTCTGGAACGTGCTCAGGGGGGAGATGAGCCTGGTGGGGCCGCGCCCGGAGGAGATGCGGGTGGTGCGGCTGTACGAGGACTGGCACCGGCAGCGGCTGGCGGTCAAACCCGGGATGACCGGGCCGATGCAGGTCAACGGCCGAGCCGACCTCTCGTTCGACGAGCGGGTGCGGCTGGAACTGGACTACATCGAGAACTATTCGCTATGGAAGGACATCTGCATCCTGGCCAGGACGGTGATCGCCGTCCTCTCCGGTCGAGGGGCGTATTAGAGGATCACCACAGAGGGACGGAGGACACGGAGAAAAGTCGGAAAAACCTTTCTCCGTGCCCTCCGCGTCTTTGCGGTGCCTTCCCTCAGGCCCTCGCTTGTGCTCTAGGGGTGGGGCTGGTGGCCCTGGGCCTCTACGTGGCGACCTTGGCCCCGGGCCTCACCTGGGCCCACGACAGCGCCGACGGGGGGGAACTGGCCGCCGCTGCGTGGACCCTGGGGATCCCCCACCCGCCGGGCTACCCCACCTACGTCCTGCTGGCCCACCTCCTCACCCGGCTGCCCATCGGCGTCGTCGCCACCCGCACCAATCTCTTCTCCGCCCTCTGCGCGGCCGCCGCCGCAGCGCTCGTCGCCTGGGCGCTGGCCCGCACGGGGCGGGGGTGGGCGGCGGCGGTGGGAGCGGGGGTGGCGCTCGCCTCCGCCCCGCTCCTCTGGTCCCAGGCCACCGTCACCGAGGTCCATACGCTCAACGGCCTCTTCACGGCGTCGCTGCTGGCCCTGGCGGCCGGAGGGGCGACGGCGTGGCGTCCGCTGATCGCCGGGCTGGTGTGGGGGGTGAGCATGGGGAACCACCCCACGGCCTTCTTCTCCCTCCCGCTGGTGTTCCTTTCCGTGAGGCGTGTCCGGCGTGGGTGGGCGTTGGGGGCCGCCGGGGCGGTGACGGGGTTGGCGGTGTACCTCTACCTTCCCCTTCGCGCCGCCGCCGCCCCGCCGATCAACTGGGGGGACCCCCAGACGCTGGACCGGTTCTGGTGGGTGGTCTCCGGCGCGCCCTATCGGCAGTTCCTCTTTGCCCTTCCCTGGAAGTACCTTCCTGCGCGGCTGCTGGCGTGGGCCGGGCTGCTGGCCCGCCAGTTCACCCCCGTCGGTCTGGCGGTGGCGATCCTGGGGGCGGTGGTCCTGTGGGAGACGGACCGCCCCCGCCTCGCCGCGAGCGGCGCGACGGTCGGCCTGTGCTCCCTCTTCGCCCTGGGGTACGACACGTCCGACTCCTATCTCTACCTCATCCCCGCGCTGATCTGCCTGGGGCTGTGGTTGGGGGTCGGGATGGATCGGCTCCTGACGTCGGCCTTCGCCTGGAGACGGTGGGCGGGGTGGGCGGTGGCGGTGTCGCTCGTCGCGCTTCCCCTTGTGGTGGCCCTCCTGCGCCTGCCCGCTCAGGACCTGAGCGAGGAGCGGGCCGCGGAGACGTTCGGGGTCAACGCCCTGACGCAGGCCCCGTCGGGGGCAGTCATCGTGAGCCAGCAGGACGCCCACACGTTCGCCCTCTGGTACTTTCAGCAGGCCGAGGGTTTGCGTCCGGATGTGGTCGTCGTGGACCTGGGGCTTCTTGGGTATGTGTGGTACGACGCGTGGCTGTCGCAACGGCTGGCCGGGGTCCCGTCGCCGGGGTCGATCCTGGCGGCTGGTGAGCAGGACCTGCGGGCGGTGGCTGCCGCTTTAGGCCGGCCGGTCTGCTGGGTTCGCCCGACCGGGGCGGGCCTTTCGTGCGTGGAGCCGTAGGATCGAGGATCAGGGGGAGCGAATGAGAGGATCTTGGGCAAGACGTCTGCTTGTGGCGATCTGCCTGGTCCTGCTTCTGGCGGGCACCCTGTGGCTGGCATCGGCGCTCTACAGGGTGTGGCAGGCGGGGCAGGCGGTGAAGGCGGATCTGGAGAGGCTGGAGGCGATGGTCGGAGGGGGTGCGGAGGACCTCGATGTCGAGGAAGCGGTGGCGCTCCTTCACGCCACCCGGGCCGATCTGGAGCGGCTGTCGGCGGCCGCACGGCCGTTCCTCCGGCTGGCTCCCTATCTGGGCTGGCTCCCCCGCTACGGTCCGGACATCCAGGCCGGTCCTGCGCTTCTGGAGATCGCCCTGGAGGTGACGCGGGCGGGGGAGATCGCCGTGGAGCCGCTGGTCCCCTTGTTGGAACGGGTCCAAACCGGAGGGACCGGACCGGACGACCGGGGTCTGTTGGAGGAGGTGACCGCCGTCGCTGCCCAGGCTCAGCCGGAGTGGGAGGAAGCGCTGGCCCACGTGGAGGCCGCCCGGTCCGCGCGGGACCGGGTGGACGCGGGGCGGCTGAGCCCCCGGGTGCGGGGGCTGGTGGATCGGCTGGATCGGTACCTTCCCCTCTTCGAGCGGGGGCTCAAGGGGGGCCTGGTCCTGCCCCGGCTGCTGGGCGCCGACGGTCGCCGCGTCTACCTGATCCTGGTCCAGAACGAGGACGAACTCCGGGCCACCGGGGGCTTCATCAGCGGCGTGGCCCGGGTGGCGGTGGAGGGCGGCGAACTGCTGGAGGTGGAGTTCGAGGACAGTTACGCGGTGGACGATCTCTCCCAACCCTACCCTGAGCCGCCATCCCCGCTGAGGGAGTACATGCTGATCGACCTGTGGCTCTTCCGGGATAGCAACTGGAGCCCGGATTTCCCCACCTCGGCGCGGACGGCCATGACGCTGTACGCCGTCGGGCGGGACGTTGTGGCGGATGGGGTCATCGCGCTGGACCAACAGGCGATCCAGCGTCTGGTCGACGCGCTGGGGCCGCTGGAGGTGGAGGGGTATCCGGAGCCGGTCACCGGGGAGAACGTGATCCGGGCGGCACGGGAGGCCTGGGCCCCGGGAGAGGCGCCCGCCGACGACTGGTGGCGGCACCGGAAGGATTTCATGGCCCACCTGCTGGAGGCGGTCCTGCGCCGCGTGAGGGAAGAACCGGAGCGGGTGGACCCCGCCCGCCTGGCGCGGGCGGTGCTTCAGTCCCTGGAGCGGAAGGACCTGCTGGTCTATCTCCAGGACGAGCAGGCTGCGGATCTGTTGAAGGAACTGGGATGGGATGGCGCGATGCGGTCCGTTTCGGGCGATTATCTGATGGTGGTGGACACCAATATGGGGTTCAACAAGGTCAACGCCCTGGTCGAGGAGTCGCTTGAGTACGTCGTCGATCTCACCGATCCGGCCCGGCCGCGGGCCGTCCTCACCGTCCGGCATCGCCATCCCGTCGCGGAGGGGGAGTCTCCCTGTCGTCAGGAGCCCCGCTACGATCCCACCTACGAGCAGATGACCCGCCGGTGCTACTGGGACTACCTTCGGGTGTATGTTCCTCCCAACAGCACGCTCCTGGCGGCCACGCCGCATCCCGTCCCAGGGGAGGCGATGATGAGCGGTCGGCCCACCTCGGGCGAGGTGACGGTTGAGTCCGCCGAGACCGGACATCAGGTGTTCGCCACCTTCTTCCTCCTGCCCCCGGGGCAGGCGCTGGAGACCCGTTTCGAGTACCTCCTGCCGACCGACGTGCTGCGCGCCCTGGGATCCGGGGAGGTCGAATACACCCTGACCGTCCAGAAGCAGCCGGGGACCCGGGGGGTGGACCTGGAGGTGCGGCTCCTGCTCCCGCAGGGGGCGGACCTTGCGACCTCGGACCCCTCCCCTGCGTCGGCGGATGGGGGGGAGGTCCGGTACGCCCTTAGGCTGGACACGGACCGGGTCCTGAGGGTGGTGTTGCGCGGGATAGGGCCGACCGAGTGATCCGAACGGGCCGATCCGCGATCGGCAGGTGGGGTCGCTGCGGGCGAGGCAGGCCGTCGGGGAAGCGCAGGTTTTCCGTTGGGCGTTCGACGGGCCTCCGGCGGGTAACCGTCGGGGGCCCGTCTCTTTTCCGTCCAGCGCCCGCTTCCCGGGCGTGGTATGCTACAGTGGCGAAAGGGGCGGGGCCTGGGGAGGTGCTCACTGCAAGGCCCGGGCGTAGGATGAGGTGGGCACACCCCGATCGAGAGGCCAGAGGGGCGGGAACCGCCCGGGCCCTCTCCAAGTCGACGAGGTGAGAGATGAAGGTGCGAACTGTGGGGTATCTGCTCTGTGGCGGAATGGTCCTCGCCCTCTGGGTCGTCGCCGGCATGCCCATCCCCGGCAGCGGCGTGCTGCCTGTCCTGCTTTTGGCGGTGGGGGCGGTGCTGTTGGGCGGAGGGGCGTGGGGGGCCGCCTTTCGGCGGCAGTAGGGGCGCAGTGCGCTGCTACGCCAACTGCCCCTCTTCCTCTACGGAGAGGTCGCCCTCCCGCCCCGCGTAGAGCGACCGCCGCAGGAGGGTGTCGTATTCGGTCCACGGGCGGGTGGGGTCCCGCCGCGTGGCGATGATGCGGTGGAACCGGTTGACCTGGGCGCTGAGGTTCTCCACGTGGTGGAGGGCCGCCGCCTCCAGCGTCTTCGGCCGTCGGGGGGAGCCCCACTCGTACCGCCCGTGGTGGCTGACGATCATGTGGCGTAGCCGCAGCGCCAGTTCCTCCGGGAAGTCCTCCATCTCCGCCAGGGCCGCGTCCACCATCTCCAGCGAGAGGACCACGTGGCCCAGCAGCCGTCCCTCGTCGGAGTAGGTGATGTCGGTCTCGTAGTGGAACTCCCGCGTCTTCCCCACGTCGTGCAGGAGCGCGCCGGTCAGCAGGAGGTCGCGGTGGATCTCGGGGTAGAGTTCCAGCAGCGACCGGCAGAGGTGGACCATCTCCACGGTGTGCTCCAGGAGCCCTCCCAGGTAGGCGTGGTGGACCCGGCGGGCGGCGGGGGCGCGGGAGAAGCGGGCGACGAAGTCGGGGTCGTCGAAGAAGTGGAGCAGAAGGGCGCGCAGGTGGGGGTTCTCCACCTCTTCGATGGTCCGCCGTACCTCCGCCAGCATCTCATCCACATCCCGCTCGGTCGCGGGGACGAAGTCGGCCAGGTCGTACTCCTCCTCCTCGGCCGGCCGGATCTTCTCCACGATCACCTGCCACCGGTCCAGGTATTCCTCCATCCGCCCCAGCACCTTGACCACCTGGCCTTCCCTGAAGGTCTCGGCCACGGCGGGCGCGTCCTCCCAGACCCGGGCCAGGACCTCGCCCGTCCGATCGGCCAGGATCAGGGTCAGGAACTCGCCTCGGGTCCGATCGCGGAAGGGCTCCAGTTGCTTGTGGCGGACGAGGAAGAAGCTGAGGACCCGGTCGCCCGGCCGCAGGTCGCGGACGAATTGTTCTTTCATCCCTCACCTCCTTTCCCTCCCCTCGCTGCCTGGGGCCGACGGCGGGGCCAGAAGCGGAGGCGTCG
>CAZOLN010000144.1:0-3603 GCA_964580565.1 uncultured Anaerolineales bacterium
GGCATTCGAAGCCGGTCGGACTGCCGCTTTGCCATTTTGGGTCAAGTGGTATAGAATATAGCCGCGTAGCCGAACGATCTTGTAGATGGCGACAGACTCTTCAGAAAAATGGACCTCCCTTTCGAGACACCAGGGCGCTGGTCGGTTGTGGTCTCCGGCAAGCGCCCTTTCTGACCTGTGGCTCGCTTGCCCAATCTATCATCGGTGAAGGAGGTGGACGGGGGAGTGTCGTGATGGATCTCCAGGGAACGGTTTTCCAGGATCTTACAAGGAGGTCAGGCCTATGATCCGAGAAGTCGCCATCGTGGGGGTGGGGTGGAGTCCCTTTCGCTCCATCACGCCCGACCTCTCCTACAAGGAGATAATGTACGAGGCCGCCGTCCGCGCTTACGAGGACGCCGGGATCGATCCCCGTCGGGACGTGGACAGTTTCGTCACCGTGGCCGAGGACTTCAACGAGGGGACCAGCATCTTCGACGAGTACGTGCCCGACCAGTTGGGCGCGCTCCATCGGCCGGTGCAGACCATCACCGGCGACGGGATCCACGGCATCGCGGCGGCGGTGATGCAGATCCTCACCGGTCAGTTCGACGTCGTGGTCGTCGAGGCCCACAGCAAGGCCTCCAACATCCTGACCCTTCCCTACATCCTGGCCTACGCGATGGACCCCGTCTTCAACCGCCCGCTGGGCGCGCATCCCTACTTCATCGCCGGGATGGAGATGCGGCGATACCTGGCGGAGACGGGGACGCCCCTGGAGGCGTGCGCCCAGGTGGTGGTCAAGAACCGGGCCAACGGTCTCCTCAACCCCCTAGCCGGATACGGTGCCGATCTGACGATCGACGACGTGCTGGCGTCGGAGCCCATCGCCGAGCCGCTCACCCGTCTAGCCTGCGCCGACCACGCCGACGGCGCGGTGGTGATGGTGCTGGCCTCGGGGGAGACCGCCCGCGCCCTCACCGATAAGCCGATCTGGGTGCGGGGGATCGGCTGGGCCAACGACACCTTCTGGCTGGAAAGCCGGCCGTGGGGGCAGGCCCGATACGCCTACCTGGCCGGGCAGATGGCCTACCGCACCGCCGGGATCAAGAGCCCGCGGACGGAGATCGACTTCGCTGAGATCGACGACACCTTCGCCTACAAGGAACTCCAGCACCTGGAAGCGCTGGGGCTCTGCAAGCCGGGCGAGGCGGGGCTGTGGACCCTGGAGGGCGGCACCGAGCTGGAGGGCGAGTTCCCGGTGAACCCCTCCGGCGGGGCACTCGGTGAGGGGCATCTGCTCGATTGCACCGGATTGGCCCGCGTTCTGGAGGTGGTGCTGCAACTGCGAGGCGAGGCCGGCGAGCGGCAACTGGAGGGAGTCGAGACCGGATTGGCCTTCGCCTGGCGCGGCGTGCCCACCACCAGTGGGGCCGCCGTGATCTTGAGCAACTGAGGAGGCTGGCGATGGGATGGAACCGAGTCGCGATCGTGGGCGCGGGAATGACCAAGTTCGTCCGCCGCGCCCAGGAGACAGCCAAGGAACTGGCGTGGGAAGCGGCCAGCAAGGCGTTGGAGTCCTGCGAACTGACGCTGGACGACATCGACGCCGTCGTCGTGGACACCGCACCGGAGGCGTTCGACGGCGTCCATATGAACAGCGAGTACCTCTCCGACGGGGCGGGTGGCTGGGGCAAGCCGGTCATCCGCGGCTACGTCGGCGGCGGCACAGGGGTCTTCGCCGCCATCCAGGGCTGGTACCACGTCGCCAGCGGCCTCTTCGACACTGTCCTCGTCGTCTGCGAGGAGAAGATGTCCTCCTGCCAGCCCCACCCCCAGGGGGCTTTCCTGACGATTTTCGACCACACCACCGAGCGTCCCCTCAAGCCGAACCTCCTGTGGATCTTCGCCCTGGAGATGAACGCCTACATGTCCCGCTACGGCCTCTCCAAGAAGGACATCGCCCTCGTCGCCGTCAAGAACAAGCGGAACGCTGCCGACCACCCGGCCGCACTGCTGGGCGATCCCAACATCACCGTCGAGGACATCCTGAACACGGAGGTCCTGGCCTGGCCGGTGCAGCGGGGGGACGTGAGCCCCATCAGCGACGGGGCGGTAGCGCTGGTGATGTGCGCCGAGCACGTCGCCCGCCGCGTCACCGACAAGCCGGTCTGGGTGGAAGGGGTGGGCTGGAGCCTGGACACCGCCTACTGGACCAACCGCGACCTCTCGTATCCGGTGTACGTGGAGGAGGCCGCGCGGATGGCCTACAAGATGGCCGGGATCACCGAGCCGCGCAAACAGATCCACATCGCCGAGCCCTACGACCCCTTCGACTACAAGGAGCTCCATCACTTGGAAGGGCTGTTGCTCTTCGACAAGGGGAAGGCCCCGGAGGCGACGGCGCTGGGGATCACCCAGCGGGACGGCGACCTGCCGGTCTGCCCCAGCGGGGGCCTCTTGGGCGTGGGCAACCCCATCGCGGCCGCCGGGCTGATGAAGGTGGCCGAGATCTTCTGGCAACTGCGCGGCGAGGCTGGCGCCCGCCAGGTGCCGGGGCAGCCCAAGCGCGGCGTGGCCCAGGCCTGGGGCGACCTGATGCAGGTCGGCACGGTGATCGTGCTGGGGATCTAGGAGGGGGAAGATGAAAGAACACGTGTACGAAACCGTCTACCTGCGGGAGAAGGACTTCCAGGAAGGCCGCGTCCTCTTCGAGACCTGGGTCCCGAACGCCCGCTACGCCTGGGACGCCGGGGTCGCCATCGGGCGGTTTCTCCAGGAACTGAAGGCCGGGCGGCTGGTGGGGACCCGCTGCGCCAACTGCGGCCGGGTGATGGTCCCACCCCGGATGTTCTGCGAGCACTGCTTCGCCCCCATCGACGAGTTCGTCCCCCTGGAGGACACCGGCACCGTGATCACCTTCTCCCTCTGCTACGTCACCTGGGACATGGTCCGCATCGAGGAGCCGCAGATCCCCGCCGTCATCGGTATCGACGGGGCCTCGCCGGGGATGGGCATCATGCACCTCCTGGGCGAGGTGGACCCGAAAGCGGTGAAGATCGGGATGCGGGTCGCAGCGGTCTGGAAGCCACCGGAGGAACGAACTGGCGCCATCACCGACATCTTGTATTTCAAGCCGCTGGAGTAGAGGAGGTCTCAGATGAGCCTGATGTATCGAATCCAACACCTGCGGGACGCCCTCGCCTGGGAGGGGGAGATCCCGATCTCCAGCCGGTACACGGTGGGGATCGCCGGGGAGCGGTTCTTCCGGGAGATCCTGGAGAACGGCCGGCTGATGGGCACCCGCTGCCCCGAGTGCGATCTGACCTACGTGCCGCCCCGCCTCTACTGCGAACGGTGCTTCGCCCACCTGGATGAGTGGGTCGAGGTGCCGTCCACCGGCCGGGTGCGCACCTACACCGTCGTCCACGTCGACCTGGACGGAAACCCGCTGGACGAACCGCGGATCCTGGCCTTCATCCAACTGGACGGCACCGACGGCGGGTTGGTCCACTACCTGGGCGAGGTCGATCCCGATCAGGTCTGCATCGGGATGTGCGTTGAGGCCGTCTTCAAAGAGAAGGCGGAGCGAAAGGGCGGCATCCTGGACATCGCCTATTTCCG
>CAZOLN010000144.1:3703-6540 GCA_964580565.1 uncultured Anaerolineales bacterium
TTCTGGACCTCGGAGACCGCTGTGATGGTGACGATGGCCCTCCTGGTAGGACTGGGGGGCGGCTTCGGCGCGGTGCTCTTCCGATGGCTCATCAACGCCTTCCAGCGCTTCTTCTTCGACACGCTGGGGGAATGGCTCTCGTTCATGGGGCCCTACTACGTCATCATCGTCCCGGCCCTCGGTGGCCTGCTGGTGGGACCGATGATCTACTTCCTGGCTCGCGAGGCCAAGGGGCACGGCGTACCCGAGGTGATGGAAGCCGTCGCCCTGCGCGGCGGCCGCATCCGCCCCATCGTCGTCGTGGTCAAATCGCTGGCCTCGTCTATCTGCATCGGCAGCGGCGGGTCGGTCGGCCGCGAGGGGCCCATCGTCCAGATCGGCTCCGCCCTGGGCTCCACCATCGGCCAGTTGCTCCACCTGTCGGACCAGCGGATCCGCAACCTGGTCGCGTGCGGCGCGGCTGCCGGGATCGCGGCCACCTTCAACGCCCCTATCGCCGGGGTGATGTTCGCTCTGGAGATCATCCTGGCCGAGTTCGGCCTGATGCAGTTCACCACCGTAGTCGTCGCCTCCGTCACCGCCAGCGTCATCGGCCGCATCTACTTCGGCGACGTCCCGGCCTTCCCCATCCCCCCCTACGCCCCGGCCAGCGTGTGGGAACTGCCCATCTACGCCCTGCTCGGCGTCGTCGCCGCCTTCGTCGGCGTGGGCTTCACCCGCATCCTGTACTGGTTTGAGGACCTCTTCGAGGCCTGGCGCTTCCCGGAGTACCTCAAGCCTGTGGCCGGTGGGCTGCTGATGGGCCTGATGGGCTTTTGGCTCCCCGACCTGTTCGGCGTCGGATACGGAGCCATCGAGGCGGTCCTGCACAACCAGTTGGTGCTCTCGACGGTCGCCCTGCTGGCCGTGCTCAAGATCCTGGCGACCTCCATCACCATCGGCTCCGGCGGCTCCGGCGGCGTCTTCGCCCCCTCCCTGTTCATCGGCTCGATGCTCGGCGGCGTCTTCGGCCTGATGGTCCATCAGTGGATGCCGGAGGGGACCGCTGTACCGGCCGCCTACGCGCTGGTGGGGATGTCGGCCGTCTTCGCCGCCGCCGCCCGCGCGCCTATCACCTCCATCCTCATCCTCTTCGAGATGACCCAGGACTACCGGATCATCCTCCCCCTGATGCTCTCCACGGTCATCAGCACCGTCGTCGCCCGGCACCTCTACCGGGAGAGCATCTACACCCTCAAACTGAAGCGACGGGGGATCGACGTCTACGCCGGGAAGAACCTGAACCTGATGCGGACCATCCTGGTGGGGGAGGCGATGACGCCCATCGACCAGATGGTCACGGTGACGCCGGACACGCCCCTCACCGAACTGGCCCGCATCTTCGACGAGACCCACCATCACGGGCTGGTGGTGCTCGATGAGAAGGGGGAACTGTACGGGGTGGTCACCCTGGCCGACCTGGAGCGGGCCGCGTCGGAGCAACTGATGGCCGGGAAGGTGCGCGACATCTGCACGACCCGGGTGCGCACCGCCTTCCCCGACGAGACGCTGGAGGACGCCCTTCGCCACTTTGGCGCGCTGGACGTGGGCCGCATCCCGGTGGTGGACCGGGCCAACCCCCGGCGCGTCGTGGGGCTCCTCCGCCGGGGCGACATCATCCGCGCCTACTCCCAGGCCTACATCAGCGAGCAGGCCCGGCTGACCCATATGGAGCGGGTCCAACTCCAACACCGACTAGGGGTCCACATCGTGGAGATCCCCCTGCGGGATGGGGATGGGGCGATCGGCAAGACGCTGCAGGAACTCTGCATCCCCCCTAAGTGCGTCATCGCCTCCATCCGCCGCGGCGGGCGGGTCCTTATCCCGCGCGGCCACACCCGCTTGGAGGCCGGCGACGTGATCATCGCCCTGGTCACCGAGGATGGGGAGGAAGCCCTGCGAGCCTGCCTGACCAACGGAGGAGGAGATCGCACCTCGTAGGCAACCGGGGCTCGGCCGTCAAGAAACCACAGAGACACAGAGAGCACGGAGGAACATCTGGGGGAAAACCCCGTGCCCTCTGTGCCTCTGTGGTAAAACAGATACAGGGGGCGGGGGAGAATGACCGTTCTGATCGGTACCAGCGGTTTCAGTTACGACGACTGGGTGGGGCCGGTATATCCGCCGGACCTGCCCAAGCAGGAGTGGCTTTCGTTCTACGCCCGCGAGTTCCCGACCTGCGAGTTGAACTTCACCTTCTACCGCATCCCCAGCCCCCACACCCTGGCCCGGATGGCGGACAAGGTGCCCGACGGGTTCCTCTTCTCCGTCAAGGCCTTCCAGGGCATCACCCACGAGCGGGAGAACCCGGAGCCGTTGGTGCGGGAGTTCGTCGAAGCGCTGAGGCCGCTGCAGGAGGAAGGCAAGTTCGCCTGCGTGCTGGTCCAGTTCCCCTACTCCTTTCGCGCCACCGAGGAGAACCGGGACTACCTCCGCCGGCTTCGGGACGGCTTCGGCGACCTGCCGGTGGTGGTGGAGTTCCGCCGTCGGGAGTGGGTATCGCAGCGCACCTTCGACGACCTGCGGGCCCTGCGCTTCGGTTTCTGCTGCGTGGACCAGCCCCGGCTGCGCGGGCTGATCCCTCCCGTTGCCGTGGCGACGGGCCCCGTGGCCTACGTCCGCTTCCACGGCCGCAACGCCGCCAAGTGGTGGCAGCACGAGGAGGCCTGGGAACGGTACGACTACACCTACAGCGACGAGGAACTGAAGGAGTGGGTACCCAAGATCCGCCAACTGGACATGGAGGCTTCGCTTACCCTCGTGTATATGAACAACCACTGGCGGGGACAGGCGGTGGG
>CAZOLN010000145.1:0-6466 GCA_964580565.1 uncultured Anaerolineales bacterium
CCAGCAGGCACCTCCGCCCACGAACCGAAGCACACCCGACGCGGTCCCAGCCATTGCGAAAGGGCATCCGCTGCAGGCTGCAGGATCACCCCACATCATCCCGAGCCGACGCCGGGCCTGGGCCACCCCGCAGCGTCACGTCGCCGGCCAACAGCCGGTGGAGCACACCGTCCGCGGTCCGCAACAACAACGCCCCCTCCTCATCCACCCCCTCCGCGACGCCGACAAGGATGGCGGTGGAGGTGTGGACCTGGACCGGCCGGCCGATGGTGGCGAGCCGCGCAACCCACTCCCGACGGGGGCTCTCCCCGGCCCGAAGCGCCGTGTACCGCCGCTCGACCTCGTTCAAGAAGCCCGCCAACAGGGCCGCCCGGTCCACCCTCTCCCCCGTCTCCGCCAGGATGCTCGTGGCGTTGGGGGCCAGCCCCGGCAACAGGTCCGGAGGCACGTTGACGTTGATCCCGATCCCGACGACGACGAAGTCCAACCGCTCCCCCCTCACCCCCGTCTCCGTCAACACGCCGGCCAGTTTGCGCCACGCCCTGGCCTCGCCGCCGGGCCCCCGATCGGCGACGATCAGGTCGTTGGGCCACTTCAGGTCCACCCGAAGCCCGGTCTGCTCCCGGATGGCGTCCGCCGCCGCCATCGACGTGAGCATCGTCAGCCAGTTGGCTCGCGAGAGGGGCAAAGGGGGCCGAAACAGCAGCGAGCACAGAAGGCAGGTCCCTGCTGGCGCAACCCACCGCCGCCCCAACCTCCCCCGCCCCGCGGTCTGCTCCTCGGCGACGACCACCGTCCCCTCCGGCGCGCCCTCCAGGGCCATCCTCTTCGCTACGTCATTGGTCGACCCGGTCCGCGGCAGAAGGACCAGATCCCGGCCCCAGCGAGCCGTCCGCAGAAGAGCCTCGATTCGCGCGCGCTCCAACCGCTCCAAACCGCTCCTCCGGCAAGGATAACACCGAACGATGATGGAGAAGATTGTACCGCTCTTCCGGCAGGGGGCAAATCCACCCGGCCCGCGGCTCCCCAATTCGTGCATTCGCGCTCGATTCGTGAATGGCTTGACTTGCCGCCAGCCCGATGTTATGATTGCCCCGCATTCCTTTCGAGAGAATCGTCGATGTACATTCGCCCGCGGAAACGGAGACGGTCCAATCCCTGGCGTGTGCTGTTCCTGCTGATCCTCATCGCAGGGGCGCTCTACGCCTACACGCTGATCCAGCGTCGCCAGATCGAAAACCCCTTCACGCCGACGGCGACGCCGACCCGCTCCGCCTACTCCTACCGGGACGAGGCGGAGGCCCAGTACATCCAGGGGAACCTGGACGGGGCGATCCAAGCCTACGAACAGGCGATCCGTCTGGCCCCCGATGACGTCAACCTCTACGTCCCCCTGACGCGGTTGCTGGTGCTCAAGGGGCGCCCCGAGGAGGCCGTCGACTGGGGGGAGAAGGGGGTCGACGTCGCCCCCGAGTCCGCACCTGCGTGGGCGGTGCTGGGGCTGGCCTACGACTGGGCCGGACGGGTGCCCGAAGCCATCGAGGCCTGCCTGCGGGCGGTGGAACTGGACCCGGCCTACGCTGAAGCCTACGCCTACCTGGCCGAGGCGTACACCGACGACGGACGGGTGGAGAAGGGGCTGGAGGCCGCCCAAAAGGCGCTGGAACTGGCCCCCCGGAACGTGGATGCCCACCGAGCCTACGGCTACGTGCTGGAACACCTGGGGAACTGGAGCGGGGCCATCGAGGCGTACCAGAAGGCCCTGGAGGTCCATCCATACCTTGCCCACCTCTACCTGGACATCGGCCGGAACTACCTGGCCCTCGCCGACACGGCCAGCGCCCTCCAGGCTTTCCAGCAGGCCGTCGAACTGGACCCGAAGCGGCCGGATGCGCTGGACCAGTTGGGATGGACCTACTTCGCCATCGAGGATTACGAACTGGCCCAGTCGTACCTGGAGCAGGCCATCGAGGCGGATCCGAACTACGCTCCGGCCTACGGCCACCTGGCGACCACGTACTGGGTACGCCGGAACTACGAATCGGCCATCCCCAACTTCGAGAAGGCGATCGACCTGGCCTATCAGGCCGCCCGGCGGAAAGCCTATGGCTTCTCCATCACGGTGGAGTCGGCCCAGGAACCCCTACCCTACCCCTCGCCCGACGTGGCGCTGGAGGGGGAACTGGTGTGGGGAAACGAACAACGAACCCGACTGGCGGCGACGCTGGAGCCCTCGATCTATCTGGAGGGAAAAGGGGGAGCCGGCGGGCGGCTATCTCTGGACGTGATCTCCGGACGGTACATCCTCTCCGCGCACGGCCTTCCTGCCCTTCCTGCCGACCAGGTGTACGTAGGGTGGTTCCACGGGCTGGAGAGACTGGACGGCACGTCGTTCAGCACCGGCCCGCTGCCTTTAGCGGCGGACGGGAGTGTGGAGTTCGAGGGAACAGCCGAACCGGTGCGGGGTCCCCGCATCGAGCATTTCTACACCCTGGGGCTCTGCTACTTTTATATGGCTCAGTGCGAGCGGGCCTATCCCCTCTTCGATGCGGCCCTTCAGATCGACCCTGAGGAGCCGAACGCCCTGGAGGGCATCCGCCTCTGCCAGGAGGCGGAGGGCACGCCGGTACCCACGTCGACGCCCTGATCGCCTTCAGGTCCAAGGCTCAAGGAGAGAGGAGAGTGGAACTGATCGACGGGTTGGTCATCAAGGCACAGAGCGGCTTCTACACCGTCCACACCGACCAGGGGGACATCCTCTGTCGGCTGCGGGGACGGCTGAAGCGGACCCGCCTGGACACCGACCCTGTGGCGGTGGGGGATCGGGTGCGGATCCAGGTGCTGCCGGACGGGACCGGGGTGATCGAAGAGGTGAAGGAGCGGGAGCGGGCCCTCACCCGACTGGAGCCCCCTCCCGGCGGTCGGGGCTCCCGGCGGTGGGACCGTAAAGGGTTCCTCTCCGAGCGGGAGCAGGTGATCCTGGCGAACCCCGACCAGGCGGTCTTCGTCTTCGCCTGCGCCGAGCCGAAGCCGCGGTTGCGGATGCTGGACCGGCTCCTGGTGGGCGCGGAACTGCAGGAGATCCCCGCCGTGATCTGCGCCAACAAGATCGACCTCGTGGAGCCCGACGTCCCGCGCCAACTCTTCGGGATCTACGAGGAGATCGGCTACCCGGTGATCTACACCAGCGCCGAAACGGGGAAGGGGGTGGACGAACTGGCGGCCTGTCTGAAAGACAAGATCTCCGCCCTGGTCGGGCCGTCGGGGGTGGGGAAGAGCAGCCTGCTCAACGTCATCCAACCAGGACTGGGGCTCCAGGTGCGGGAGATCAGTTACGCCACCGGCAAAGGACGGCACACCACCGTGGTCACCCAACTCTTCCCGCTGGACGAGGGCGGCTGGGTCGCCGACACGCCGGGCATCCGGGCGCTGGCCCTCTTCGACGTGGAGCCGGAGGAGTTGGACGCCTACTTCCCGGACATCGCCCCCTACGTCTCCCAATGCCGCTTCTCCGACTGCACCCACACGGTGGAGCCAGGGTGTGCCGTCCTCACGGCGCTCGAGGAAGGGAAGATCCACCAGCACCGGTACGAAAGTTACGTCCGCCTGCGCCAGGAGCATCAGCGATTGGCCGATATGTACTGGTGGGGCATCCAATCGGAGCCGGAATAATGGGAACGGAGCTCGCCTTAGATGCCTTGCTCATCTTCCTGCTGCGGGCGGTGGGCATCACCGTCAGCACCCTGGCGACCATCCTCACGGTCCAGGGACGGAAGTTCCCGGCCATCCTCACCGGCAGTCTGAGCACCCTCGTCTACGTCATCGCCATCGGGAAGGTGGTGACCAACCTGGACAACGTGCTGAACATCGCTGCCTACGTGGGGGGCTTTGCCGTGGGGACGTGGCTGGGATTGGCGGTGGAACAGCGGCTCGCCCTGGGGTACGCCCAGATCCAGATCATCTCCACCGCCCACGGCGGTGAGGTCGCCGACGCCCTCCGGGCGGCCGGGTTCGGGGCCACGCAGTTGTACGGTCGAGGGCGGGAGGCCCCTGTCGTCGTCGTCGAAGCGCTGGTACCCCGAAAGAGCGTGCCGGAGGTGGTCCGGATCGCCGAGGAGGCGGACGAGAAGGCGATCGTCGTGGTCTCCGAGGCGCGCACGCTGCACCGAGGGTACTGGCCGAGGCCGAATCGGCGGCGGTAGCGGGGAGACAAGAAAGCGGGGAAGCAAGGGGGGAACGATGATTCCGATTTCGGATGAGATCCGTAGCCTGCGGGCGCCGGTGGTCACGTATGGGCTGATCGCCGCCAACGTCGTGGTCTTCCTTTTCGAATGGATATTGGGTCCATACGTGGACACCCTGCTGATGACGTTCGGGGCGGTTCCCTACTACATCACCCATCCGACGCAGTATCCCTGGGCCCCCTTCACCCTCCTCACTTCGATGTTCCTCCACGCCGGGTGGGCCCACCTGATCGGCAACATGCTCTATCTCTGGATCTTTGGCGACAACGTCGAGGAGGCTCTGGGGCGGATCGGCTACCTCCTCTTCTACCTGGCAGCGGGGATCGCCGCTGGCCTAGCGCAGGTCTTCGTCGCCCCGACCTCCCAGATCCCCGGTGTAGGAGCCAGTGGCGCCATCGCCGGGGTGTTGGCCGTGTATCTGGTGCTCTACCCAACCGCGCCGGTGCGGGTGCTCGTCCCCGGATTTTACTTCATGCGCGTCGCCCGTGTGCCAGCCCTCATCGTGCTGGGAATGTGGTTCGTCATCCAACTCTTCAACGGCTTCCTCAGCCTGGGGGCGATGACCCTGGCGACCGGCGGTGTGGCCTGGTTCGCCCATATCGGCGGCTTCGTCGCCGGGCTGGCCGTCGGGTTCCTGGTGCGAGCGGTGAAGAGGTGGTGAGCCACACACCCCCGCGCCGTCCCTCCCGAAACCGGCCCCTCTTCCTCCTCCTGCTCGTTCTCCTGGCCTTCGCCGTCCGCGCCCTCCCGCTGGAGGCCCAATCCCTCTGGCGGGACGAGGTCGATGCCCTGTGCTACGCCTTCGGCTTCCCCAACGCGCTACTTCGGGCGGTGAACCCCGCCTACATCCCATCCGCCTTCCCTCCCTGCGCCTGCCCGCCGACGCCGATCCCCCCGGTCCGGCCGGACCTTCCCCTCTGGAACCGGGTGGTCACCGTCGCGGGGGGCTTGATCCGCAACAACGGCCCGTTGTACTATTTCCTCCTGCGGGGCTGGATCGGCCTGAGCGGCACCTCCGTCGCCGCCCTCCGGTTCCTCTCCCTCTGGTTCGGCGTGCTGGCCGTACCGCTGACCTACGTGCTGGGGGCCCGGCTGATCCACCGCACGGCAGGAGCGGCGGCAGCCCTGCTGACCGCCTTCTCCCCCTACCTGACCTGGTACAGCCAGGAGGTCAAGATGTACGCGGTGGTGTCGTCCCTCGTCCTCCTGGCGATCTACGCGCTCCGGCGAGCGGCGGAGGGGGGAGGAGGACGGTGGTGGGCGACGGTGGTCGTCGCCACAACCCTCACCTTCTACCTGCACCTCTGGTGCGCGCTGCTGGTCCCCCTGTACGTTCTCCTCCTGGCGGTCTGGCGGCCCCGTGGATGGCGCCGCTGGGCAGGGGCCGCGATCACCTTGGCCCTGCTCACCCTACCCTACCTCCCCCTGGCGGCGTGGGAGATCCGCCACGCGCTGGTCCCCCGCGAGACCGGGTTCCCCCGCTACACCCTGGGCCAGATGGCGGGGATCCTGTGGACGGGGTGGACGACAGGGATATGGGCCTGGGGGCGGCCGTGGGGGTTCCTGCCGTGTGGACTCGCTGCGTCGCTGGGAATGGCAGGGATGCTCGTGGAACGGGGAAGGCGATCGGAGGGGATGCGGGTGACCCTGAGCCTGATCGGCTGGGTGGGGGTGCCGCTGCTGGGGATCTGGGCCGTCTCACTACGACAACCGCTCTTCACCGACCGGTACCTCATCTGGGCCGCCCCAGCGCTCTACCTGCTGTGCGGAGCGGGGATCGGCTTCCTGTGGCAACGGGGAAAATGGCCCGCCGTCCCCCTGACGCTGGCGGTCCTCCTGGTCTTCGGCGGCAACCTGTGGGTCCAATCCACCCTGCCCACCAAGGCCGACCTGCGGGCGGCGGCGGCCTTCGTCCAGGAACGGTACGAGCCGGGGGACCTCCTGATCTTCCAGATCCCCCACATCCGGTACACGTTCGACTATTACTTCGAACCCGCCGTCTACGACTGGGCCGATGGCCTCTACACCAACCACCGCTCACCCGATGGCACATACCTGGTGGACGAGGAGCAAGTAGGGGAACGGATGGCCTGGACGACGCAGGGGCGGGAACGGGTCTGGTTCATCGGCTCCGAGGTGGAGATGTGGGACGAGCGGAACCTGGTGTGGCGATGGCTGGAGGCTCACGGCGAGCGGATCGAGGAGGCCCACTTCCTCTGGGT